>NZ_JARZAH010000005.1:0-412310 GCF_029892145.1 Kitasatospora sp. GP30
CGGGGGGCGCGGTCCCGGCGCGCCCCCCGCGGGGCGGGCCCCCCCGGGGGGGGGGCCCCCCCCCCCCCCGGGCCCCCCCCCCCCCCCGCCGCGGCCCCCCCGCCGGGGGGGGGGGGGGGGCGGACGGAGGTGCCTGAGGCGTCTCACACCGTCATCGGCTTACAGACCCTTGAGCAGGCTCCCCATCTCCGGACCCAGGTCGGAGCCGTTGAAGGAGCCGACGTTGGCGTCACGGCCGGCGTTGATGATGTCGTAGCCGGCGACCTGGTTGCGGTCACCGACGATCACCGTGCCGTGGTTGCCGCCCATCACGTTCTCGTCGTGCTTGCTGTGCTCACCGCGCCCGCCCTCGTCGTCCCGGCCGTTCTCTTCCCGGCCGTTGTCGTCCCCGTGGTGGTGGTGGTGATGCCGGTCGCACTTGTCGCCGTGGTCGCGGTCGTCGTCCCGGTCGCACTTGCGCCCGTGGTGGTGGTGCTCGTCGTGCGAGCCGTTGAAGGAGCCGACGTTGGCGTCGCAGCCGGCGTTGATGATGTCGTCACCGGCGACCTGGTTCTCGTCGCCGACGATCACCGTGCCGTGGTTGCCACCGGAGAAGGACTGGGCCGAGGCGACGGTGGGCACGGCGGCGATGCCTGCGGCGGTGGCCAGGACCAGCGCCCACTTGATGCGGTGGAGCATGGGTGATTCCTCCAAAACTAGATGGGAACAATGCCTTTGAAATGCCCATGAACCGGGCACCGAGGCAGTACGCTCATTAGGACATCGGGACAGTGAGGTCCGCATGCAGGTGCGGCGGGGACCTTCCGCCAGTTGGCGGCGTGCCGGTCACGGGTTCGAAGGCCACTGGAATTCGAAAACCAGTGGGACAAGGCCGCGAGGTGCCGCTCCGGCGACCCGCCGCCGCTCGCTCCACATCGCCCGTGTGAGTGAGGACCGGCACGGCGCAACGGTCCGCCGAACCGTGCTCGGGCACCATCGTGAAGCCGAGCTGTGGCGGCCGTTAAGAATTCCTCGATGGACCGCACCCCCTCCAACCAGGCAGATTGCTCCCGGGCCCGGCGCGGAATGGCGCCGCGACCGGGCCCCTGAACCCCTCCCGTCCCGCCGCCCACTCAGGAGCCGCAGCCATGAAGGCACTCGTCAAGAAGCACGCCGAGCCCGGGCTGTGGCTGAGCGAGGTCCCGGAGCCGACCATCGGCCCCGACGAGGTGCTGATCAAGGTGCTGCGGACCGGCATCTGCGGGACCGACCTGCACATCCGCAAGTGGGACGGCTGGGCGCAGCAGACCATCAGAACGCCGATGACGATCGGTCACGAGTTCGTCGGCGAGGTCGTGGAGATCGGCTCGTCGGTCGCCGAGGTCAACGTGGGCGACCTGGTCAGCGGCGAGGGCCACCTGGTCTGCGGGAAGTGCCGCAACTGCCTGGCCGGCCGGCGCCACCTGTGCCGCAACACCGTGGGGCTGGGCGTCAACCGGGACGGCGCGTTCGCCGAGTACGTCTCGCTGCCGGCCTCCAACGTCTGGGTGCACCGGGTGCCGGTCGACCTGGACGTGGCCGCGATCTTCGACCCGTTCGGCAACGCCGTGCACACCGCGCTCTCCTTCCCGCTGGTCGGCGAGGACGTGCTGGTCACCGGCGCCGGCCCGATCGGCATCATGGCGGCGGCGGTCGCCAAGCACGCCGGTGCCCGGCACGTGATGATCACCGACGTCAGCCCGTACCGCCTGGACCTGGCCCGCAAGGTCGGCGTCTCGCTGGCCCTGGACGTCTCCCAGCACACCATCGAGGAGGGCCAGCAGAAGCTCGGCCTGCGCGAGGGCTTCGACGTCGGCCTGGAGATGTCCGGCCGCCCCGAGGCGCTGCGCTCGATGATCGACAACCTCACCCACGGCGGCAAGATCGCGATGCTCGGCCTGCCCGCCGAGGAGTTCGCGATCAACTGGGCCAAGGTGGTCACCTCGATGATCACCATCAAGGGCATCTACGGCCGTGAGATGTTCGAGACCTGGTACGCGATGTCGGTGCTGCTGGAGGGCGGCCTCGACCTCTCCCCGGTGATCACCGGCCGCTACCCGGCCGAGGAGTTCGAGGCCGCGTTCGACGAGGCGGCCGGCGGCCGCTGCGGCAAGATCATCCTCGACTGGTCGAACGTCTGACCCTTCTGCCCCAACTGCCGCACCAGGTACCGCTTTAGGAGAGCTGTGTTCAACTCTGTGCGCGACGACATCCAGGCCACCCTCGACGAGATCACCGAGGCCGGCCTGTTCAAGCCCGAGCGCGTGATCGGCACCCCGCAGAACGCCGAGGTCACCGTGACCTCCGGCGGCCGCCCGGGAGAGGTGCTGAACTTCTGCGCCAACAACTACCTGGGCCTGGCCGACCACCCCGAGGTGATCGCCGCCGCCAAGGAGGCGCTGGACCGCTGGGGCTACGGGATGGCGTCGGTGCGCTTCATCTGCGGCACCCAGGACGTGCACAAGGAGCTGGAGCGGCGGCTGTCGGCCTTCCTCGGCCAGGAGGACACCATCCTCTACTCCTCCTGCTTCGACGCCAACGGCGGCGTCTTCGAGACCCTGCTCGACGAGCGTGACGCGGTGATCTCCGACGCGCTCAACCACGCGAGCATCATCGACGGCATCCGGCTCAGCAAGGCCAAGCGCAAGCGCTACGCCAACCGCGACCTGGCCGAGCTGGAGCAGTGCCTCAAGGAGACCCAGGACGCCCGCCGCCGCCTGATCGTCACCGACGGCGTCTTCTCGATGGACGGCTACCTGGCGCCGCTGGCCGAGATCTGCGACCTGGCCGACCGCTACGACGCCATGGTCATGGTGGACGACTCGCACGCCGTCGGCTTCGTCGGCCCGAACGGCCGCGGCACCCCGGAGCTGCACGGGGTGATGGACCGGGTCGACATCATCACCGGCACCCTCGGCAAGGCGCTCGGCGGGGCCTCCGGCGGCTATGTCGCCGCCCGCCGGGAGATCGTGGCGCTGCTGCGCCAGCGGTCCCGTCCGTACCTGTTCTCCAACTCGCTGGCCCCGGTGATCGCCGCCGCCTCGCTCAAGGTCCTCGACCTGCTGGAGACCTCGCACGAGCTGCGCGAGCGCCTGGCCGCCAACACCGAGCTGTTCCGCACCAAGATGACCGAGGCCGGCTTCGAGGTCCTGCCCGGCGAGCACGCCATCGCCCCGGTGATGATCGGTGACGCGGCCAGGGCCGGCCGGCTGGCCGAACTGCTGCTGGAGCGCGGTGTCTACGTGATCGGGTTCTCCTACCCGGTGGTCCCGCACGGCCAGGCCCGGATCCGGGTCCAGCTGTCCGCCGCGCACTCCACCGAGGACGTCGAGCGGGCCATCGCGGCCTTCGTCGACGCCCGGGCGGCGCTGGACGCCTGAGCCCGTCGGTCGGGGCGGGGCCCGTCTGCTGCCGCGGCTGAGCGCATGAGCTGAGTGCGGTCGACGGGACCCTGTCAAGTCTGTCGTCGGAACTGGTCACACTTCCTGGCAGAATTGACCGGGTGATCGACGCCAGACGCCTGCGGACCTTGCGTGCCGTGGCGGACCACCGAACGGTGACCGCCGCGGCCGCAGCGCTGTACCTCACCCCCTCCGCCGTCTCCCAGCAACTGGCCGCGTTGGAACAGGAGACCGGGCACGCACTGCTGGCCCGGGACGGGCGCGGGGTCCGGCTGACGGCGGCCGGCGAGATCCTGGTGGGCCACGCGGATGCCGTGCTGGCCCAGCTGGAGCGGGCCGAAGCCGATCTGGCCGCCTACGCGTCCGGCGCCCAGGGCGAGGTCACGGTGGCCTCCTTCGCCACCGGCATCTCCATGGTGCTGGCCCCCGCGGTCGCCGCCCTGGTGGACACCGCCCCCGGGGTCCGGCTCAAGGTGCTGGACGCCGAGGGGGACGCCAGCCTGCCGATGCTGCTGGACGGGCAGGCCGACCTCGCCGTCGCCGTCGAGTACCGGGGCGCGCCGCGCGCCGACGACCAGCGGCTGGCCCGGTTCCCGCTCTATGCCGAGCCGTTCGAGGCGGTGCTGCCGCTGGAGCACCGGCTGGCCGCCGGGTCGGGCCCGATACCGATGGCTGAGCTGGCCGCCGAGACGTGGATCGGCCCCTACCCGGGCAATCCCTGCCATGACGTGGTGCTGCTGGCCTGTGAGCACGCCGGCTTCGCGCCCCGCCTGGTGCACTCCTCCGACGACTTCCGCGCGGTGATCGCGCTCGCCTCGGCCGGCGCCGGGGTGGCGCTGGTGCCGCGTTCGGCGCTGCGCGGGGTCGAGCTCGACCAGGTGGCGGTGCGGGCCGTGGACAGTGCCCTGGCCACTCGCAAGGTCTTCGCCGCCGTCCGGGGCGGCGCCGAGAAGCACCCCCTGATCCGGCCGGTGCTGCGCGCGCTGGAGACCGTGGCGGCGGGGCTGGGCTGAGCGGCTGGGCTGAGCGGCTGTGGCGAACGGCTGGGTGAGCCGCCGGGCTGAACCGTTGGCTGAACCGTTGGGCTGAGCTGCCGCGTTGAACCGCCGGGTTGAGGCGAACGCACAAATGGCCTGTTTCCGAGCGTGAACACCTCATAAATCTCGCGTATGCGGCCTTCCATCGGGACAGGGATCTGAGGCAGCGTCAACCAGACGCTGATCCCACTGATCCGGAGGAGTCCCGTGCGCAAGAAGCTGCTCGTCTCGGCCGCCGCAGCGGCCACCCTGCTGCTGGCCGTCCCCGCCTCCGCCGCCACCCCGACGCCCGGGGCACCCGGGGCGGGCGACCCGTACTACCCGACCTACGGGGACGGCGGCTACCGGGTGTCGCACTACGACCTGCGGCTGAAGTACCAGCCCGCCACCGACCAGTTGGAGGGCACGGCGACGCTGCTGGCCACCGCGACCCAGGACCTCTCCAGCTTCGACCTGGACTTCGCGCTGAACGTCAACTCGGTGCTGGTCAACGGCCATCCGGCGAAGTTCTCGGTGGTCGGGGTGCAGAAGCTGCAGGTCACCCCCGACACGCCACTGGCCGACGGCAGCCAGGCGACCATCGTGGTGCAGTACTCCGGTGTGCCGTCCACGGTCTCCACCTACGGTTTCGACGCCTGGCAGCGCACCCCCGACGGCGCCGTGATCGCCGACGAGCCGGAGGCCGCGTGGTGGTGGTTCCCCAGCAACGACCACCCGTCGGACAAGGCCACCTTCGACGTCTCCGTGCTGGTCCCCGACGGCACCCAGGCGATCAGCAACGGCGTGCTCACCTCGACGAGTTCGCAGCTCGGCTGGACGCGCTACAACTGGCGCGAGAACAAGCCGCAGGCGACCTACCTGGCGACCCTGGCGATCGGCAAGTTCGACATCACCACCGGCACCAGCCCCAGCGGCATCCCGGTCATCAACGCCTACAGCCCGGACCTCGGCGACAACGCGGACGCGGCGCGCGCCAGCGTCGAGCGCACCGGGGAACTGGTCGACTGGCTGAGCGGGTACTTCGGCCCCTACCCGTTCAGCACGGTCGGTGGCTACGTGCCCAACGTGCCCACCCACTACGCCCTGGAGACCCAGACCCGGGTGTTCTACAGCCCCCGGCAGTTCGCCAACGGCGCCAACCCCTCCGTCGTCGTCCACGAGTTGACGCACCAGTGGTACGGCGACAGCGTCTCGCTGGAGCGCTGGAGCGACATCTGGCTCAACGAGGGCTTCGCCACCTACGCCCAGTGGCTCTGGTCGGAGCACGAGGACGAGGGCACCACGCAGCAACTCGCCGACTACGTCTACAGTTCGCACCCGGCCGACGACCCGTTCTGGACCGTCAAGCCCGGCGACCCGGGCGCGGCCAACCAGTTCGCCGACGCGGTCTACGACCGGGGCGCCCTGGCCATCCAGGTGCTGCGCAACACGATCGGGGACGACGCCTTCTTCAAGCTGCTCAAGGCGTGGCCCACCGAGCACCGGTACGGCAACGGGACCATCGCCGACTTCCAGGCGCTGGCCGAGCGGATCTCCGGCAAGCAGCTCGGCGACCTGTTCCACACCTGGCTCTACACCGCCACCAAGCCGGCCCAGCCGACCGCCGGCCAGGCGCACCTGGCCACCGCCGCCGCACCGGCGGCCCAGCCCCGCTCGTGGGCGCAGATCAAGGCCGCTCAGCAGCACTGATCCCGTCGCGACGCGAGCACTGATCCGTCGCGACGTGAGCGGTGCTCCCGTTTCAACGCGAGCCGTGCTCCCGTCTCGACGCGCCGGGCGGCTCCGAGTTCACCGACTCGGGGTCGCCCGGCGGCGTTCGGGCTTGCTCGGTCCGCCGTACGCCTGGCGGAAGGCCTCCCGCACCGCGAGGCGTCCGGCCCGGTGGAACGCCCCGGCGTGCGAGTCGACGTCATGGACGACGGTGCGGCGCACCACGACGGCCACCGCCACCACCAGGCCGCCGCCGCTCGCCAACCCGGCCAACTCGGCCAACTCCTCGCGCATTCCGGCGGCCAGGGCAGCGTGATAGGCGGCCAGCTCGCGCGGGCCGGGATCGTTGACCACGGTGGCCTCGGGGTCGACCTCGAAGGCGAAGCCGTCCTCCCAGGGCTCGAAGTCCACCGTGACGTCCGCGAAGTCGGACGGGCAGCTGGCCTGGCGCACGAAGCGCGCCCGCAAGCCCCGGATCGGCCGTGGCGGAAAGGTGCGCGGCTCGGTGTTCACGACTGCCTGTCGAGCAGCCCGGTGGCCAACTCCCGCAGGGTGTCGGCGAGTCGCCGGCCCTCGCCCCGCTCCAGCAGGCACAGCACGGGGTCGCTCTGCAGCGCGCCGAGGAGCAGGTGGGCGACCAAGTCGGCGTCCAGGTCGGGGCGTTGCTCGGCGATCAGGGCGCTGAGGTGGGTGTGCCACTCCTGGTAGACCGGGTGCGCGCCGCGCGGCTGGTCGTCGTGCGCGTGCGGGGTGGTGGTGACGGCGTGGCCGAGGGCGGCCAGCAGGCTCTTGTTGCGGGCGACCATGTCGACCACGGCGTCCAGGAAGGCGAGTACGCGTTCGCGGCTCGGCGCGCCGGGACCCAGCGGCGGCGGCCCGGTGCGCACGGCCTCGCCCAGGTCGAGCGCTCGCTCCTGCATCAGGGCGAGCATCAGGCCCATCCGGCTGCCGAAGCGGTGGAAGACGGTCCCCTTGCCCACCCCCGCGGCGGCCGCGATCCGCTCCATCGAGACCTGCTCGGGTGGTTGGGAGGCGAGCAGTTCCTCGGTCGCCCGCAGGATCGCGCGCCGGTTCCGGGTCGCGTCGGCGCGTTCGCGTCTGCCTTCCGTCATGGTCTGCCCACTCCTGTTCATGTCGTACCCCATGGACAACTGGACCGGCGGTCCAGTACGGTCCCTGATGAAAGCTGACCGCCGGTCCAGTTTAACGGCCGGTGCGTTCACCGCATCAAGGAGGCATCATGCGACGCGTTCGCTACTACCAGTACGGCGGCCCCGAGGTTCTGACCCTGGAGGAGGTCGACACCCCCGTCCCCGGTCCGGGGCAGGTGCTGCTGCGCACCGAGGCGATCGGGGCCAACTTCGTCGACACCAAGTTCCGTCGGGGAGCCGGCTCCATCTTCAACCGGCCGCTGCCGGGCATCCTCACCGGCGACGTGGTCGGTACCGTCGAGGCTGTCGGCCCCGGCGTGGCAGGCGAGTTGACCGGGCAGCGGGTCGCCACGCTGGCCGAGGACGCGTTCGCCGACTACGTGGTCGCCGACGCCGCCTGGCTGGCACCCGTCCCGGACGGCGTCGACCTCGGCACGGCCACCACCCTGCCGATGGCAGCCCCGCTGGCGCTGCGGACGCTGCGCCTCGGCCGAGTCGCCCCCGGCGAGACCGTTCTGGTGCACGCCGCCGCCGGCGGAATCGGCCACCTGGCCGTGCAGTTGGCCAAGCTGCTCGGCGCCGGCACGGTCATCGCCACCGCCGGATCGGCGGCCAAGCTGGAGTTCACCCGCGAGCTCGGCGCGGACGTCGCCGTCGACTACAGCGACGCCGACTGGCCCGAGCACGTCCGCAAGGCCGCACCGAACGGCGTGGACGTGGTCCTGGACTCGGTCGGCGGGCAGATCCTGCAGCAGAGCTTCGAGGTGCTGGCCCCGCTCGGCCGGGTCGTCGTCTTCGGCGCCGCCAGCGGTGAGTTGAACGCCGTGCCGGTCACCCAGCTGTTCGGCCTCAAGCAGGTCGTCGGCTACTCCCTGCTGGGCTGGCGGGCGGCCCGGCCGGACCTGGCCCGGCAGGACATGGAGGAGGCCGCCGCGTACTTCGCCGACGGCCGCCTGCGCACCGCCGTCCATGCTCAACTCCCGCTCGGCGATGCGGTCACCGCGCACCGGATCCTGGAGGAGCGCTCCCATCTCGGCCGTATTCTGCTGCTGCCCTGAGCGAATGGGGCTTTGATGGTGGCCATGACCGATCGTGACCACCTCCGAACCCTGTTCCGGTTCTTCGCCCGCACGCAGTGCCAAGGCCGTTCACCGCTCTACGCGTTGCTCAGCGAGACCGTGGCGGCGGACGACGCATTGCTCGGGCTGCTGCTGGCCACCCCGGCCTCGCAGCGCCGCCCGAGCCTGCTGTTCGCCGCCGTGAACCACCTGCTGCGCGACCGCACCGGGCACCAACTGGCCGCCTACTACCCGATTCACGGCGGGGAGCGGCCCGTGGACGAGCAGGCTCCGGCCGCGTTCCGGGCCTTCTGCGCCGAACATCCGGACGAGCTGGCCGAGTTGTTGGCTACTCGGAACACCCAGACCAACGAGATCCGGCGGTGTTTCGCGCTGCGTCTGGGGCTGCGCCGGATCGCGGCGCACTGGCCAGGGCCGCTGACGTTGCTGGAAGTCGGCACCAGCGCCGGGCTGAACCTGCACTTCGACCGCTACGGCTACCGGCTCGGGGAGCAGTCGGCGGACTCCGGTGGCGGTGCGCCGCTGACGCTGTCCACCACCGTGCGCGGCGGCGGCCCGGCGGATCAACTGCTGGGCGAGACACCGGTGGTGGCGCATCGGATCGGCGCGGATCTGGAGCCGGTGGACCTGGCCGCCGACCCGGCTGCCGGGCCGTGGCTGGAGGCGTTCATCTGGCCCGAGCAGGTCCGGGAGTTGGCCACCTTGCGGGCGGCGATCGAGCTGGCGCGGCGTGAACCGCACCCGCTGGTTCGCGCCGACGCCGTGCGGGACACCGCGCGGCTGATCGCCGAAATGCCAGGCGAGCAGCCGGTCGTGGTCTTCACCGCCTCGCTGCTCAGCTATCTCGACGCGCCGGCCCGGGAGCGGTTCACCGCCCAGTTGTCGGCGGCGGCCCGCACCCGCAAGGTGGCGTGGCTGTTCACCGAGGCCCCGGGCCTGGTCGCGCGCACCGATGTGGCTGCGGCCGCGCTGGCCGGGCCGCTGCGCGACACCGGCGAGGTGTATGCGGTCGGGATCAGCCTGCGCGGCGGGGCGGAGCGGCGGGACGAGGTGCTGGCGCTGGCCGATCCGTATCTCGAATGGATCGCGCCGGCCCAGGGCGAGGCGGACGACTTCTCCTGGGCGGCTACCGAGGGCTTGTTCCGGCCAGCGGGCAAGTGACGGTAGCCGCCCAGGAGTTGGCCGATCAGGCGCTGGGGCTGTCGGTCGCTCCCGCCGAGGGCGAGCCGGACGGACGGGCCGGCAGCAGCGGGGCGCAGGTCTTGTAGGCGGCGGCGGTGTTGGGGTCGGCGGTGTTGAGGGCCCGCAGGCCGCCGCTGGTCGGCAGCGTCACGCCGTGGTCCTTGAGGCAGCTGGTGAAGGCCTGCATCGCCGAGCTGTTGAGGCCGCCGCCGTTGCCGCGTCCGCCACCGCCGCCCTGCGGGCGAAGCGAGGCGCAAGCCTGCATCGCGGCCTGCCGGGCCGGGTCGGGCGAGCCGCCGCCACCCCACGGTCCGCCGCCGCCGTTGCCGCCGCCGCCCGGGGCGCCGCTCGGGTGGCCGCTCGGACGGCCGGTGGGCAGCGTCACGCCGTGGTCCTTCAGGCAGGCCATGTAGGCGGCACGTCCGGCCGCACCGCTACCGGAGGCGCTGGCGGACGGCGAGTTCGAGGCCGACGCGGCGTTGGTGTTGGAGCTGCTGGAGGAGCAGCCGGTGAGCAGCAGGCCGGCGGCGAGCAGTGCGGCGGCCCCGACGGTGCGGATGGTGGTCCGGGACAAGGCCGGTGCCTCCTGGTCTTCGATGAGCTGTTTCGGTATGGCGCTTCGTGTCGTGCTTCGATGCAGCGCCTCGGTACGGCGCAGCAGTGGTGCAGAGGAGTCGGCGCAGAAGCTTTGGTGCCGCTGACGCGGCGGGCGGTAGCGCCGGCGACGTCACCGACTGTTGCGCACCGTGGTTGGGAAACCCTGGGTCCGGCTGGGAGTTCCCGCTGTGGAGCTGGCAGCTCGACGGCCATGGCTGTCTGATATGTGGCGATCCGCCGAGGTATCGCCCGGAGTGGGTCGCAGCCGACTCCCAGCTACTTCCGAGTGCGGCAAAAGACGGGCATTGCCTCATGGGGTTATATCGTCGTACCCCCACTGCGGGGTACAACTGTGGCATCGGTCCCAACGAGGCCTTTGGAGGCATCAGCCATGCCCAAGATCAACGTGTACCTGCCCGATGAGCTCGCCGAGGCCGTCCGGGCGGCGGGCCTGTCGGTCTCGCCGATCTGCCAGCGCGCCCTGGAGCACGCCGTCCGCCAGGCGAACGCGATCCAGGCGGCCGTCACCCAGGACCTGGACGGTGGCGAGCCCGCGCTGGCCCGGTTCACCGACCGGGCCCGCAACGCGGTGCGCCTCGCCATCGAGCAGGCCCGCGAGGCGGGGGAGCCGAACGTCTCCACCGCCCGCCTGCTCGCCGGCCTGCTCGCCGAGGGCGGCAACCTGGCGCTCCAGGTGCTCGGCGCGCTGGAGATCGCCCCCGAGCAGCTCACCGCGGCGCTGGCGGGCGCCTCGTCCGCTGAGCCGGGGCAGGGCCCGGACAGCGCACTGCGGTTCAGCGGCCCGGCCGCCCGGGTGCTGGAGCTCACCGTGGCCGAGGTCGGCATGCTGGGCCACAACTACGTGGGCTGCGAACACCTGCTGCTCGGCCTGGTCGCCGAGCCCGACGGCGCCGGGGGCGAGGTGCTGCGGGCGGCCGGCGCGGAGCCCAAGCTGACCCGCCGCGCGGTGGCCGCAGCCCTGGTCGGCTACAACTACCTGCGCGCCGGCCAGGGCACCACGCCCCCCTCGGCCGGCCAGCTCACCTCGCTGCTCCAGCAGCAGCTGCAGCAGCAACTCCAGCCGCTGGTCGCGCGGATCGAGAGCCTGGAAGCCCGGCTGGGCGACTCAGCCGACCGATAAGGCTGTTGGCCCCTCCCCGGTTGACTGGAACAATCCAGTCAACCGGGGGAGGGGTCATGGGGGAGATGTTCGCTTGTGCGGGATGCGACTGCCCGCTGACCGTCCCGTTGTCGCAGGTCGCGCTCCCGGTACTGGCTCACCAGTCGTACGGCCGCGAGCGGTGGCTCCCACCGCTGATGGCAGCCGGGACGTATGCCGTGGACTCGGAGCCATGGGGGCCGCCCGGGCGGCCGTGGCGCGAACTCGGAGAGGGCGAGGCGGTGGCCCGGGGGCTGTTCGCGCCGGTCCACTTCCTGTCGGAAGGGGCGCGGGGAACGTTCGTGATGGCCCCGGGTGACGCCTGCAACACGGTGCTGACCCCGGAGTCGAGCCGCTCCGCGTGCTGCGGGGTCGACGGCGGCGAGGGGCCCAATCTGCGGTGCGCAATCTGCGGTGCGCCGGTCGGGACCCGCATTGATGACTGCGACCGCTGGCAGGAGGTTCGGCTGACACGGGAGGCGGTGCGCCGCATCCCGGTCGACGGCCCCGCCGACCGGGCGCTCGACTGGGAGGCGCTGGTCCAGGAGACGAACCGCACCCCGCCCATCGCACCCGGCGGATTCTGGGACTCCCACTGGGAGGCGGCGGCCGGGGAGGCATTGGCCCACCTGGTGGCGGCCTCGGGAGGCGAAGCCGTGGCCGTACCTGACGGGCTGATCGCGGAGATGTTCCGGCGACCGCTCGGCAGACTGCTTCCGGCGCCACCCGCGAAGACCCTGGCCCTGGCCGGTCCGGGTCTGCCGGTCCGGGATCCGGTCCCCGACCTGCTACTGGTGCCGCGACACCCGCAGACGGGGAACGTGTGGCAGCCGCCCGGCGGTACGGCCACCGTGCCGCTGTCCGCCGACGTATGGACTCACCTGGCCTTCCACAACGACCGGTTGCTGATTCCCGTGACCGGCCGACTGCCCGAGCTCGTGCTCCGCGACGAACCGCTGCCACTGCGTCCCCGGCAGCTGTTCGAGCCGGACCGCGGCGTGTTCCTGTACACCCTGGCCCGACTCCCCGCCGTCCGTGAGCCCTGGCTACGCCGGATCTACGACCGCGTGGGTGGCTCAGGCCCGTACCCCGGCCGGTTCTAGGGCCGGCGAGTGCGAGCGCAGATTCGGCGACAGTCACCCACCGAGTGATGATCCGCCATGCGCCGCATCACTCCACCTCCGTCGCCTCCTCCTCGTCGGCGTGGGCGTAGAGCTTCAGAACCGGAACACCCACCTTGTGGCGTGCCCGGCTCGCCCAGTCCCGGTGGAAGAACTCCTCCACCAGGTGCGGGGCCACCAGCACGATCACCTCATCGGCATGCGTCTGATCGACCACCGACCGCAGCAGATCCAGTGGATGGTCATCGACGATCTGGCCAACGGCCTCACAGCCCGCCGCTCGCAGAGCCCCGAGTGAGTGCTCCAGCGCGGCAGCAGCAGGCCTGAGGGCTGCCTCGCCCTCGGGCTCATCGCCCTCGTGCACCGCCTCCTCGAGCTCGCCGAGCGCGACATCGTCGATCGCGCGAAGAAGCCGGTCCTCCTTGCCGCGTGGCTGCATCAGGACGACGAAGGACATGTCGTCGTCGTGCAGGGTCGTGACGAAGTCGACGTCTGTCGCAGACAGCGGCTGCTCGACCATCAGGACGCTCGTGAACACCGTGGGCCTTCCCCTCGCCGCATCCCCGACGGATGCGGACAGCGCGTAACGATAGTGCCACGGCACGCTGTCCATGATGACAAAAACAAGCATGCGTGATTGCTTTTTTTGTGATCTTGACCCACCATCATGTGCGTCCCGTGTGCCGCGCCAGAGAGGCTGCCCACGCATGCTCAACCCCGTATCCGGGTCCACCGTCACGCCGCTGAGGATCGGCAACGCCTCCGGCTTCTACGGGGACCGGTTCGCCGCCTTCCGGGAGATGCTCACCGGGGGGCCGCTGGATGTGCTCACCGGGGACTACCTGGCCGAGCTCACCATGCTGATCCTGGCTCGGGAGCGGCTCAAGGACCCCGAACTCGGGTACGCCAAGGGGTTTCTGCGCCAGCTGGAGGAGTGCCTCGGGTTGGCGCACGACCGGGGCGTGCGGATCGTGGTCAACGCCGGGGGGCTCAACCCCGCGCGCCTCGCCGTGAAAATCGGTGAACTGGCGCAGCGTCAGGGCCTCGACCTCAAGGTGGGACATGTCACCGGTGACGATCTGCTGCCCAGGGCCGCCGAGTTCACCGATCCGGCCGGACTGCTCGCCGCCAACGCCTACCTGGGTGCCTTCGGCATCGCCGACTGCCTGACCGCCGGCGCCGATCTGGTGGTGACCGGTCGGGTCACCGACGCCGCCCTGGTGGTCGGCCCGGCGGCTGCGCACTTCGGTTGGAGCCGCACCGACTTCGACGCGCTGGCCGGCGCCGTGGTGGCCGGCCATGTGCTGGAGTGCGGTGCCCAGGCCACCGGCGGCAACTACGCCTTCTTCACCGAGTACGACACCCGCCACCCCGGCTTCCCGCTCGCCGAACTGCACGCCGACGGCAGCAGCGTGATCACCAAGCATCCGGGCACCGGCGGCGCGGTCACCGTGGGCACGGTCACCGCCCAACTGCTGTACGAGACCGGCGGTCCCCGCTACCTGGGCCCGGATGTCACCGCCCGGCTGGACACCGTCCGGCTGGAGCAGCAGGGCCCGGACCGGGTGCGGATCAGCGCAGTGCGCGGCGAGGCCCCGCCGGCCACCCTCAAGGTGGGCCTCAACCGGCTCGGCGGCTGGCGCAACGAGGTGGTGTTCGTCCTCACCGGCCTGGACATCGAGGCCAAGGCCGCGCTGATCCGCGACCAGTTGGACCCGGTGCTGGGGGACGGGCCGGCCGAGGTCCGTTGGACGCTGGCCCGCACCGACCAGCCGGACGGCGCGACCGAGCAGCAGGCCAGCGCACTCCTGCAACTGACGGTGCGGGACGCCGACCAGGCCAAGGTCGGCCGTGCGGTGAGCTCGGCCGCCGTGGAGCTCGGCCTGGCCGGCTACCCGGGGTTCCATCTCACCGCGCCACCCGGGCCCGGCGCGCCGTACGGGGTGTTCAGCAGCGCCTTCGTGGCGCAGGACGAGGTGCCGCACTGGGCGGTGCGACCGGACGGCACCCGCCAGGCCGTCACCCCCGCGCCGGTCACTCTCGAACCCTCGCCCAAGGCTGCCGAACCCAAGGCTGCGGAACCCAAGGCCGCTGAACCCGAGGCCGCTGAACTCGAGGCCGCCGAACCGGAGGTCGCCGAGCCCCAGACCGCCGAGTCCGAGGCCACCGCACCCGAGACCTTCGCACCGCCCACCGGCCCGACCCGCCGGGCCCCGCTCGGCCTGATCGCGGGCGCCCGCAGCGGCGACAAGGGCGGCGACGCCAACCTCGGCGTCTGGGTCCGCAGCGACGCCGCCTGGCCCTGGCTGACCGCCACCCTGACGGTGGACCGGCTTCGCCAACTGCTGCCGGAGACCGCCGAACTGACCATCACCCGCCATCTGCTGCCCAACCTGAGGGCCGTGAACTTCGTGATCGAGGGACTGCTGGGCGAGGGAGTCGCCGCCCAGGCCCGGTTCGATCCGCAGGCCAAGGCCCTGGGGGAGTGGCTGCGTTCCCGTCACGTCGAGATCCCGGAGAGCCTGCTGTGACCCGACCGGCGCCCACCGAAGGGCTGGTGACCGCATGACCGTGCTGGCCAGTCGGCTCGATCCGACCGGGGCGGACTACCACGCCCACCGCACCGCGATGCTCGCCAAACTCGCCGACCTGGACGCCGAACACGCCAAGGCGCTGGCCGGCGGCGGCCCCAAGTACGTCGAACGCCACCGGAAGCGCGGCAAGTTGCCGGCCCGGGAGCGGATCGAGCTGCTGCTCGACGAGGACTCGCCGTTCCTGGAGCTCTCCCCGCTGGCGGCCTGGGGGAGTGAATTCCCGGTCGGCGCCGGCCTGGTGACCGGCATCGGCACGGTGGCCGGCACCGAGTGCCTGATCACCGCCAACGACCCGACGGTGCGCGGCGGCGCCAGCAATCCGTGGACGCTGCGCAAGTCGCTGCGGGCCAACGAGATCGCGATGCGCAACCGGCTGCCGGTGATCAGCCTGGTGGAGTCCGGCGGGGCCGATCTGCCCAGCCAGAAGGATATCTTCATCCCGGGCGGGGCACTCTTCCGTGACCTCACCCGGCTCTCCGCGGCCGGGATCCCCACCATCGCGGTGGTGTTCGGCAACTCCACCGCCGGCGGCGCCTATGTGCCGGGCATGTCCGACCACACCGTGCTGGTCAAGGAGCGGGCCAAGGTCTTCCTGGGCGGTCCGCCGCTGGTGAAGATGGCCACCGGCGAGGAGAGCGACGACGAGTCGCTGGGCGGCGCCGAGATGCACGCCCGAGTCTCGGGCCTGGCCGACTACTTCGCGGTGGACGAGCCCGACGCGATCCGCCAGGCCCGCCGGATCGTGCACCGGTTGCACTGGCGCAAGGCCGGGCCCGGCCTCGACCCGGCCGCCGCCCCGCCGCGCTACGACGAGGAGGAACTGCTCGGCATCGTCCCCGGCGACCTCAAGGTGCCGTTCGATCCGCGCGAGGTGATCGCCAGGATCGTGGACGACTCGGACTTCGACGAGTTCAAGCCGCGGTACGGCGGCAGCCTGGCCACCGGGTGGGCCACCATGTTCGGCTACCCGGTGGGCATCCTGGCCAACGCGCAGGGCGTGCTGTTCAGCGAGGAGTCCCAAAAGGCCGCGCAGTTCATCCAGTTGGCCAACCAGCGGGACATCCCGCTGGTCTTCCTGCACAACACCACCGGCTACATGGTCGGCAAGGAGTACGAGCAGGGCGGGATCATCAAGCACGGCGCGATGATGATCAACGCGGTCTCCAACAGCACCGTCCCGCATCTGTCGGTGCTGATCGGCGCCTCCTACGGGGCCGGGCACTACGGCATGTGCGGGCGGGCCTATGAGCCGCGCTTCCTGTTCGCCTGGCCCAGCGCCAAGTCGGCGGTGATGGGACCGCAGCAACTCGCGGGCGTGCTCTCGATCGTGGCCCGCCAGTCGGCCGCCGCCAAGGGCCGGCCGTACGACGAGGAGGCGGACGCGGCGATCCGCGCGGCGGTGGAGCAGCAGATCGAGGCCGAGTCGCTGCCCGCCTTCCTCTCCGGCCGCCTCTACGACGACGGGGTGATCGACCCGCGCGACACCCGGACCGTGCTGGGCCTGTGCCTCTCCGCGATCCACAGCGCCCCCGTCCAAGGGGCGCGCGGCTACGGCGTTTTCCGAATGTGACCAATGTGAGGAACCGTCAGATCATGATCTCCAGCCTGCTGGTCGCCAATCGGGGCGAGATCGCCCGGCGGATCTTCCGCACCTGCCGCGACCTCGGCATCGCCACCGTGGCGGTGTACTCCGACCCGGATGCCGACGCCCCGCACGTCCGCGAGGCCGACAGCGCCGTCCGGTTGCCCGGGGCCGCGCCCGGCGACACCTACCTCCGGGCCGACCTGCTGGTGGCGGCGGCGCTCGCGGCCGGCGCCGACGCCGTCCACCCCGGCTATGGATTCCTCTCCGAGGACCCGGAGTTCGCCCGCGCCGTCCAGGCGGCCGGCCTGACCTGGATCGGGCCCAGTCCCGAGGCGATCGCCGCGATGGGCTCCAAGACCGCCGCCAAGCGGCTGATGGCGGCAGCAGGGGTGCCGGTGCTGGCGCCCGTCGACCCGGCCGCCGCCACCGAGGCGGACCTGCCGCTGCTGGTCAAGGCAGCCGCCGGCGGCGGGGGTCGCGGCATGCGGATCGTCAGCGAGCTGGCCAACTTGACCGACCAGTTGACGATGGCGCAGGCCGAGGCCGCCGCAGCCTTCGGGAGCGGCGAGGTCTTCCTGGAGCCCTATCTGCCGACCGGCCGCCATATCGAGGTGCAACTGCTCGCCGATACCCACGGCACCGTCTGGGCGCTCGGTGAGCGCGACTGCTCCCTGCAGCGGCGGCACCAGAAGGTGATCGAGGAGACCCCGGCCCCCGGCCTGGATGCCGAGCTGCGCGCCGAGTTGGCCGAGGCCGCCACCGCCGCCGCCCGAGCGATCGGCTACACCGGCGCCGGGACCGCCGAGTTCCTGCTGGCCCCCGACGGCCGGTTCTTCTTCCTGGAGATGAACACCCGGCTCCAGGTCGAGCACCCGGTCACCGAGGCGGTCACCGGAGTCGACCTGGTCGCCCTGCAACTCGCCGTCGCCGAAGGCGAGCCACTGTCCGAGCAGGCCCCCGAGCCGCACGGCCACGCCATCGAGGCCCGCCTCTACGCCGAGGACCCGGCCGCAGGCTGGCAGCCGCAGAGCGGCACCCTGCACCGCTTCGACCTGCCGGCCGGCGACGGGCTGCGGGTGGACTCCGGTGTGGTGGACGGTAGTACCGTGTCCATCCACTACGACCCGATGCTGGCCAAGGTGATCGCCTGGGCCCCGACCCGGGCCGCCGCCGCCCGCAAGCTGTCCGGCGCACTGGCCCGGGCCCGGATCCACGGCCTGGGCACCAACCGTGACCTGCTGGTCCGAGCGCTTCGCCACCCCGCCTTCATGGCCGGGCGGGTGGACACCGCCTTCCTCGCCGAGCACGCGGCCGACCTGCTGCCCGCCACCGACAAGGGTGCCCTGCCACTGGCCGCGCTCGCCGCCGCCCTGGCCGACGCCGCCGGCCGCCGCGGCGCACTGCCCAGCGGCTGGCGCAATCTGCCCTCGCAGCCCCAGGTCAAGCGCTACCGCACCGGCGACGGCGAGGAGTTGACGGTCCGCTACCGCATGGCCCGGGCCGGCCTCCAAGCCGAGGACCACCCCGGTGTGCGGCTGCTGGCGGCCGCGCCGGACCGGGTGGTGCTGGAGCTGGACGGGGTCAGCCGCACCATCGAGGTGGCCGTCCACGGCACCGAGGTGCACCTGGACACCCCGGGCCGGTCCTTGGTGCTGACCGCGCTGCCGCGCTTCCCGGAGCCGGTCGACCAGCAGCTGCCCGGCGCCCTGCTGGCCCCGATGCCGGGAACGGTGATCCGCCTGGGCGCCACCGTCGGCGATCAGGTGACGGCCGGTCAGCCGCTGCTCTGGCTGGAGGCGATGAAGATGGAGCACCAGGTCGTGGCACCGGTCGACGGCCTGCTCACCGAACTGCGCGCCGCCCGCGGCCAGCAGGTCGAACCCGGCGCCCTGCTGGCCGTGGTGGCCCCCGCCGAGTCGTAACCATCGCCGCCGAGCCCGAGTTGGACCAGTTGAGCCACCACGAACCGCTGACCGAACAGGAGTCCCCGTGATGACCAGCACCGAGAGCCCGCTGATCGAAACCCCCGAACGGATCGCGCTGCGCAAGGCGGTCGGCGATCTGGGCCGCCGCTTCGGCGCGAGCTACTTCCAGGCCAAGGCCCGCGCCGGCGAGCAGACCGACGAACTCTGGCGCGAGGCCGGCAAGCTGGGCTTCCTCGGCGTCAACCTGCCGGAGGAGTACGGCGGCGGCGGCGCCGGCGTCTACGAACTGTCGATCGTGCTGGAGGAGTTGGGCACGGTCGGCTGCCCGCTGCTGATGCTGGTGGTCACCCCGGCGATCTGCGGCACCATCATCGCCCGGTTCGGCACCGAGGAGCAGAAGCGCGCCTGGCTGCCCTCGCTGGCCGACGGCAGCCGCCGGATGGCCTTCGCCATCACCGAGCCGGACGCCGGCTCCAACTCGCACCGGCTCAGCACCGTGGCCAAGCGGGACGGCGAAGACTGGGTGCTGAACGGCCGCAAGGTCTTCATCTCCGGCCTCGACGGCGCCGACGCGGTGCTGGTGGTCGGGCGCACCGCGGACGCGCGCACCGGCAAGCTCAAGCCGGCCCTGTTCATCACGCCGCTGGACACCCCTGGTTTCGAGTACCGGCCGATCCCGATGGAACTCGTCTCGCCCGAGCGCCAGTTCCAGGTCTTCCTGGACGATGTCCGGCTGCCCGCCGACGCGCTGGTGGGCGACGAGAACGCCGGCCTGCTGCAGCTGTTCGCCGGGCTCAACCCGGAGCGCATCATGACCGCCGCGTTCTCCCTCGGCGTGGCCCGGCAGGCGCTCAACACCGCCGTCGAGTACGCCAAGACCCGTACCGTCTGGGACGCCCCGATCGGCTCCCACCAGGGCTTGGCGCACCCGCTCGCCCAGTGCCACATCGAGGTCGAGCTGGCCCGGCTGATGATGCGCAAGGCCGCCCACCTCTATGACGCGGGCGACGACCTGGCCGCCGGGGAGGCCGCCAACATGGCCAAGTACGCCTCCGGCGAGGCCGCCACCCGGTCCGTCGACCAGGCCGTGCAGACCCTGGGCGGCAACGGGCTGACCCAGGAGTACGGCCTGGCCGCCCTGTTGAGCGCCACCCGGGTCGGCCGGGTGGCCCCGGTCAGCCGTGAGATGATCCTCAACTACGTCGCCCAGCACTCCCTCGGGCTGCCCCGGTCCTACTGAGGGTGAAGGCGCGTGTGGGCGCCGGGCACCGGGGTAGCAGCACCTTCGGCAACCGGCGCCACCGCGGTGCGCGTCAGATCCGGATACCCAGTAGCAGGAGTGGCGATGGCTTTTCGCAGCGAGTTCCCCGATGTCCCCCTGGTCGAACTGCCGCTCCATGAGGCGGTACTGGGCGGCGCCGACCGGTTCGGTGAGGCACCCGCGCTGATCGACGGCGTCACCGGCGAGAGCCTGAGCTACGCCCAACTGGCCGACGCCGTCGAGCGGGTGGCCGCCGGACTGGCCGCGGCCGGGGTGGCGGCGGGGGACGTCGTGGCGCTGCACAGCCCCAACTCGATCGCCTACCCGGTCGCGGTCTACGCCGTCAGCCGGGTCGGCGCCGTGCTCACCACCGTCTCCTCACTGGCCACCCCGGGCGAGTTGGCCGACCAGCTGCGGGACAGCCGCGCCCAGTGGATCACCACGGCCGAGGTGCTGCTGCCGGTCTCACTGGCCGCCACCGCCGACGGCGGTCCGAAGGTGCGCGAGATCCTCCTGCTCGACCTGGCCGCCGGCGCACCCGGGGCCGGCCACCGCACCCTCGGCGACCTGCCCGCCACCACCCCGGCCCCGGTGCCGGCCATCGACCCGGCCACCGACCTGGCCGCGCTGCCCTACTCCAGCGGCACCACCGGCCTGCCCAAGGGCGTGATGCTCACTCACCAGTCGATCGCCACCAACCTGAGCCAGGTGGACGCAGTGCGCCCGGTCCACCCCGGCGAGCGGATGCTCGCCGTCCTGCCGTACTTCCACATCTACGGTCTGACGATGCTGATGCACCGCCCGCTGCGGGCCGGCGGCACCGTGATCGTGCTGCCCCGGTTCGACCTGGAGCAGTTCCTGACCGCGATCCAGCAGTACCAGGTGGAGGGCCTGCTGGTGGCGCCGCCGGTGGTGCTGGCGCTGGCCAAGCACCCGCTGGTGGACCGGTACGACCTCTCCTCGCTGCGCTACGTGCTCAGCGCCGCCGCCCCGCTGGACGCCGAGCTGGCCGCCGTCGCCGCGGCCCGGCTGAAGCTCCCGGCCATCCAGCAGGGCTACGGCATGACCGAGCTGTCACCCGCCAGCCATGTCGACCTGCTCGACGACCCGAACCGCGCGCCCGGCGGGGTCGGCAAGCTGATCGCCGGCACCGAGCTGCGGGTGATCAGCACCGACGGCCTGGAGACCGACGCCGGCTTCGGGGTGTCCGGCGAGATCCTGATCCGCGGACCGCAGGTGATGAAGGGCTACCTCGGCCGCCCCACCGACACCTCCGCGATGATCGACGCGGACGGCTGGCTGCACACCGGCGACATCGGCTACCAGGACGAGAACGGCTATCTGCATGTCATCGATCGGGTGAAGGAGCTGATCAAGTACAAGGGCTACCAGGTCGCCCCGGCCGAGCTGGAGGCCCTGCTGCTGACCCACCCGCAGATCGTGGACGCCGCCGTGGTCGGCGTCACCGACGTGGAGGGCACCGAGCGCCCCAAGGCCTTCGTGGTGCGGGCGGCGGGCAGCAGCCTCACCGAGGCGGAGGTGATCGCCTACGTGGCCGACCGGGTCGCCCCGTACAAGAAGGTCCGTTTCGTCGACTTCCTGAGCGCGGTGCCCAAGTCCGCCAGTGGCAAGATCCTCCGCCGTGAGCTGCGCGGGCGCTAGCCGCCCCAAGGCGCACCCCGGCCACCGTCTGCAAAGATGCGGTGGCCGGGCCCCGTCACCCGTGCCGCCGTTGGACCACCGAAGGACCTCACCGTCATGAGCACCGCCGCCCGCACCCCCCAGCAGGACCGCAGCCGCGCCACTCGCCAGCGGCTCCTGGAGGCCGCCGTCGACTGCCTGGCCGAGCTCGGCTGGAACGGCAGCACGGTCACCGTGGTGGCCGAACGCGCCGGCGTCACCCGGGGTGCCGCCCAGCACCACTTCCCGACCCGGGAGGACCTCTTCACCGCCGCCGTCGAACACGTGGCAGCCGAGCGGCTGGCCGCCCTGCGCGCCGACACCGGGGAGCTGCCGCCGCTCGGTCCGGCCCGCACCGAGGCGGTGGTGGAGTTGATCATCCGCCTCTACACCGGCCCGCTGTTCCGTGCCGCCCTGCACCTGTGGGTGGCCGCCGCCACCGAGGAGCCGCTGCGGGCCCGGATCATCGCCCTGGAGAACCGGGTCGGCCGCGAGTCCCACCGGGCCGCCCTGGAGTTCCTCGGCCTCGACGAGGGCACCCCGGGTGTCCGCGAGACCGTGCAGGCCACCCTCGACCTGGCCCGCGGCCTGGGCCTGGCCAACCTGCTCACCGACGACTCCCAGCGCCGGTCCGGGGTGGTCAGGCAGTGGTCGGCGATGCTCCAGGCAGCCGTGGACGGCGCGGCCGCCGCACCGGTGGAGCAGAACTGACCCGAGGTCACCACCGGTCGCCGCCGCGCCCAGCACCAGGCAACCTGGAAGCGAGCCGACCGAAGCCGAGCCGCCGGGTGGTTGCCGATGGACACACCAGCACCGCACATCGACCCCGCCCGCCTGAACGGCCACCGCCTGGTCCCACTCGCCACCGCCCTGCTCGACGCCGACGGCGTGGTGCTGCACTGGAGCGAGGACGCCGAACGGCTGCTCGGCTGGTCGGCGGACGAGATCGTCGGGCAGCGCGCGGCCCCGCTGCTCACCACCGAGCGGCAGCGCGGCGCGGCGATGGGGCTCTACGAGCGGGTGCTCGGCGGCCGCCGCTGGTCCGGGGTCTTCCCGGTCCGTCACAAGGACGGCCATGAAGTCCGGCTGGAGCTGCGCACCTACGGCATCAGCGGCCCGGGCGGCCGCCCGCTGGTGCTGGCCACCGGCACCGACGTGCAAGCCGTCCAGCAGGTCGAGGCCAACCTCGCCGTGCTCGACGGCTTCTTCACCCAGTCCCCGATCGGCCTGGCCGTCTACGACACCGAGTTGCGCTTCGTCCGGCTCAACGAAGCGCTCGCCCGGTTCAATGGCCTGCCGGTCGCCGACCACCTCGGCCACCGGATCAACGCCGTACTGCCCGGCATCAACGCCACCGAGATCGAGGCCGTGATGCGCCACGTGCTGCTCACCGGCGAGCCGGTGCTGGACGCCCGCTCGCACGGCCGCACCCCGGGCGACCCCGGCCACGAGCACGCCTGGTCGGCCTCCTACTTCCGGCTCGCCGACCCGGCCGGGCGGGTGCTCGGCGTCAGCTCCTCGATCATCGACGTCACCGGGAGGTTCCAGGCCGAGGCCCGCGCCGCCCGGGCCCAGGAGCGGCTCACCCTGCTTGCCCAGGCCAACGCCCGGATCGGCACCACGCTGGACATGCAGCGGACCGCCGAAGAGCTGATCGCCGCCGTCGTTCCGCGGTTCGCCGACTTCGCCACCGTCGACCTGCTCGACCCGATCCTGCAGGGCGAGGAACCCGGCGTGCTGGCGCCCGACCAGGGCGTGCTGCTGCGCGCGGTGGCGGCCGGGGAGGCGTTCGAGGACGCCCTCACCACCGCCGCCGACGCGATCGGCGAGACCACCGCCTACGAATCCAGCCGGGTGTACACCAAGAGCCTGCGCAGCGGCCGCACGCTGTACGTCCCCCACATGGACGAGGCCAAGCTGCGGACCATCGCGGCCCGCCAGGAGCGGGTCGAACCCGCGCTCGCCGCCGGCTTGCACTCCTACCTGCTGGTGCCGCTGCTGGCCCGCGGCATGGTGCTCGGCGGTGCCGAGTTCGTCCGCACCCGCAACCCGGAGCCGTTCGGCGAGGCCGATGTGGCGCTGGCCGAGGAACTGGTCGCCCGCACCGCCGTGAGCATCGACAACGCCCGGCTCTACCGGCGGGAACGGGACACCGCGCTCACCCTGCAGCGCAGTCTGCTGCCGCAGGAGGTCCACCGCACGCTCGGCCTGGAGATCGCCTACCGCTACCTGCCGAGCAGCGTGGTCAGCGAGGTCGGCGGTGACTGGTTCGACGTGGTGCCGCTCTCCTGCGGGCGGGTCGCGCTGGTGGTCGGCGACGTGATGGGCCACGGCATCCGGGCCGCCGCCACCATGGGCCAGCTGCGCACCGTCGCCCGCACCCTGGCCACCCTGGACATGCCGCCCGCCCAGGTGCTGGCCCGGCTGGACGAGACCGCCAACGGGATCGGCGAGGGCCAGTTCGCCACCTGCGTCTGCGCGGTCTACGACCCGGTGGACCGCGGCTGCACGGTGGCCAGCGCCGGGCACCTGCCGCCGGTGGTGATGGGCCCCTCGGGCGAGGCCCGGGTGCTGGACACCCCGCCCGGGGTGCCGCTCGGGGTCGGCGGCGCGGTCTTCGAGAACACCGAGTTCAGCCTGCCCGAGGGCGGCATCCTGACCCTCTACACCGACGGCCTGGTGGAACGCCGAGGCGCCGACATCGACGAGGGCATCGACCAGCTGTGCGCCACCCTGGCTGCGCGCGGCCGCACCCTGGAGGCGCACAGCGACGCGGTCATCTCGGCACTGGTCCGCGACGGCAGCGAGGACGACGTGGCGATGATCATGGCACGGGCGCTGCCGGTGCCCCGGGACCGGATCGCCACCCTGCCGCTGACCGGCGAGGGCCCGATCCCGGCCGCGGCCCGCCGGTTCACCCGTGGCGCGCTGACCGCCTGGGGCCTGATCTCGCTGGCCGACTTCGCCGAGCTGCTGGTCAGCGAGCTGGTCACCAACGCCCTGGTGCACGGTGGCGAGCCGCTGCGGCTGCGGCTCTTCCGGGACCGCACGCTCACCCTGGAGGTCGGCGACACCGGGCGCCAGCAGCCCCGGCTGCGCCCGGCCGGCTCGGAGGACGAGGGCGGGCGGGGGATGTACCTGGTGAACGAGCTGGCCCACCGCTGGGGCAGCCGGCCGACCAAGGACGGCAAGGTGGTCTGGGCAGAGCTGGAGCTGCCGTTCGGCAGCTGATCCCCCGCCCAGGGCGGCCCCGGTCAGCTCTGGTTGTAGAACCCGGTGTCGTCCAGCGGCCGGTCGATCACCATCACCTCGACCTCCGGCGGGGTGAGCAGGAAGACCCGGCGGGCGATCCGCTCGATCCCGCCCTGGGTGCCGAAGACCAGACCGGAGGCGAAGTCGACCATGCGCTTGGCCTCGGCGTCATCCATCTCGGTCACGTCCATCACCACGGGGGTGCCGGACCGAACGTGCTCACCGACGGTGCGGGCCGACTCGAACCCGGTCGGCTTCACGGAGACGATCCGCGCCGGGTTGGGCAGCGCCGGAATGGTGTCGGCGGTGCCCCAGTCGTCCTCGTACACCGCAGCCGGGTAGCTCCCGGACGGCATCAGCCACCCGTTGTGGTGCTCGTCGCGAAGTGCTCCCATGCCGCGCCTCCCTGTCCTGATCCCCGGTCGGTTCCGTGTGCGGTGCGACCAGCTGACGCGTCATCCACCCGTCGGAACTGTCCGAGTATCGCACTGATCACCGCATTGGCGCCCGCCCTGGCGCGCCGTCGAACTCGTGGTGCATGCCGATGGCATACACCGCTCTTACTGAGAGCGGACGCCGCAGGTCGGTGGAGGGTTCCCGGGTCCGGCCGAACATCACCCGAATGCCACAGATGTCAACCGGAATTGACGCCAGGTCACTCCCCGGTGACGCCGTCCACCGCCTCCCGCAGCAGGTCCGCGTGCCCGTTGTGGCGGGCGTACTCCTCGATCATGTGCACCTGGATCCAGCGCAACGTCACATCCCCGTTGCGGCGCTGCTTCCGGCCCACGGTGTCCAGCGGGAGCCCCGCCACCGCCTGCTCCGCCAGCTCGATCTGCCGCCGCCAGGTGGCGAAGGCCTCGCCCGGATCGGCGGTGTCCACGTCGTTGAGGTCGCCGTCCCGGTCCGCCTCGCAGTACAGCGAGGTGTCGTCCCCGCCGAGCAGCACCACCTGGTACCAGTAGTGCTCCACCTCCGCGAGGTGCCGCACCAGACCGAGCAGGGTCAACGAGGACGGCGCCACCGAACGCTTCCTCAGCTGTTCCGCCGTCAGACCGGCGCACTTGATGGCCAGGGTCTTGCGGTGGAAGTCCAGCCAGGCGGCGAGCATCCCCGCCTCGTCGGCGGCGTTCGGGGGATCCAGGCGCTTCACGCTGCTGCTCTCGGTCATGCCGCCATCCTGGCCCACCCGGGCCGCCAGGGGCGACCGATTTCCGCCGGATAGCCTCGATGCGAACCAAAGACGCTCGACGCGAACCAACGACGACCGAGGAGCACCAATGTCACGACCCGTCACCCTGGTCACCGGCGGCAGCCGCGGTATCGGTGCGGCCCTCTGCCGGCGCCTCGCCGCCGACGGCCACGACCTCGCGATCGGCTACCGCCAGGACGGGCAGGCCGCCGAGCAGGTCGCCGCACAGGCCCGCGCTGCCGGGGCCACGGCCGTCGCGCTGCGCCTGGACACCGCCGTCGAGGCCGATGTCGAGCAGTTCTTCGAGCAGGCCGCCGAGCGGCTCGGCCCCGCCACCGGGCTGGTCAACAACGCCGCCGTCACCAGCCTGAGCGGCCCGCTCGCCGACCTGCGCACCGACGACCTGCGCCGGGTGGTGGACGTCAACCTGGTCGGCTACCTGCTGTGCGCCCGCCGCGCCGCCCGGGACTTCGGCGCCGGCGGGGCCATCGTGAATGTCTCTTCGGCCGCCGCCACCCTCGGCAGCCCCGGCGAATACGTGCACTACGCCGCCACCAAGGCCGCCGTCGACGCCCTCACCATCGGGCTCGCCAAGGAACTCGGCCCCGCCGGCATCCGGGTCAACGCCGTGGCCCCCGGCACCACCGACACCGAGTTCCACGCCCTCGGCGGCGAACCCGGCCGGGCCGCCCGGGTCGCGCCCGCCGTGCCGCTGCGCCGCCCCGGCCGCCCCGAGGAGATCGCCGCCGCCATCGCCTGGCTGCTCTCCCCGGACGCCTCCTACACCACGGGCGCGATCCTGCGCGTCGCGGGCGGAATGTGAGGCGGCTTCAGGCCGCGGCGGCCCGGCGGCGGCTGCGCCGGTCGCGCCAGAGGACGGCCAGGCTGAGCGCGCCCAGCACCAGGATCACCGCCGTCGACAGCAGGAAGGCCGGCGAACCGGGCGTCCCCGCCGAGGCACCCGCCACCGCGTAGGCGGCGGTGGCGGGCAGCACCCCGAGCGCCGTCCCCGCCAGGTACGGGCCGAGCCGCACCCCGCACACCGCCGCGCCCAGGTTGACCGCCTGGAACGGCACCCCCGGCACCAGCCGCAGCACCAGCACGGTGCGGAACCCCTGCTCGGTGAGCTGCCGGTCCAGCGCGCCCAGCGCCCGGCCGCGCAGCAGCGGGCGCAGCGCCCGCTGTCCCAGGCCGCGCCCCAGCCCGAAGGCGATCGCCGCCCCCAGCGTGGTGCCCAGCACCGCCACCGGCGCACCCCAGCGGGCCCCGAACAGCACCCCGGCCGCCACACTCAGCGCCGGCTTGGGCAGGAACGCCAGCGTGCCCAGCGCGAACAGCAGCACGAAGGCCGGGGCCCGCCAGAGGGTGGGCACCGTGCCGATCACCGTGCGCGGATCCCAGAACGCCGCCGACCCGGCCGCGGCTGCCAGGATCAGCACCAGCAGCACGGGCCGGGTCCAGCGGGAACGGAGCAGACGGCTCGGCGGGGCGGAATCAGGCACCCGCCGAGCCTCTCACAACCGCGGGGCTACCCGTGCTCGTGGACGGGGCGGCAGTCGCGGCCTTCGACGTGGAACGGCAGGTCGGCGAAGCCGGACGGCTCATCGTGGCGGGCCTCGCACAGGACGACGAAATCGCTGTGCTTGTGCCGGATCTTGAAGTCCCCGAACACGGGCCCGTGCTCGGGGAGGTTGCCGCGGGCGACCTCGCAGCCGCCGAAGCCGTCCCAGCGGCCTTCGGGGCCCGTGTCGGGGCGGAGGTTGTCGCAGGCGTACTCGCGGACGTGCCTGTCGTGGTCCGTGGTGTCCGCGGCGGCCATGGCGGCGGGCGCGGCTAGTGCGATGGCGGTCGCGGCCACCAGCAGGGCGCGCGCGGTTCGTCGGGTGGTGCTCATGCGGGTTCAGTGCCTCTCTCTGCTTCAGGGGCGCCGGGGGAATCCGGCGGGCTCACCGTCCCCGGCTCGATCCGCCGTAATGCCCTATGACTCGAACACCACTCGAACGGCTGTGCCTGCCTCAGACCCCCGTCCGCTCCTGGGCCTGGGCCTGGTCGACGCCGCCCGCCGCCCCCGCGCCCGATCGCAGCGCTCCCGCCGCCAGGACCAGCACCGCCACCAGCGCCGTCACCAGCGCGAACGAGACCCGCAGCGAACTGCCCTGCGCCACACTGCCCACGATCGCCGGCGCCACCAGCCCGGAGGTGTAGGTGACCGTGGCCACCCCCGCGATCGCCTGGCTCGGGTTGGGCCCGGCGTGGCCGGCCGCCGCGAAGGCGAGCGGGACCACGACGGCGATGCCGATGCCGATCAGTGCGAACCCCGGGATCGCCACCGCCGGGCCGGTCGCGGCCACCACCAGCACCCCGCCCGCCGCGGCCACCGCGCCGCCGGCCCGCACCGCGCGCACCGGTCCGAGCCGCCGCACCACCGCGTCGCCGGCCAGCCGGGCAATGGCCATGGTGCAGGCGAACGCGGTGTAGGCCATCGCCGCCATGCCCGGCGCCGCATGGGTGACATCGCGCAGGTAGACGCCCGACCAGTCCATCCCGGCTCCCTCGGCGAACACCGCGCAGAACCCGACCAGTCCGATCACCACCGCCGAGCGCGGCGGCAGCGGGAACCGCGGCGGCGCCTCGGCCTCCGGCTCCGGCCGCACGTCCAGCACCCGGGTGCAGGCCAGCTGCCCGATCGCCAGCAGCACCACGGCGGCCAGCAGCAGGTGCGGGCGGGGCCCCAGGTGCTGACGGGCGGCCAGCGCCCCGCCGGCGGCGGCGACCAGTCCGCCGAAGCTCCACATGCCGTGCAGCCCGGACATGATCGCCCGGCCCATCCGGCTCTCCACCTCGACGCCGATGGCGTTCATGGTGACGTCGGCCATGCCGGCGGCGGCGCCGTAGACCGCCAGGGCCAGGCAGAGCGAGGGGAGCCCCGGCGCCACCGCGGGCGGGACCAGCGCCAGGCACCACAGCGCCAGCAGGAGCCGCAGCGCGGCCTTGGAGCCGAGCCGGTGCGTGATCCGGCCGGCCAGTGGCATCGCCAGCGAGGCGCCGAGCGCGGGCATCACCAGCGCCAGGCCCAGCTGACCCGCCGACAGGTGGTCCGCGCCCTGCAGCGCCGGGATCCGGCTGGCGAAGGTGCCGGCCACCGCGCCGTGGACGGCGAAGACGGCGGCGATGCCCACCCTGGCTCGGCGCAGCGGGCGTGGGCTGGATGGCATGGCTGGGTCCCTCCCGTTGACGAGCTCTCGGCGAAACGTTGACGAGCTCTCGGCGAGCCGTCGGCGAAGTTGCGAGTAAATTATCAGGAAGGGAACCTGATAGATAGATCTGGAAGGATGCCATGCCATGACCACCGCGCGCACGGCCACCCCGAGCACCGCCCGTGCGATCAACGACCGGCTGGCCCTGGACCTGCTCCTGACCCATGGGTCACTCACCGCCACCGAGTTGCGCACGCTCACCGGTCTCTCCCGGCCCACCGTCGCCGATCTACTGGAACGCCTGCAACACGGCGGCCTGGTCGGCATCGTCGGCGAGCGCGGCGAGCAGCGCCGCGGGCCCAACGCCCGGGTCTACGGCCTGCGCGCCGACCGCGCCCATCTGGCCGGCATCGACGTCCGCACGGTCGGCGTCACCCTCACCGTCGCGGATCTCACCGGCCGGACCCTCGCCACCGCCGCGCTCCCGGTCGATCCCGCGGGACCGCCGCCCGGCTTCGCCCAGCAGGTGCTGCGGACCCTGCTCGACGCCGCCCGGCAGGCCGGCGCCCGCGGGCTGCACACCGTGGCCGTCGGCGCCCCCGGCCTGGTCGACCCGGCCACCGGGCAGCTCCGCTCCACCAGCCAACTGCCGCAATGGCACGCCGAGTTGGTCGCCGAGCTGCGCGCCGGCCCGACCGGTGAGGTGATCCTGGAGAACGAGGTCAACCTGGCCGGCATCGCCGAACACCGCCTCGGCGCCGCCACCGACCGGGACACCTTCGTGCTGTTCTGGCTCGGGCACGGCACCGGCGCCGCCGTGGTCCTCGACGGCAAGCTGCGCCGCGGCTCCTCCGGCGGCACCGGCGAGATCGGGTTCCTGCCGGTGCCCGGCACCGGCGGCCTGCCCGACCGCTCCACCTGCGACGGCGGCTTCCACAGCCTGGCCGGCAGCGCGGCGGTGTGCGAGCTGGCCCGCCGCCATGGCCTGCCCGTCCCGGGTGGCGGTGCGGACGACGCGCCCGCCGCCGAGGCCGCGATGCTGGCCGCGTTGGCGGCCGGCCCCGCCGGGGAGCCGTTCCTGGACGAGCTGGCCGAGCGCGTGGCGATCGGCGCGGCGGCGGTGTGCGTGATCCTCGATCCGGGGTGCGTGGTGCTCGGCGGCGAAACCGGGCGGGCCGGCGGCGCGGCGCTCGCGGGCCGGGTGGCCGCCCGGCTGGCCGTCCTCTCGCCGTTCCGCACCGAGGTCCGCGCTGGCACGGCGGGCGGTGGCGCGATTCTCAGCGGCGCCGTGCTGACGGCCTGTGACGCCGTGCAGCGCGATCTCTTCGGCGGGCTCTGACCAGGCCGGGGAATGCGGCAGGATGGGACCGTGGTGACCAGCCGAACGAGGGGAGCGAGTGCCATGGGCCAACCGGGCCGGTCGGTCAACAACTACCGCATCGGTGAGGCCGCAGCGATGCTCGGGGTGAGTGCGGACACCATGCGCCGCTGGGTCGACGCCGGCCGGGTCGCCGCCGAGCGGGACGAGCAGGGGCATCGCATCATCCCGGGGGAGCCGCTGGCCGCCTTCGCCCGGGAGCTGGCCAGGCCCGGCACCGCCGAGGCGGAGGGCCGACCGCCGTCCTCCGCGCGCAACCGGTTCCCGGGGATCGTCACGCAGGTGGTGCTCGGCGATGTGGCGGCGCAGGTGGAGATCCAGGCGGGTCCGTTCCGGGTGGTCTCGCTGATCAGCCGGGACTCGGCCGAGGAACTGGAGCTGGTCCCGGGGGCCCCCGCGACTGCGGTCATCAAGTCGACCAATGTGATGATCGAACGCACCTGATTGCTTGCCAGCTGACCCGCCGTCGCCTCCGAAAGACCGCCGATGACTGACGCCCTGTCACCTGTCGACCACCCCGCGCTGCCGCTCGCCGTCGCCCACCGCGGCGACCCGTACCGCTACCGGGAGAACACCCTGCCGTCACTGGCCGCCGCGCTGGCCGCGGGCGCGGACGCCGTCGAGGTGGACGTGCAGCTCACCCGCGACCGGGTCCCGGTACTGCTGCACGACCCCACCCTCAAGCGGCTCTGGGGCCTGGACCGGCCGGTCTCCGCGCTGACCAGCGGCCAACTGGCCGCCCAGGAGTTCGAGGGCGGCCAGCGGGTGCCCACCCTGGCCGAGGCGCTCAGCCTGCTGGCCGAGACGCCGACCGCCCAGCTGCTGATCGACCTGGACGAGCCCGCGCCCGCCAAGGCGACCTGGGCGGCGGTCACCGAGCTGGGTGCCGAGTCGCAGGTGGCCTTCTGCGGGCCGGTGGCCGCCATGTTCGCGGTGCGGGAGCTGGCCCCCGAGGTGCCGATAGCGCTCACCTGGAAGCGGCCCGAGCTCCCGGTGCCCGCTCTGCTGGCCGACCTGCGCCCGCGCCACCTCAACCCGCCCTTCGGCCTGGTGACCGAGGAGTTGATGGCGCGGGCGACCGACGCCGGATTGCTGGTCAGCACCTGGACGGTCGACCTGCGCCGCACCATGCGCCGGATGCGCGCCCTCGGCGTGGCCTCGCTCACCACCAACCGGATCGCCGTGCTGCGCGCCGAGCTCGACGCCCGCCCCCGGCGGCGCGGGTGACCGAGCCGCTGCTGGAGCGGCGGGCCCTGAACCGGGCGCTGCTGGCCCGTCAACACCTGCTGGCTTCCGCCGAGTTGACGCCGATCCAGCTGATCACCCAGCTGGTCGGCCTGCAAGCCCAGGCCGCCGACCCGCCCTACTACGGCCTCTGGTCCCGGCTGCCCGCATTCCGCCCGGAGCAGCTGAGCGACCTGGTGACGGACCGCCAGGTGGTCCGGCTCGGCCTGCAGCGCGCCACCATCCACCTGGTCACCGCAGCCGACTGCCTGCGGCTGCGCCCGCTCCTCCAGCCGGCGCTCGACCAGGCGCTGACCGGTGCCCGCGGCCGCCTGCTCGCCGACCTCGACCTCGACGCGGTGACCCGGCGCGGCCGCGCGCTGATCGAGGAACGACCGCGCACCTTCCAGGAGTTGGGCACCCTGCTGGCCGCCGACCACCCCGGCCGCGACCCCGCCGCCCTGGCACAAGTGCTCCGGGCCCGGCTGGCCCTGGTGCAGGTGCCGCCGCGCGGACTCTGGCGCGCCGGCGGCGCGGCGGCCCACACCACGGCCGAACACTGGCTGGGCCGGGAGCTGGACCGGTCGGCTCCGGAGGCCGCCCGGGACGAGCTGGTGCTGCGCTACCTGGCCGCGTTCGGCCCCGCCACCGTCGCCGACCTGCAGAAGTGGTCCGGCCTCACCCGGCTGGCCGGCGTGGTCAAACGGCTCCGGGACCGGCTGGTGGAGTTCCGCGACGAACAGGGGAAGGCGCTGTTCGACCTGCCCGAGGCGCCGCGCCCCGAGCCGGCGACCGCCGCACCCGTGCGGCTGGTGGCCCCGTTCGACAATCTGCTGCTCTCCCATGCCGACCGCAGCCGGGTGCTGCCCGAGGCATTTCGCCACCGGGTGATGACGGCCAACGGCATCGTGCTGGGCACGCTCCTGGTGGACGGCTTCGTCGCGGGGGTCTGGCGGCTGGAGCGGGAGAATGACCGGGCGACCGCCGTGCTGCGGCCGTTCACCGCCCTGGACCGGCCCGCCCGCACCGCGGCCACCACCGAGGCCGAGCGGCTGCTCGCCTTCGCCGCACCGGAAGCGCCGGACCACCAGGTGCGGATCGAGGAGGCCTGACCCGGCGTCAGGGAGCTCTGCCGGAACAGAATACGGACGGCACCCACGGGCCCGACCGGATGTCGGATCCATGGGTGCCGCGACAGTGACCGGCCCTTCCGTCGGGGCTAGCCCACCACCGCCGGGTCGAGGACCGCCAGTAGCCGGGTGACCTGGGCGGCCATCGCCGCCCGGCCGGGGCCGAGATGGCGGCGGGTGTCGACCAGCCGCGGGTCGGCCGCCAGCGCCGCCCGGACGGCGGTGCTGAAGACCTGGTTGAGGTGCGTCGCGATGTTGATCTTCGTCATGCCGTGCCGCACCGCCTCGGCCAGGTGCTCGTCGGCGACCCCGGACGAGCGGTGCAGCACCAGCGGCACCGGCACGGTCGCGCGCAGTGCGGCGATCAGCCCGAAGTCGAGCGCCGCGTCCCGGGTGAGCATGGCATGCGAGCTGCCGACCGCGACGGCGAGCGCGTCCACACCCGTGGCGGCGACGAGCGCGGCGGCCTCGGCCGGGTCGGTGCGGCACCGGGAGCGTGCACGCCGTCCTTCCCGCCGACCTCGCCGAGCTCCGCCTCCACCCAGAGCCCCGCGTCGTGGCAGCGGACGACGACCTCGGCGGTGGTCCGCACGTTCCGCTCGTAGTCCAGCACCGAGGCGTCGAACATCACGGAACCGAAGCCGAGTTCGACGGCCTGCTCGACCAGCTCGACCGAGGTGGCGTGGTCGAGGTGGACCGCGACCGGCAGCTCGGCAGCCTCGGCGACCGCCAGCATGGCACCGCCGATCGGCGCGAGGCTGCCGTGGTAGCGGACGGCGTTCTCGCTGAGCTGCAGGACCACCGGCATGCCCGCGGCCTCGGCGCCGGCCACGATCGCCTGCGCGTGTTCGAGCTGGATGACGTTGAACGCGCCGACACCCCGCCCGGCGCTCAGGGCCTTGGCGACGACTTCACCGGTACCGGTCAGCGACATGGGGACCCTCCTTCACGAGTGCGGAGCGGTTCGACGGCCACTTGCGGCAGCAGGCGGCGGTGGAGTGCGGGGTCGAAGTCACCGGCGAGCGGGGCGGCGACGGCGGCGGCGGACAGCGCCACCGCCTCGGCGAGCCGGATCGGCCACGAGGTCTGCGCGACCAGGCCGACGGCCAGGGCCGCGACCGCCGCGTCCCCCGCGCCGGTGGGATTGCCGGCCAGCGCCGCCGGTGGCGCTGGCCGCCAACTGCCGTGCGGCGTAAGGGCGATCATGCCGTCCGGCCCGAGCGAGGCGACCACCGCCCGGGCCCCGGCGGCGCGCAACGCCTCGGCCCCGGCGTACGCATCGCTGCTGCCGCTGCCGGCCGCCGCGGGCCGGTACCGCTCGGTGAGATCGGCGGCGAATGTGAGCACGGTGTCGAGGACGGCGTCCGGTCCGCGCTCGGCCCGGGTGGGTCGACGCTCGGACTGCACCAGGGTGCCGTCCTCGGCCAGCACACCGCCCTTGATCTGGGTGCCGCCGACGTCGAGGGCGACGACCGGCGCGCCCTCGTCGCCCTCGCTGGGCTCGGTCATGACGTCGCCAGGACGACCGGGCGGCCGAGGCCCAGCGGCTGGTCCGGGTCGAGGTCGCGGCGCTCGGCCGGTTCGGCCGCGAGCCGCCGGGCGCGGACCAGGTCGGCGAGCGGGTCGAGTGGCGAGAGCGAGCCGGTCGCACCGCTCGGGCGGATCTGGGCGGGCAGGCCGGCCGGGGTGAGCCGCATGGCGCGGTGCCAGTATGCGGGCCGGCTGGCCATCTCGTCGGAGACGTTAGGTCACCGCGTCCTCCTGTGGGCGAGGTCGTTGCGTGAAGATGGTCATGTATAGCCGTTTCAAGCAGAAACACGCAATGCTCCGCAGGTCAAGGCACCACTGGCCTGCGCGATACGCTCGGTGTTCGCGCAACGATTGAGGAGTGGGGATGAGCACGCACGAGCGGTGGACGCGCCTGCTGGAGGTCCTGGGCGAGCAGGGCCGGATCGAGGTCGCCGAGGCCGCCGAACTGCTCGGGGTGTCCGCCGCGACGATCCGCCGCGACATGGAGGAGCTGGCCCGCCAGCAGCTGCTGACCCGGACGCGCGGCGGCGCCGTGCTGAGCGGTGTTGCGTACGACCTGCCGCTGCGCTACAAGACCGCACGCCAGGCCGACGAGAAGCACCGGATCGCGCGCGCCGTGGCCGGGCTGATCCCGCCGGGCGCCGTGGTCGGCCTGAACGGCGGCACCACCACCTCGGAGGTCGCCCGCGAGCTCGCCACCCGGGCCGACCTCGCGGAGCAGACCGCCGGCACGGCGCTGACGATCGTGACCAACGCGATCAACATCGCCAACGAGCTCGCGGTGCGGCCGTATGTGAAGACCGTGGTGACCGGGGGCGTGGCCCGGCCCAACTCCTACGAGCTGACCGGGCCGTTGGCCAACCTGGTGCTGCAGAGCATCTCGCTGGACTACGCGGTGCTCGGAGTCAACGCCGTCGACCCCCGGTTCGGCGCCGCCGCCCACGACGAGGGCGAGGCCAGCGCCAACCGCGCCATGGCCGAGCGGGCGGACCGGGTGATCGTGGCCGCCGACTCCACCAAGCTCGGCAAGCGGGCCTTCGCGCAGGTCTGCGCGATCAGTGAGATCGCCGTGCTGGTGACCGACACCGACGCGCCGGACGAGCTGGTCGAGAGGGTCAGCAGCCAGGGCGTCGAGGTGCTCTGCGTGTGACGTCCTGTCAGCTTGGATGCTGCTGACAGGACTTGGGGTCGCGGGCGCGGATCAGGCGCCCGGCACCGCTCGGGCGGCCGGCCCGGCGGCCAGGGCCGCCGCCCTGGGCGCCGTTCGGCCGGCGCCCATGGTGGCCCGGTTCACCCGGCCGCCACCGGGAAGTACGCGCCGATCCAGCGGTCCAGCTCGTCGAACACCTGCTTGCGCGGCGACTCCCCGGAGAGCACCAGATCGTGCACACCGCCCTCGATCCGCACGACGGTGACGTGCCGGCCGAGCCGCGGGCCGAGCGCCGCGATGTCATCGGCCCGCAGCACGGCGTCGGAGTGGTGCAGCGCTGGATCCCACTTGCTGGTCACGACGGAGGAGGTGGAGGCCATCAGCAGCACCGGGCAGTCGATCGCCAGACCGCGCCGCACCTCACGGTGGCCGCGCTGGATGGCCGCCAGCCAGCCCGCGTAGAGCGGAAAGCCCTCGGCGGGCTTGAGCGAGAGGTCGAAGTCCCACGCGCCCCGGTGGTCGCGGTGCAGACTGTGCACGTAGTGCGGATTGAGCGGGGCCGGGAGCTTGCGCAGCGCGGCCAGCCGACCGAGCGCCCCCACGGCGGGAGCGCCCAGGGTGCGGACGGCGGGCGCCGCCGGCATCGACAGGAACGGGCTGTTCAGGAAGATCCCGTCCACCACACCGCGCCCGGCCTGCCGGCTCGCCCAGAGCGCGGCGACCAGGCCGCCGGTGGAGTGGCCGTTCAGCAGCAGGCGGGTGTGCCCGTCCGCCCGGACGGTACGGACCGCCTGGTCCAGCTCCTCGTCGTAGGCCCGCAGGTCGCGGACGAAGTTCGGCGAGTGGTGCGGACGCAGCGAACGGCCGTACTTGCGCAGGTCCAGCGCATAGAACGAGAAGCCGGCCGCGACGAAGTGATCCGCCAGGTTGGTCTGGAAGAAGTAGTCCGTGTAGCCGTGGATGTACAGCACGGCCTGCTTCGAGCCGGGCACCAGCCGCCGCACCAGGGTCGCGCTGACCGCACCCTCCTCGTCCGCGCGCAATGGCAGCTCGGCTGCCTCGTACGGCGCACCCAGGATGTCTTCTCGGAACTCCATCTACCGCCGCACCCACTTCCGCTCTGGCCTGTCGAGGCAGGACCGCCGACCGGGCCGCCGGCACCCACCGCCGACCCGAGGGCACCGACGATACCGGCCAGTAGGGCGAGTGCGCTGCGCCGCGGGCTCCGGCCTATGCTGCCGACATGCTGCTGAGAGACCCCGCCGCAGGGCCGGCCCGCCGACCGAAGGCCCGCCGATCGAAGGCCCGTCAGTGACCGAATCCCGCCCGGTGCTGCGCGACACCGCCTTCGGCACCGCCAAGCTGATGCCCGACCTGGACCGCGAGGGCGGCTGGCTGCTCACCCTGGACGACACCCCGCAGTCCTATGTGGACCTGTCCGACCCGGCCCATCTGGAGTTCGAGTACACCCGCCGCCTCGGCCACCTCGCCGACGTGCTGGCGCCCGAGGGCGAACCCCTGGACGCGCTGCACCTCGGCGGCGGCGCCCTCACCCTGCCCCGCTACCTTGCCACCACCCGCCCCGGCTCGCACCAACTCGCCGTCGAGGCGGACGGACCGCTGGTCGAGCTGGTCGCCGAGGTGCTGCCCTGGACCGGTCAGGGCATCGAGGTCGCGGTCGGCGACGCCCGCGAGCGCCTCGCCCAACTGGCGCCCGGCTCCTGGGACCTGGTGGTGGCCGACGTCTTCCAGGGCTCGCGCACCCCGGCCCACCTGACCTCCGTCGAGTTCGTCCGACTCGCCGCCGGCGCGCTGCGCCCCGGCGGCGCCTACGCGGCCAACCTCGCCGACGGCGCCCCGCTGGCCTTCGCCGCCGCCCAGGCCGCCACGGTCCGCGCGGTCTTCCCGCACACCTGCCTGGTCGCCGAACCCTCGGTGCTGCGCGGGCGCCGGTTCGGCAACCTGCTGCTGATCGGCTCCGACCAGCCGCTGCCGGTCGATGCGCTGGCCCGCCGGCTCGCCGCCGACCCGTTCCCGGCCCGCCTGGTCGACGGACCCGACCTGCGGCGCCTGGTCGGCACCGCCACCCCGGTCACCGACGCCGAGGCCCGCCCCTCGCCGCCGCCGCCGAAGGGCGCGTTCAGCATCGAGTGAGCGGGCTGGTGGATCCTCAACTGTCAAACCCCAGACCCAGCCGGTCCAGCAGCCGCAGCCATCCGTTCCGCCGTCCGTCGTTCGCATCCGCCTGCGCGAGCGACCACTTGGTGATCCCGATCGCCGCCGAGCGAACCGGCTCCGGCGGAAACGGAACCGGCTTGCGGCGGACCAGCTGCAACTGCGTCCGCTCGGTCCGTTCGCCGGCCAGCAGGTCGAGCATCACCTCGGCGGCGAACCGGGTCGCACCCACGCCCAGGCCGGTGAAGCCGGCGGCGTAGGCGACCCGGCCGCCGTGCGAGAGGTCGAAGAAGGCGGTGAAGCGGGTGCAGGTGTCGATCGCGCCGCCCCAGGCGTGGGTGAAGGAGAGGTCGTCCAACTGCGGGAAGGCACGGGCGAAGTGGCGGGCCAGGGTGGCGAAGGTCTCGGGCCGCTGGTCGTGTTCGGCACGCACGCGGCCCCGGTAGTGGTAGACGGCGTCGTAACCGCCCCACAGGATGCGGTTGTCGGCGGTCAGGCGGACGTAGTGGAAGCGGTTGGCGCCGTCGGCGAAGCCCTGGCGGTGCCGCCATCCGACGGACGCGAGCTGGCGCCCACTCAGCGGCTCGGTCATCAGCGCGTAGTCGTAGACCGGGACGGTGTACGGACGGTGCCGCCTCACCAGCGACGGAAAGGCATTCGTGGCAAGTGCGACCCGTCCGGCCCGGACGCGGCCGTACGAGGTCCGCACCTCGACGCCACTGCCGGACGGGGCGAGCGCCGTAGCCCGGGTGTGCTCGTGGATCCGAACGCCGCGCTCCTCGCAGGCCCGCTTCAACCCCCAGGCCAGCCGCGCCGGATTGACCATCGCCACGCCGTCCCGGTCCCACAGTCCGGCCAGGAAGGCGGGGGAGTCGATCTCGGCGCGCACGGCCTCCGGCGTCTCCAGGAGCGTCCGCTCGACGCTGTACCGGGCGGCCAGCGCGGCCAACTCCCGCAAACCGTCGACCTGGTACGGCTCGGTCGCGACGCTCAGCGAGCCGGTGCGCTCCCAGTCGCACGCGATGCCGTAGCGCTTGACCGTGTCCTCGATGGCCTGCAGGTTGCGGGCGCCGAGCCGCTCCAGCGCGGTGAGCTCGCCGGGCCAGCGCTGGTGCCCGTTGCCGAGGCCGTGGGTCAGGCTGGCCTCGCAGAAGCCGCCGTTGCGGCCGGAGGCGGCCCAGCCGACCTCCTGAGCCTCGATCAGCACCACGTCACACGCACTGTCCCGTTCCTTGGCGAGCAGCGCCGTCCACAGGCCGCTGTAGCCGCCTCCGACCACCAGCAGGTCGCAGCGGGTATCGGCGACCAGGGCGGACGCGGCCTCCGGCCGCGAGGGGTCGTCGAGCCAGAAGGGCACCGGCTTGGCGTCCCGCAGTCGGCGAATCGGATCAGTCATTCCGGACGCTCCCTGGGGGAATCGGCTCGCTGAGCGCCCGGCGCCGACTCGCGATGTCCCCGGGCTCCCATCCGGGGTGGGGCACCGAAGCGAGCAGCAGGCGCGTGTACGGATGCTCCGGTCCCGCCAGCAGGTCGGGCAGCGGACGGTGTTCGACCGGACGGCCCTGCCACATGACCAGCGCCTCATCGCAGACGTACCGCACCACGGCGAGGTCGTGGCTGACGAAGACCAGGCCGATGCCGGCCTCGCGGCGGATGTCGGTCAGGAGGTTGAGCACCTGCGCCTGTACCGAGACGTCCAGCGCGGAGACCGCCTCGTCGAGTACCAGCACCGCCGGCTCGACCGCGAGGGCGCGGGCGATCGCGGCGCGCTGGCGCTGGCCCCCGGAGAGCCCGCGCGGACGGGCGGCGGCCTCGCGGTCGCCGAGGCCGACCTGCGCGAGCAGTTCGCGGACCCGGGCGGCGCGGGCCGATCGGTCGCGGTGGCCGTGCAGGCGCAGCACGCCGTCGAGCGTTTCACCGATGGTCAGCCGGGCGTCCAGGGAGAGGTACGGGTCCTGGTAGACCATCTGCACCGCCTTGGCCCTGGCCAGCCGCGCCGCACGACCGCGGACGCCGGCCGCCAGCGGTCTGCCGAGGACGCTGATCGAACCGGAGTCGGGGCGTTCCAGCCCGACCAGCATCCGGGCGGTGGTCGTCTTGCCGGAGCCGGACTCACCGACCAGTCCCAGCGCGCCGCCCGGTGGCAGTGAGAACGAGACCCCGTCGACGGCGACCGTCGAGCCGAACGCCTTGCGCAGCCGGGTGACTTCGAGCAACGTGTTCACGGGCGGACCTCCTCGGCGGCGGACCGGATCTCGGCCACTCGCACGCAGGCCACCGCCCGCCCGGCGCCGACGGTGCCGCAGTCCCCACCGGAGCGGCAGGCCCCACCGGAGCGGCAGCCGCAGCCGTCCGGCAGCGGCAGCAGCGCCGGCACCTGCTGGTCGCACCGCGCGGCCTGCGCGAACGCGCACCGGGCCGCGAACGCACACCCCGGTGCGGCCTCGTCCAGGCCGATCGGGGTGCCGGGCACCGGCCGGAGCCGCTCCAGTGGACCGGTCAGCGGCGGGGTCGACCCGAGCAGGCCGATCGTGTACGGGTGCCGCGGCCGGCCGAACAGCTCCGCCGCCGTGGCGTGCTCCACGATCCGCCCCGCGTACATCACGTACACCCGGTCGCAGCTCGCCGCCGCCAGCTCGATGTCATGGGTGATCAGCAGCAGGCCCAGGCCCCGTTCGCGCTGCAGCCGGCCGAGCAGCGCAAGGATCTCCGCCTGGGTGCTGACGTCCAGAGCGGTGGTCGGCTCGTCGCAGAGCAGCAGGCGCGGCTCGCCGGCCAGCGCGCCGGCGATCATGACGCGTTGCAGCATCCCACCCGACAGCTGGTGCGGGTACCGCCGCAGCTGGCGCTCCGGCTCCGGCAGGCCCACGGCCGCCAGCAGCTCCACCGCCCGCTCCTCAGCCCGGTGCCGCGGCCAACGGCGGGTCAGGCGCAGCGGCTCGGTGAGGAAGTCGCCGATCCGGCGGACCGGATTGATGCCCGCACGAGGATCCTGGAAGACCATCGACACCGTGCCGGCACGGATCGCGCGCAGCCGGCCCTGCCCCGCACCGAGCACGTCCTCCCCGCCCACCAGCACCCGGCCGGCGCAGCGCGCACCCGGCGGGAGCAGCCCGAGTGCGGCCCGCGCGGTCACCGACTTCCCGGACCCCGACTCCCCGACCAGTCCCACCACCTCGCCCGCCGCCACCCGCAGGCCGACCGCGTCGAGCACGGGCCGGGCGGTGCCGGGCAGTTCGACGGTCAAGCCGTCGATCTCCAGCAACGAGGCACTCACCGTGCCGTCCTCCTTCAGCAAGGAGCCGCTCACCGCGTCGTCCCCCTCTCGCCCAGTCGCTCGCCGACCACGTTGAACGCCAGCACCGCCGCCACCACGGCGACCACCGGCAGCACCGCCGAGAGCGGCTGTCCGGCCAGCACGGCCGACTGCGCGTGGTTGATCATCGCGCCCCAGTCCGGCGTCGGCGGTTGCACGCCGAGGCCGAGGAAGGAGAGCGCGGCCAGGTCGAGCAGCGCGTAGCCGAAGTTGACGGTGGACTGTGCGAGCACGGTCGGTGCGATGTTCGGCAGCAGTCCGCGCACCGCGACGTACCCGGGCGCGTGGCCCTGGACCAGGTAGGCGGCGATGTAGGGGCGGGTCTTCTCCTGCGCGGTCAGGCCACGCACCAGGCGGGCGGTGTAGGGCAGGTAGGCGACGGCCATGGCCAGTACCGGTGCGCCCAGGCCCTTGCCGAACAGCGCCACGGCGAGGATCGCCAGCAGCAGCGACGGGAAGGCGAAGAGGACGTCGAGCACCCGGCTGATCACCGCGTCCACCCGTCCGCCGCGCCAGCCGCTCAGGAGCCCGACGGCGATGCCGCCGACGCTGGAGAAGACGACGACGCCGAGCGGGCCGAGCAGGCTGGTCCTGGCCCCCTCCAGCAGCGCGGAGAAGGTGTCGTGGCCGCCCTGGTCGGTGCCGAGCCAGTGCTGCGCGCTCGGCCCGGCCATGGTGTCGGCGAAATCGCCGACCGTCGGGTCCTGCGGCGCCAGCCACGGTGCGAACAGCGCCACCGCGACGAAGACCACCAGCACGCCCAGGCAGATCCGGAACAGCCAGCCGTGACCGCCGAGTTGGCGCAGCACCCGGCCGGCGCCGAGCCGCACGGTGCCGGTACTCATCGAACACCCCCCGCCGTCCGTGCGACCCGCGGGTCGATCAGCGGATACACCAGGTCGACCAGCGTGTTGACCACCACGAAGGCCGCGACCACCAGCAGCACCAGCGCCTGCACGACCTGGAAGTCCAGCTCGTCGACGCAACTCACGAGCAGCGAGCCGATCCCGGACATCCCGAAGGCGGTCTCCACGATGGCGGTGCTGACGAGCATGCCGGAGACCAGCAGACCGGAGACCGTGACGATCGGCCCGAGCGCGTTGCGGAACACGTGGCGGCGCAGCACGGCGAACCGCGGTGCGCCCCGGCTGAGCGCCACCTCGACGTGCTCGCGGCCGAGTTGGTCCAGCATCGCGCTGCGGGTCACCCGGGTGACCAGGGCCATGAAGGTCACCGAGAGCGCGATCGCCGGCAGCACCACGTGGTGCAGCTGGTCCAGCAGGCCGGTGCCGTTGCCGATGGTCGGGAACCAGCCCAGCTTCACGCCGAACACGGACCGCAGCACGATCGCGGCGGCGAAGGACGGGACGGCCGCGCCGACGGTGACCAGCAGCAGCACGGCGCTGTCCGTGCGGGTGCCGCGCCGCAGCGCACCGAGCGCGCCGGCGCCGATGCCGACCACGGCGATCAGCACGGTGGCGACGGCGACCAGCAGCAGCGACGCGGGCAGCCGGGACCAGATGACGGCGCCGACGCTCTGGTGGAACAGGTAGGAGCGGCCGAAGTCGCCGTGCAGCACCGCGTCCAGCCAGTGCCAGTAGCGCACCAGGAACGGCTGGTCGAAGCCGAACTGCCTGCGGATCGAGGCGAGTTCGGCCGGGCTCGGGCTGCGCCCGCGGACCAGGAAGGAGACCGGGTCGCCGGGCGCGAGGTAGAGCGAGGAGTAGACCAGGAACGAGGTGACCAGCAGCGTCACGGCGGTGCCGGCCAGCCTGCGCAGCACGGCGACCGCGAGGCTCATCGGTTGGCTCCTCATCCCCTGGCCCCGATCTCGGCGGCCCAGGGGTAGTAGAGGTAGTCGATCGAGGGCTGCAGGCCGGTGATCCGGTTGCCGAGGAAGACCGAGACGGGCTCGGCGTAGAGCGGCAGCCAGGGCAGCTGCGCCATCGCGATCTGCTGCGCCTTGGCCGCCGCGGCGGCGTGCGCGGCCGGATCGGTGGTGCCGGCGGCCTGGTCGACCGCGGCGTCGAACTGCGGGTCGGACCAGTTGCCGTAGTTGCTGAACGCGCCGGTCCGCAGCGAGCCGTACATGTCCAGCGGGTCGGTGATCGAGGTGTACCAGAAGGTCTCGAAGAGGTCGATGCCCTTGCGCGCGGCCGGGTCGGTGAACAGCGCGGTGTACTTGTCCGGCGAGACGGTGTCGATCTGCGGCTTCAACCCGATGGCGGTGGCGGCCTGTTCGACGGCCTGGGTGATGATCGTGCTCTGCGAGTCGAGCGGGCTGCTGGCTATGACCACCGACTGGCCGTGCACCCCTGCGCTCGCGGCGAGTTGCTTGGCCTTGGCCGGGTCGTACGGGTACTGCGGCAGGGCCTTGAGCAGCGGATCGATGGTGCTCTGCGGGCTGTTGTTCCAGGTGTTGCGGGTGACCAGCGAGTCGGCCACCTCGCCGATCCCGCCCACGCCGGCCTTCACGATGCCCTTGCGGTCGATCGCCATCAGCAGCGCCTGCCGCACCCGGGCGTCGCCCAGCGGGCCCTGGAGGTTGCCCACCACTTCGTCGGCGACTGTGGTGTTCTGGCCGTAGTAGAGCTTTCCCTTATTGGAGGTGGCCAGTTGTGCGTAGGAGTCGGCCGGCACCATCCAGCCGCCGTCGACCTCGCCGCTCTGGAAGGCGTTGACGCGGGCGGTCTCGTCGGAGAGGAAGACGAACTTCACCTGCTTCGCCTTGGCGCGCAGCGACGGGTCCCAGTAGCCGTCGAACCGCTTGAGCACGATCGACTGCCCCGGGCTCCAGGAGGAGAAGGCGAACGGGCCGGTGCAGTTGACGCCCTTCGCGGGGTTGCCGTAGTCCTTGCCGTCCGCCTGCAGGGTGGCGGCGGATTCGACGGTGCCGGGGCTGGCGGCCATGTAAGCGTTGAAGGTGGAGTCGGGGGTGTTGAGCGTGACCGTCACCTGCATCGGGCCGGTCTTGTCCACGGACTTGACGTTGCGGAAGGCGTAGGCCCAGTCGCTGCCCGTGTTCGGATCGAGGTTGCGGCGCAGCGAGGCGACCACGTCGTCGGCGGTCAGCGGCGTGCCGTCGTGGAAGTGCACGCCGCTGCGGATCGTGTAGACCCAGGTGGTGGGGGTCGGGTTGGCGTAGCCGGTGGCCAGGCCGGGCGAGGTGGTCAGGTCGGGGTTCCAACGCAGCAGGCTCTCGCAGACGTTGGCCAGCACCGTGTTCGGCGGGTAGTCGAAGGAGAAGGCATAGTCGATCGAGACCGGTTCGGCGAACAGCGACCAGGTGAAGGAGTCGACGTCGCCGCTGCTCGGCGCGGTGCGGGCGGTCAACTGGTAGGCGGGGACGCCGTCCGCCGAACTTGCGGGGTGGGCGGTGCCGCTGCAGGAGGTCAGCGCGAGGGCGGTGAGCGGGAGCGCGGCCAGGGCAGCTCTACGGGGTCTTGGTCTGGGCACGGTGGGCCTCCAGAAGCGAAAGTGACGTTGGGTCAGCTGGTGGCGACGTGGACGGGCCGCCCGTCGACGAAGGTCATCCGGACCTTGGCGGAGCCGATCTCCTCGGCCGGGCCCGCGAACGGGTCCCGGTCGAGCACCACCAGGTCGGCGCACTTGCCGGGTTCGACGGTGCCGGTCTCGGTGTCGAGGTGGTTCGCCCAGGCGCTGCCGGCCGTGTAGGCGGTGAAGGCCTGGGCGAGCGTCAGCGCCTGCTCCGGGTAGAAGGGCTGTCGGTCGGCGTTGGCGTCAACCGCCCGGCGGTTGACGGCGACATGGATGCCCCAGAGCGGGTTGGGGCTGCTCACCGACCAGTCGCTGCCCGCGACCAGCCGCGCGCCGGCCCGGACCAGGTCGCCGAACGGGTACTGCAGGGCGGCCCGTTCGGGGCCGAGGAACGGGATGGTGAGCTCGTCCATCTGCGGTTCGTGGGCCGCCCAGAGGGCCTGGATGTTGGCGGCGGCGCCGAGTTCGGCGAACCGCTTGACGTCGTCCGGGTGGACGACCTGGAGATGGGCCAGATGGTGGCGGTTGTCGTTGGCGCCGTTCACGGCCCGGGCCAGCTCCAGCGCGTCGAGCACCTCGCGGACGGCCCGGTCACCGAGCGCATGGAAGTGCAACTGGAAGCCGAGAGCGTCGAGTTGGGGAACGGCTGTGCGGAGCACGGCCGGCTCGACGAAGCTGAGGCCCGAGTTGGCGGTGGCGCAGCCGCAGGCGTCGAGGTAGGGCTCCAGCATGCTCGCGGTGAAGTTCTCGGCGATGCCGTCCTGCATGATCTTGACGGTGGTGGCGTTGAACCGGCCGATCCGGCCGTGCAGTCGGCGTTCCACCAGCTCGGGGATCTGCTCCGGGCCGCGCCGGCGGTCCCACCAGAGCGCGCCCACGACCCGGGCTTCCAGCGAACCGTCACGGGCCGCGTCCAGGTAGACGGGGTAGTTGTCCGGGTTGCCGGGAAAGCTGCCGATCATGGCGTCCTGCCAGGCGGTGACGCCGAGTGAGAACAGGTACCGCTGGGCGGCCAGCAGACCGGCCCGCGCCTGGGCCGGTGTGGCGACCGGGACGTGCCGGGCCACCAGGTCCATGGCTCCCTCCTGGAGGGTGCCGATCGGGGTGCCGTCCGGCTCGCGCTCGATCCGGCCGTCGGCGGGGTCCGCGGTGCGGCGGTCCACCCGGGCCACCTCCAGGGCGCGGGTGTTGACCCAAGCGCCATGCCCGTCGCGGTTGGTGAGCAGCACCGGGCGGTGCGGGACGACGGCGTCGAGCATGGCCCGGGTGGGGATACCGTCGGGGAAGGCGTCCATCGACCAGCCGCCACCGCAGATCCACTCGGCCTCCGGGTGCTCGGCCGCGTAGGCGGCGACGGTCGCCAAGTAGCCGTCGACACCGCGCTGTTCGGACAGGTCGCAGCGGAGCAACTGCACTCCGGCGATGACGGGATGCACGTGGGCGTCCTGGAAGCCGGGCGCCAGCAGCCCGCCGTCGAGGTCGATCACCTCGGTCATCGGCCCGGTCAGCTGTTCGTGCAGCTCGCGCTCGTCGCCGACCGCGAGGATGCGTCCGCCGCGGACGGCGACGGCGGCCGGTAACGGCTCGGTGCCGGTCGCGGTGAACACCCGGCCGCCGCGGAAGAGCAAGTCGGCAGGGCGGCGTGATGGTGCGTCAGGAGCCATGGGCGGATCCCTCCCCGAGTGGTGGTGAGGAGGAGTGAAGCGCTGCGCAACGATGTTGTCAACGGTGTTGCGCACAGCCGGGATCCCGTCGTTACACTGGCGGCACCATGTCGAATACAGCCTCGAACCCGTCCTCCCCGCGGGCTGCGGCGCCACCCGCCCGCGCGCGCAACCGGCGCTCCGGAAGCCAGCTCAGCCCCGAAACGATCATCGAAGCCAGCCTGCGGATAGCCGCCCGCGGCAGCGCGGACGCCTTCACCGTGCGGCGCCTCGGCGAGGAGCTCGGCGCCGATCCGACCGCCGTCTACCGGCACTTCCGCGACAAGGACGACCTGCTGCTGGAAGTGGCCGACCGCACCCTCGGCGAGGTCCTGGACAGCATCCCCGAGGGCCTGGGCTGGCAGGACCGGATCCGCGCCCTGGCCGACGGCTCGCTCGCGGTCGCCCTCAAGTACCCGGCCGTCGCCTCGGCGATGGCCAGCCGAACCACCCGACGGGCCAACGAATTCCGCGTCGTCGAGCTGATCCTCGGCGCGGTCACCGAGGCCGGTCTGACCGGCGCCGAGGCGGCGGTCCACTACCGGATGGTCGGCGACTCGCTGCTCGCCCTGGTCGGCCAGCGTGCCGCCTACCTGCTCTTCTCCGCCGAGGCACGGGCGGCCGACGAAGCCTCCTGGACCAGGGAGTACCGGCTGGTCGATCCGGTCGCGTTTCCGCAGATCACAGCGGTGGCCGAGGAGTTGGCACAGGTCACCCAGGACGGGGTCTACCGCGCTCGGGTCGAGGCGCTGATCACGGCGATCGAGCGGAGGGTGGCGGAGCCGGCCGCGTAGGTCGGCAACGGCCCCTTTGCGCAAGACCGTTGACAATAACGTTGACAACGCCGTTGCGGCGCCGTTCACTCCAGGGCAACCGTTCTCACCCCGAGAGAGGGGTTCTGCCATGGACCAGGAACCTGCCAGATCGACCACCCAACTCCCCACTACCACCCGCACCGGACTGCCGGACAGGCTCGGCCTCGCCTTCCGGCTGGAGGGCGAGGCCCGACGGCGTGGGATGCCCGTCGCCGAGGTCGCCGCCGAGCGGGCCGAGCGGGCCGAGCGAGCCGAACGGGCCGAACGGGCCGAACGGAAGCTGAACCGCCGTCAGTTGCTCGCCGCAGGCGCCGGCGCGGCGGCAGTCGCCTCGCTGCCCGCCGCCACCCGCGCGGCCGCCGCGCCGAACTCCGCCACCGCGCCGCGCATCGTGGTCGTCGGCGCAGGCCTGGCCGGGCTGCGCTGCGCGCACCAGCTCTGGACCGGCTCGCGGCCGCTCGCCGCCACCGTCTACGAGGCCGACACCACCCACCTCGGAGGCAGGTGCTGGTCGCTGCGCGGCTTCTTCGCCAACGACATGGTCAGCGAGCACGGCGGCTCGTTCATCAGCTCCACCGATACCGCCGTGCTCCGGCTCGCCGCCTCCTTCGGCCTCAAGACCGAGTACGCCAACGGCGGTTCGCTCGACTCGGGCACCTATGCCGGCTGGCTCAACGGCGCGCGGTACGACGGCCCGCAGCAGCAGAACGACTGGGTCGCCGAGGCCTACACCGCCTTCGCCGCCTCCTACGCCGCCATGGGTACCCCGCGCTGGAACAGCGCGACCGCCGAGGCGCAGCGGCTCGACCGGCTCTCCTGCCTCGACTACCTGGCCGAGATCGGCCTGCCCACCGGTTCCGCGCTGAGCCAGCTGATCCAGTCCATCCAGTTGCAGGGTGGCGGCGAGGCCGCGCAGTCCTCGGCGATCGGCGTGATCGGCTTCCTTGGCGGCTCCTCGACCTTCGACGGCGTGCCCGGCTTCGACGAGAAGTACCACCTCGTCGGCGGCAACGACCAGTTGGTCAGCCGTATGGTCGCCCAACTGCCCGCGGGCGCCGTGCAGCAGGGCTACCAGCTGGTCGCGGTGGTGCGCAACGCAGACGGTAGCTACACCTGCACCTTCGACCGCACCGCCGGCGGCCCACCGGTCTGCGTCCCGGCCGACCACCTGGTCCTCGCCCTGCCGTTCAGCACCCTGCGAGCGGTGGACCTGACCAGGGCCGGCCTGACGCCGCTGAAGCTGCAGGCGATCCAGCAGCAGGGGATGGGCCAGAACGCGAAGCTGGTCACCCAGGTGCAGGCGAAGACCTGGCCCGCCCTCGGCTACAACGGCGTCAGCAACACCGCCCCGAGCGGCTACCAGACCGCCTGGGACGGCTCGGTCCAGCTGGGACGCAACGGCGGCCCGGCTCTGCTGGTCAACTTCCCGGGTGGGAACACCGCGCGCTCGGTCCTCACCGGTGCTGCCCACGGCCCGGCCCCGGCCGCCGACGTGGACTGGTTCCTCAGCCAGATCGAGCAGGTCTACCCCGGGACCACAGCCGCCTTCAACGGCCTCGCCTACGAGGACCACTGGTCGCTCGACCCCTGGCACCTGGGCTCCTACCACTACTACGGCGTCGGGCAGTACACCACGATCGCCGGTTACGAGGCCGTCCAGGAGGGCCGGATCCACTTCGCCGGCGAGCACACCGACGTCGACAACGCGACCCTCAACGCGGCCGTGGCGTCGGGGGAGCGGGTGGCGGCGGAGATCACGGCACAGGTCTGAGCCCGCGGGTGCTTCGACCTGCCCCACCGGGCCCCGTGAGTCCGTTCGGGCGTACCCGTAGCCGTGCCGGTAGCCGACACGCAGACCCAGCCCTCGCCCGCTGCCCGAACTGACCAGGTGCGAGACACTGTTGCGGAACCTGTCGATCAAGCGGACCCGCAGATGCTGATGGCTTCTGACGACCCGTCGGCACCGCTGCCGACCGAGCTGAGCGCCGCTGGATGACCCAGCAGCGTGTGCTCAGGGCCGAGCCGTGGCGCACACGACCTTGGCCCGGCCATGGCCCGCTGTTAATGTCGCTCATCACTTTCATTGTGGGATCAGGGCGGGGTGTGATGAAGTTTCTCCTTACCGACTCCGGTGTCAGGAACGCAAGCGTGCTGGCGGCGCTGGTCGATCTCCTGGGCAAGCCGATAGCCGAGGCCAGCGCCCTGTGCATCCCCACCGCGGGGTACGGGGGCCCGTACGGGGATCCGGGCGGGCCGTGGCGTTTCGTCAGTGGACAGTCCCCCAGTCCCATGACCGGGTTGGGGTGGAAGTCGGTGGGTGTGCTGGAGCTCACCGCACTGCCCAGCATCGGCAAGGAACGCTGGGTCTCCTGGGTCCGAGAGGCAGACGCCCTGCTGGTGAACGGCGGCGACGCGCTGTACCTGTGCCACTGGATGCGGGAGTCCGGACTGGCCGACCTCTTCCCCTCGCTGCGTGACACGGTCTACGTAGGGCTCAGCGCCGGGAGCATGGTGCTGACTCCCCGCATCGGCGAGGAGTTCGTCGGCTGGAAGCCGCCCACCGGTGACGACAACACGCTGGGAGTCGTCGATTTCTCCATCTTCCCGCACCTCGACAGCCCGGATTGTCCGGAGAACACGATGGCCGAGGCGGAACGCTGGGCCGCCAAGATAAAGGGTCCGGCGTACGCCCTCGACGCTCAGACCGCCATCAAGGTGACCGACGGCGAGGTCGAGGTCGTCTCCGAGGGCCACTGGAAGCTGTTCAACCCGGCATCATGAACATCGACCCGTCCTCGTCGAGCCGGACGTGGGGCGGCGTCGGCGATGCAGGGTAGCGTGGCCACGGTCACGCACCTGCGCGGGAGGTTGACGATGCACTCGCCGGTCCATTCGTTCCGCACACCCGAAGGCGTCACGCTCGGGGTCGAGCACTTCGGCGATGCGGCGGCGCCCCTCATGCTGCTCGCGGGCGGCACGACCATGCTGTCGTGGCCCGACGCGCTCTGCGAGTCGCTCGCGCGCGGCGGACGTCACGTCGTGCGCTACGACCTGCGCGACTCCGGCGCGTCGACAACCGTAGACCCCGAGGCGCCCGCGTACACGCTCCGGGATCTCGCCGCCGACGCGGCCGCGCTCGCCCGCGGACTCGCCGACCGGCCGGCGCACCTAGCGGGCATCGGCGTCGGCGGGATGGTCGCCCAAGTCGCCGCGCTCGACCATCCGGACGCGTTCTCGGCGCTCACCCTCGCCGGGACGCGGCCCGTCGCCCCCGGCCCGGTCGACAACGATCTGCCCGACCACGACAAGGAGGTCATGAAGCTACGGTTCGCGCTCCCGACGCCCGACTGGTCCGACCGCGCTGCCGTGGCGGAGTTCGCCGCCGCCAGAGCGGAGATCCTCGGCGACGATCCCGCCGCGGCACGCGCGACCGCCGAGCGCGTCTTCGACCGCACGCCGGGCACGGAGCCCGCGGTCCAGATGGCCAACCAAGTGGGCATGGTGTTCTCCAAGCTCGACTGCGAGCCGCGGTGGCGTGAGCGCCTGCCCGAGTTCGCGATACCGGCGCTCGTGGTGCACGGTCGTCACAACCGGTTCTTTCCGGTCGGCAACGGCGAGGCGCTCGCGCGCGAGATCCCCGGTGCGCGGCTGCTGGTGCTCGAACAGGCCGCGACCGCGATCCCCGACGCGGCCGCCGATGAGGTCGCCGCGGCGATGCTCGCGCTCTAGCCTCCGCGTTTCGGTTGGGTTCGGCTGACCTGGGTTGACGGTGGTAGCGATGCCTCGTCGGCCAGTTGTTGGCTCGGGGCAAGGCGAGGGTCCGGCGCGGTGGTCGGTGTCTCCGTGGGTCCTCGGTTGGTGAGCGGGTAGGACGGTCGTATCGGCCCAGGCGGGTGATGGGCGCTTACTGGCGGGGAACCCCGGAGGTCATCCTGGGACATCTCATGGGTCGGCCGCTGGTGCCGGATGAGACGGACGTCTACTACCGAGAGCTTGAGAGAGCCCGGCCGGACGGTGTCGATGGCCTGGGCGAGTTGGGCCGATGCCCGGGCAGCCGCGGTGGTCGTGGCCTTGGCGTGACTGAGCTCGCGAGGCTCGTCCGGCGTGGCTGCCGCGTCGGCGACGTTGTCATGGGACGGTAATGACGACCTTGCCCCGGATGTGCTTGCTCGCGAAGTCGGACACCGCCTGCGGGGCGTCGGTGAACGGGTAGGTGGCGCCGCTCTCCACCCGCAGCCGCCCGTCGGCCGCGCGGGCGGCCAGGTCCTCCAGGTCGCCGGGCTCGGCGGTGAAGCTGCCGATGTAGACGCCGGTGACTCCCCGGCCCAAGTCCTGCGGCCCGAAGAGGGGGGAGACCAGCCGGCCCCCGTCACGGACCGCGCGGGCCGTGGTGGAGAGCGCGTCACCGCGATTGATCAGGTCGACCACCACATCCACCCCGTCCGGGACCTGGCGTAGCGTCTGCTCCGCGACGTCGCCCGCCTTGTAGTCGACGGTGCCCTGTGCACCGAGCCCGCGCACGTAGTCCGCGTCCTCAGAGGTCGCGGTGGCGATCACCTTGGCGCCGAGCGAGGCGGCAAGCTGTACCGCGTACAGGCCGATACCTCCCGTCGCACCGACCACCAGCACGCTCTCCCCGGCTGCCAGGCCGACCGCGCGCAGCAGGCACGTGGCCGTCATCCCGGACTCGGGGATGGCTGCGGCGTGCGGTGCGGCGAGGCCGGCGGGCCGCTTGGCGAGGTGCGGGCCCACCGCGACCACGGTGTACTCGGCGACGGCCCCGGCTTGACCGGCGAAGGCGAGGACCGGGTCACCCGGCGCGTAGGCCGTCACCCCTTGACCGAGTTCGGCGACGGTGCCCGCGGTGTCCATTCCCACGACGAGGGGGTGCTCGACGGGGAAGATGTCCTTCATCGCACCCGTGATCAGCGCGAGGTCCAGCGGATTGAGGGCTGCGGCTTCCACCTTGAGCAGCACCTCGCCGGGACCTGCGACGGGCTTCGGGAGGTCGGTGACGATGACGCCGTCGAGCGTCGTGTACTCGCGGGCTACGAGAGCCTTCATCCGGGACTCCAGTCGGGGTGTCGGGGCGTCAGCACGGAACAGTCCGCGTTCACTTCTACACCCTGGCGCCCCCGAACCCAGGCGAGCGGCGTCGGTGGCGCGCGGCGATGGCATTCGTTCCGGTGCTTCAGCGACCTCAAGCTCGGCGGCCTGGCACCGGTGCGTCGGGTCATGGGCAGCAGGAAGGATCATGCGATCACTGGCCGGGCATGGTCCGGCTCGCCTGGAGCATCTGCAACAGACTCGCAGAGGCGTTGGCCAGGCCGTTCCGGTCGCCGGCGGCGAGCGTGACCACGCCGTCGACGGTCAGGCTGTAGGAGCCGTCGTGCGAAGTGCCGGCCTCGTCAGAAGTACTACTAGACGGCCGGGAGGGCGTAGACGTGCTGCCCCTGGGCCGCGACGAGGATCTTGCCGTCGGTGCCGAACTGCCAGTCGAGAGTGTCGGTCAGGCCGGTCTGGAAGGTCCAGATCACCTTGTGCGCGTTGGTGTCCACCGCGTGGATGCCCTTGTTCGGGGTGGCCACGAAGAGGGTGGTGCCGACGATGGCCGGGGAGACTGACATCGCGGCCTCGTCGGGCAGTTGGAGGCGCCAGAGCTCGCTGCCGTCGGTGGCGCGGTACGCGAACAGGGTGGGCGGGGTGGCGGGGGAGTACGACTGGCCGCCCGGGAAGCTGAACGACTGGCCACCGAGCACCGTATAGAGTACGCCGTCGGCCACGGCCCCGGGGCTGTACCAGTACTTGCTGCCCGGGCCCGGGTTCTTCACCCAGCTCTGCCGGCCGGTGGCGATGTCCACTGCCTGGATGCCGCTGCCCGCCACCGAGCAGTAGACCCGCTGGCCGTCGGCGATCGGCTGGTAGTAGCTGCCGCGGTTGTCCGTCTCGGCGAACCAGAGCTGTGCGCCGTCCTTGGTGGAGCGGGCGACGAGGTTCTTCCGTGAGTCGGTGTAGAGGATCGTCCCGGCGGAGAGCAGGGAGTTCACGTAGTTGTCGGCCTTGGCCTGGCGGCGCTGGGTCCAGACCACCGTGCCGGTCCTGCGGTCGAGCGCCATGATGCCGGGGGTGAGGGTGGCGTTGGCGTCGGGGAAGCCGTTGGCGTCGAGCGGTATGAACGAGCACGTCGCGTAGACGGAGTTGTCGTCGGCGGCGAGCACCTTGTCCGGGGCGATCTGCTCGGTGGCGCCGGGCGGCGTCTTCGCGTCGAATTTCCAGAGCACCGCACCGGTCGGGGCGTCGGCCGCCACCAGGTCGGTGATCGAGCCGTAGGCGAGGGTGCTGCCGCCCACCGCGAGGTAGTCCGAGGCGGCGTCGGGCGCGGTGAACCGCTCTTTGCCGTCGGCAAGTTGGAGGGCCGTCAGGCCGTCACCGCCGAGGTAGACCAGCTCGCCGGAGCAGAGCGGCCCGGCCTGGCCGAGGGAGTTGCTCGCAAGCTTGTACTGCCACAGCGGCTCGGGCGGGAGGCCGGGGGTACGGGGGCGGGCGCTGGTGGCGCCCGGGGTGGCGGGCGTGGTCGGTTTCGCGGTCGGGGACGAGGGCTTGGAGTCGCCGTTCAGCGCCCAGGCCACGGCCCCGCCTACGGCTGCAAGGACGGCTGTGCCGCCGCCCGCAAGCACCATGCGGCGCGAGGGCCCGGCCTTGGCGGGGGTGGGGGTCGGGGAGACGGGCGCACCGAAGCCCGCCGGGGCAGCCCCGCCTGCGGCCCCGGGTGCGCCAGCGGCACCTGCACCTGCCGCCCCGCCAGCCCCGAGCAGCATGGTGCCTGGAGCTGCCGGATTGTCGGTCACCGTGGGTGGGTGGGGGGCATCCCGGCGGGGGTCCGCTGCGGGGACGGGGTTGCCGCGGGCCGGGGTCTCCATGTCCATCACCTGGGCCGCGTGGGCCGCGATCTCGGCGGAGAGTTCGGCCGGGAGCCAGGCGGCGCGCGCGAGTTGCTGGCCGGCGCCCAGGAGGGCGGCGAGTTCGGCCGGGGTGGGGCGGTCGGCGGGGGCCTTGGCGAGGCAGGCGGAGATCGCCGGGCGCAGGTCGTCCGGGAGGCCGTCCAGATTCGGCGCATCGTGCAGGACGCGATAGAGGAGGGCGGGCGTCGAGTCCGACTCGGTGCTGAACGGGCCGTGCCCGGTCGCCGCGTACACCAGCACCGCGCCCAGCGCGAACACGTCCCCCGGCGGCCCAACCGGCGCCACGCCGCTGGCCTGCTCGGGGCTCATGAAGCCCGGCGAGCCGACCACCCGCCCGGTGCTGGTGAGCCTTGCACCCTCCAGCGCCCGCGCGATCCCGAAGTCGATCACCCGGGGCCCGTCGGTGGCCAGCAGGACGTTGGAGGGCTTGAGGTCCCGGTGGACGATCCTGGCGGCGTGGATCGCGGTGAGTGCCTCGGCCAGCCCGGTGCCGAGCGCCCGGACGGAGTCGGCGGGCAGCGGGCCGTGAGAGGCCACGGCCTCGGCAAGCGAGGGCCCGAGCACGTATGAGGTGGCCAGCCAGGGAATCGGCCCGTCCCGGTCGGCGTCCACCACCGGCGCGGTGTACGTCCCGCTGACGGCCTGGGCGGCGGCCACCTCACGACGGAAGCGGTCGCGGAACTCCTGGTCCTCCGCCAGCTCGGCCCGGACCACCTTCACCGCGACGGTCCGGCCCCCGGTCGAGCGTGCGAGGTAGACCCGGCCCATGCCGCCGGCCCCGAGTCTGGCGATCAGCCGGTACGGGCCGACGCTCTCGGGGTCGACGGGCGCCAACGGCTGTACAGGCATGGCAAGCAACTCCCCCGTGACGGTGCGGCGCGACGTGCTCCGGCCCGTCGAAGGGAGGAGAGCGCCAGCTGAACGGGGAGATCGTACGGCTTGAAGAGGAGCTACCAGAAGTTGTCGGGTGGCCCATGTCCGCTCTTCCGGGCGCTCGTTGAGTAGCCCTTGGGGAAGACTCCGCCGCGGGTGGTGTCGGGTGATCCATGTGAGCGGATCGAGCCGCTGCTGCCCCGTCGGCAGCAGGGGTCTCAGGTTCTCGGGCGTCCGCCGCTGGCTGATCGCGGGCGGTGATCGACGGTTCGCCCCGCCAGGCCCGTCGGGGCAGCCCAGAACAGGTCTGAGCCCGGTCGACCGCACGCCGCCGGGCTCGAAGAACCACATGATCAGCGGGGTGGCGGCACCCCGCCGGCCATCACCCTGACCGGCGGCAACCGGCAGGCTTCCAGCATCGAATGAGCGGGCCGTCGACCTGACCGAATGTCAGACTGTGCGGGAGAACCAATCGAACGTGCGAATCACCAAGGAGACCCCGGTGGCTTCTGACGAATCGTCGGCATCGCTTCCCGTCGAGTTGGACGCGGTGCCCGAGACAGCGCTCTGGACGCTGTACCAGCGTGCCGTCGAGGCCCGGCGGCCGGAGCCGCTGCTGGACGACCCCAAGGCCGTGGAACTGGTCGACCGGATCGACTACCCGTTCGAGGAGCGGTTCGGCACCAGCACCCTCCAGGCGCAGTTGCAGGCGTTGCGGGTGGCCTGCTTCGACCGGGAGGTGGCGGACTTCCTGGCACGGGAGCCGCGCGGCACGGTGGTCTGCCTGGGGGAGGGGCTGGAAACCCAGTACTGGCGGGTCGACAACGGGCGGGCCCAGTGGCTCACCGTCGACCTGCCCGAGTCGGTGGCGCTGCGCGAGCGGCTGCTGCCGCCCGGACCGCGCCAGCGCTACCTGGCCGCCGACGCCACCGAGTTGGGCTGGACCGACGAGGTGGACCGCAGCCGCGAGGTCCTGGTGACGGCGCAGGGCCTGTGCATGTATCTCCAGCCGGCTCAGGTGCGGGCCCTGATCGCCGGGTGCGCCGAGCGGCTCCCGGGGGGCTCGCTGGTGCTGGATGCCGTGCCGCGCTGGTTCGCCCGGCTGGTCCGCGACGGCAAGCTGCACACCTCCGGCTACCAGGTGCCGCCGATGCCGTGGGGGATGGACGCGGGGGAGCGGGCGAAGCTGCGCACCGCCAGTCCGGCTGTGGTGGGTGTGCGGGACGTCCGTCCGGCGGGCGGGCGGGGGCTGGTCGGCGCCCTGCTGCCACTGGTGCTGGCCTTTCCGCCGCTGGCGAACCGTCGCCCCTCGGTCACCGTCCTGGAGTTCGCCGAGCAGCCCGACCCGTCGTAGCCGGGGCTCCGGCAGGGATCGACGAGAGCGGATCAAGGATCGTGAGAGGTCGGAGCGAGGGCGTGAGCGACGGAGTGCGGTATGACGATCTGCTCAGGCCGCTACCGGAGTTGTTGAGGAGGCATGCCGAGCGGTCGCCGGATCGGGTGGCGTTCCGCGACTCCTCACGCGCCGTCAGCTACGCCGAGCTGGAGCGCCGCACCAGGCGGTTGGGCGGGGCGCTGGCCCGGGCCGGGGTTCGCCGCGGCGATCGGGTCGCGCTCTGCCTGGGCAACTGCGTGGAGATGGTCGAGGGCTGCCTCGCCGTCCTGCGGGCGGGGGCGATCGGCGTTCTGCTCAACCCCCGCTCCGCCGAAGCCGAACTCGACCACTTCCTCCGGGACAGCGGCGCGTCGGCCATCATCACCGACCCCGCGCATCTCGCCCAGGTGCAGCGCCTCGGCCCCGAGCACCGCGACCTGCACGTCCTGCTCACCGGCACGGGCCCGATCCCGGCGGATGCCCCCGACAGCACCGTCCTCTTCCGCACCGCGGCCGAGACCGACGGGTCCGAGCCGCCGGACGACCTGGGGCTCGACGAGCCGGCCTGGCTGCTCTACACCTCCGGGACCACCCACCGCCCCAAGGGCGTGCTCTCCACCCAGCGCAGCGCACTGTGGTCGGTGGCGGCCTGCTACGCGCCGATCTTCGGAATCTCCCCCGAGGACCGGCTGCTGTGGCCGCTGCCGCTGTTCCACAGCTTCGGACACTCCCTCGCGATCCTCGGCACCACGGCCATCGGCGCGAGCACCGCGATCACCGGCGAGCTCCTGACCCCCGGCGACCTGTGGCGCGAACTGCGCACCCCGGACGACGACCTCGGCGGGCCGTTCACCGTCCTGGCCGGCGTCCCCACGACGTACCACCAGTTGGTGTCCTCGGCGCCGGACGCCCCGTTCCCCCGGGCGCGGCCTGGCCTGCGGCTCTGCGTCACCGCGGGCGCGCCGTGCCCGCCCGCGCTGCGCAGCGCGGTCGAGGAGACGCTCGGCGTGCCGCTGCTCGACGCCTACGGCAGCACCGAGACCTGCGGCGCGATCGCGGTGACCCGGCCGACCGGCCCCCGGGTCGACGGGTCCTGCGGAGCGCCGGTGCCCGGCATCGAGGTCCGCGTGGTCGACCCGGACAGCGGCGTCGACGTCCACGCGGGCGGCGAGGGGGAGCTGTGGGTCCGCGGTCCGAACCTGATGACGGGCTACCACAACCAGCCGGAGGCAACGGCTGCCGCGCTGCGCGAGGGCTGGTACCGGACCGGGGACCTCGGCCGCCGGGTCCGAGACGGTCACCTCGCCCTCACCGGCCGAGTCAGCGAACTGATCATCCGGGGCGGCGAGAACATCCATCCCACCGAGATCGAGCACGTCCTGCGGCGCTGTCCAGGCGTGCGGGACGCCGTGGTCCTGGGCATGCCGCACGCCGTCCTCGGCGAGGTCCCGGTCGCCTTCGTGGTGCCCGGCCCGGACGGCCTCGACCCGCGGCGGGTGCTCGACGCCTGCCGCTCGCAACTGGCGGAGCACAAGGTCCCCGTCGAGGTCCGCGAGATCGCGGCCGTCCCGCGCACCCCGTCCGGCAAGATCATCCGCCACGCGGTCCGCACCGGCCCGGCCTCGGCGCCGAGCCCGGCCGCAGCCGACGGAGCCCTGTACCGCGGGCTGCTGCCGCTGCCCCAGGAGGAACGGGAACGCGCGCTGTGCGAGGCGGTGTGCGCCGAGACGGCACGGGTCAGCGGATCCGTGCCGGCGGACCGGCTCGACGCGGACACCTCCTTCGCGGACCTCGGGCTCACCTCCCTCGGCGCCATCGAGCTGATCGGCCGGCTAGCGGCGGCGACCGGGCTGAGCCTCCCGACGGCACTGGTCTTCGACCACCCCACCCCGGCCGCCGTCGCCCGGTACCTGCGCACCGAACTGTTCGCCGCCACACCCGCGACCGCGGCCGCACCACGGGCCGCCGGGCGGGACGTGGCGCACGACCAGGACCCGGTGGTGATCGTCGCCATGGCCTGCCGCTACCCCGGGAGCGTGCAATCCCCGGAAGGGCTCTGGCAGTTGGTGTCGCAGGGCGCGGACGCGATCTCGGAGCTGCCGGTCGACCGGGGCTGGGACCTGGCTGCCCTCTACGACCCCGACCCGGACCGCATCGGCTCCTCCTACACGCGCAGCGGCGGATTCCTGCACCAGGCCGCGGAGTTCGACGCGGGCCTGTTCGGCATCTCGCCGCGCGAGGCGCTCGCCATGGACCCGCAGCAGCGGTTGCTGCTGGAGATCTCCTGGGAGGCGTGGGAACGGGCCGGCATCGACCCGGCGTCGGTGCGCGACAGCGACACCGGCGTCTTCCTCGGGGTGATGTACGGCGACTACGCGGACCGCTTCACCCAGCACGAACTGGAGGCCCATCTCGCCCTGGGGTCGGCCGGCAGCGTGGCCTCCGGTCGCCTCTCCTACGTGTTCGGCCTGTGCGGGCCGGCGATCACCATCGACACGGCGTGCTCCTCCTCGCTGGTCGCGGTGCACCAGGCGGCCGAAGCCCTGCGCTCGGGCGCGTGCTCGCTGGCCCTGGCCGGCGGCGTGACCGTGATGGCGACCCCGAAGCCGTTGGTCGCGTTCAGCCGCCAGCGCGCGCTGGCGCCCGACGGCCGCTGCAAGTCGTTCTCGTCCACGGCTGACGGCACCGCCTGGGCCGAGGGCGCCGGGGTGCTGCTGCTGGAGAAGCTGTCCGACGCCCGCCGCAACGGACACCCGGTGCTGGCCGTGCTGCGCGGCTCGGCCGTCAACTCCGACGGCGCGTCCAACGGCCTGACCGCGCCCAACGGCCACGCCCAGCAACGCCTGATCGAGCGGGCGCTGGCCGACGCCGGGCTGCGCGCGCACGAGGTGGACGCCGTGGAGGCGCACGGGACGGGAACCGCGCTCGGCGACCCCGTCGAGGCGCGGGCGCTGCTCGCCACCTACGGCCAGGGCCGGGGGCCGGCGGAGCCCCCGCTGTGGCTGGGCAGCATCAAGTCCAACCTCGGACACACCCAGGCCGCCGCCGGAGTCGCCGGGATCATCAAGATGGTTCAGGCCATGCGGCACGGCGAGTTGCCCAGGACCCTGCACGTGGCGGCACCCACGCCGCACGCCGACTGGTCCTCGGGCCGGGTCGAGCTGCTGACCTCCGCCCGGCCGTGGCCCGCGCCCGCCGGCCGGCCGCGCCGCGCCGGCGTGTCGGCCTTCGGAATCGGCGGCACCAACGCGCACGTGATCATCGAGGAACCGGCCGCCGACTACCGCGCGCCGCAGCAGGCACCCGCGCCGCCGGAGGGGCCGGTGGCAGTGCCCTGGCTGGTCCGCGGAGCAGACGAGGCGGCCCTGCGGGCCCAGGCGCGGCGGCTGGCGGACCACGTCGCGGCCCGGCCGGGCCTGTCGTCGGCGGACCTGGGCTTCTCGCTGGCGGTGTCGAGGGCGGCGCTCACGCACCGGGCGATGGTGCCGGCCGCGGGCCGCGACCGCATGCTGGCCGGGCTCCGGGCGATCGCCGACGGCACCTCCGGCGCCGGGGCGGTGGCGTGCCTCGCCGACCCGCGGATCCGCACCGCCTTCCTGTTCACCGGACAGGGCGCCCAACGCGCCCGGATGGGCGAGGAGCTCCGGGAGGCGTTCCCCGCGTTCGCCGCGGCCTTCGACGAGGTCTGCCGGCTCCTGGACGCCGAACTGGACCGGCCGCTGCGCACGGTGATCCGCGCCGAGCCCGGCTCGCCGGATGCCCTGCTCGACCGCACCGACTTCACCCAGGCCGCCCTGTTCGCCTTCGAGGTGGCGCTGTTCCGCCTGGTGGAGTCCTGGGGCGTGCGGGCCGACTTCCTGGCGGGGCACTCCGTGGGGGAGTTGGCGGCCGCGCACGTCTCGGGCGTACTGGACCTCCCCGACGCCGTGCGCCTGGTCGCGGCGCGCGGGCGGCTGATGCGGGCGCTGCCCGAGGGCGGGGCGATGGTGGCCCTCGACGCGGCGGAGCACGAGGTGCTGCCCGAACTCGCGGGCGTGGCCGACCGCGTGGCGATCGCCGCGGTCAACGGGCCACGCGCCGTGGTGATCTCCGGCGCGCAGGACGCGGTACTCGCCGTCGCGGCCGGCTTCGAGGCCCGCGGCCGCCGCAGCACGCGGCTCAAGGTCGGCCACGGCTTCCACTCGCCGCTCATGGACCCGGTGCTCGACGAATTCCGGCGCGTCGCCGAGACGTTGGAGTTCCGACCGCCGCGGATCCCGCTGGTCTCCACCGTGACGGGCCGTCGGGCCGCGCCCGAGGAACTGGGCTGCGCGGACTACTGGGTGCGGCACGCGCGCCTTCCCGTGCGGTTCGCCGAGGCCGTGGGATGGCTGGGCGGCAACGGGGTCGAGGGTTTCCTGGAACTCGGCCCGCAGCCCGTGCTCACCGCCTACGCGCAGTCCTGCTCGGCCCCGCAGGACGGCGGCGGCCCGGTGTTCGCCTTCGCGGCCCGTGACGGCGAGCACGAGCCCTCGGCCCTGCTGTCGGCCGTGGCCCGGCTCCATGTGCGGGGCGCCGGCGTCGACTGGCCCGCGGTGTTCGCGGACCGCGGGCTGCGGCGCGTGGAGCTGCCGACCTACGCCTTCCAGCGTCGACGGTACTGGCTGGACCCGCCGCGCCCGGCCGTGGCCGAGCCGGCCGCCGGGGAACACCCCCTGCTGGGACCGCCGTTCGAGGTCCCCGGCACCGGGCACACGGTGCTGTCCGGCCTGCTGTCGGCGGCCGCCCAGCCGTGGCTCGCCGACCACGTCGTCGGCGGCACGGCACTCGTGCCGGGGACGGCGTTCGTCGAGATGGCCGTGCGCGCCGGCGACGCGGCCGGCTGCGGCACGCTGGAGGACCTCGTGATCCTGCGGCCGCTCGCGCTGCCCGCCGCAGGGGTGCTTGTCCAGGCCGTGGTGGGGGAGGCCGACGGATCCGGTCGGCGCTCCATCGAGATCCACGCGCGACCGGTGGAGCCCACCACGGCCGGGTGGACGCTGCACGCCACCGGCCTGCTCGCCCGGACGTCCGAGCCGGAAGCGGTACCGCAGGAGCACGGCCTCACCCAGTGGCCGCCGCCCGGCGCCGAGCAGATCGGGCTCACCGGCGCCTACGAAGCCGCCGCGGAGCGCGGTCTCGCCTACGGCCCCGCCTTCCGCGGCGTGCGCGCGCTGTGGCGACGCGGCGCAGAGGTGTTCGCGGAGGTCCGCCTTCCCGAGCCGTGGACAGCCGAGGGGTACGGCATCCACCCCGCGCTGCTGGACGCCGCCTCGCACGCCTCGCTGCTCGCCGCGCCCGCCCAGGGACCGGACACGGCCGGCGCCAGGGTGCCGTTCCAGTGGAGCGGCGTGTGCCTCCATGCCGCCGCGGCGTCGCAGCTGCGGGTACGGATCTCGCCGGTCGGCGGGGCCGGCCCCGACTCCGAGCACGGCACGCTCTCGCTGACGCTCGCCGACCCGGCGGGCCGCCCGGTGGCCCGCATCAACTCCCTTGCCACCAGGGAGCTTCCGGCCGGGCAGCGCCGCCTCGAGGGCGACATCGCCGAGCGCGCCCTGCTGCGCCCCGACTGGCTCCCCGTTGTATTGCCCAGCGGTGCGCGGCAGTTGGAGAGCTGGACGGTCCTCGGGTCGGACGAGTTGAACCTCGCCGCCTTCGTCCCCCTCGCACGTCCGTCCGTCCACGCGAACGCCGCGGCCCCGCCCGGCCACTTGGCGGTCGCCGCCGTCGGTTCAGGCACGGATCACGGCCCGCTGGCCGACGTCCACCGGCTGACCGCGAAGGTGCTCAAGGCCCTGCAGGACTGGCAGGGCGACCCGGACACCGCGGGCTCGCGGCTCGTCGTGGTGACGCGGGACGCCACCGCTGCCGTGCCCGACCTGGCCGGAGCCGCGGTCTGGGGGCTGGTGCGCACCGCACAGTCGGAGCTGCCGGGGCGCGTCATCCTGATCGACGTCGACGCGGACCCCGCCTCCCTGCGACTGCTGCCTGCGGCGGCCGCCTCCGGCGAGCCCCAACTGTCCCTGCGTGCCGGGCGGGCGACGGTGCCACGGCTGGTCGGCGTCCCGGCAGCGGTCCACCCGCCCGAGCCGTGGGCGGCCGAGACCGCGGCGCCGCGCCGCTCCGGCGCCTTCGACCGGGACGGCACGGTGCTGATCACCGGCGGCACCGGCGCACTGGGCGCGGACTTGGCCGGACACCTGGTCGACGCGCACGGGGTCCGCCACCTGCTGCTGGTCGGGCGGCGCGGCCCGCACGCACCAGGCGCCGACGCCCTGCGCGCGACGCTGGCGGAGCGGGGCGCGCAGGTCGGCATCGTCGCGTGCGACACGGCCGACCGGGCCCGGCTCGCCGAGGTGATCGAGCAGTGCGACCCCCCGCTGACCGCCGTTGTGCACGCCGCCGGGGTCCTGGACGACGGAGCGCTGGCCGTGCTGTCCCCCGAGCGGCTGGCGGCGGTCCTGCGCCCGAAGGCGGACGCGGCCTGGCACCTGCACGAGCTGACCCGCGACCGGAACCTGTCGGCCTTCGTGCTGTTCTCCTCCGCCTCGGGCGTGCTGGGCCGGGCGGGCCAGGCCAACTACGCCGCGGCCAACTCGTTCCTGGACGCGCTCGCGCAGCACCGGGCCGCAGCCGGCCTGCCCGCCGTCTCGCTGGCGTGGGGCCGGTGGGGCCACGCCACGGGCATGGGCGCGCAGCCGACCCAGGACGGCGGGCACGCGAGGTCCGGCGATGTGGTCCGGGCATTCACCCCCGCACAAGGACTCGCCCTGTTCGACGCGGCGCTGCGGACCGGCGATCCCGTGCTCGCACCGATCCTGCTGGACCGGGCCGCGCTCCGCACCGCCGCAGGGCCGCTACCGGCGCCGCTGCGCGAGCCGGCGCACCCGGGCCGGCCCGCCGCCGAAGCGCGGAGCAGCACCACCGAACCGCTCCCGAGCGCGCAGGAGGGCCCGGAGCCCGGGGTGTGGCGCACGCTTCTGGCCGGGCTGCCCGTCGAGGAGCGCGGGGCCGCACTCTCCGAACTGCTGCGCGGCGATGTGGCCGAGGTGCTCGGATACTCCGGCGCGCACACCCTGCCCGCCGGCAAGACCCTTGCCGAACTCGGCTTCGACTCCCTGACGGCGGTTCAGCTCCGCAACCGGCTGAGCACGGCGCTGCGCCTGAGGCTGCCCGCGGCCGTGGTGTTCGAGCACCCCGCGATCGAGGACCTCGCCCGCCACCTGCTCGACCTGCTCGACGACCTGCCCGGTGGTGCACCACGGGAACGGCCCGTACCGCCCGCCGGCCGTCCCGCGCAGACGCTCGCATCCCTGTACCGCAGGCTCTGCGGGCTGGACCGGGCGGTGGCCGCGATGCACCTGGTGGTCGCGGCGTCCTCGGCCGCCGCGACGTTCGACGTCTCCACCGCAGCGGAGCACGCCGTGCCGCCGCTGCGACGGGCCGAGGGCCGCGCCGATGGCCCGGTCGTGGCCTTCTTCGCCGACTACCGTCCCGTCCCCGCATTCCCGGGTGGCGGGTTCGCGGCCCTGCACACCTGCTTCGAGGGGGAGTGGGACGTCCTGGAGTTCCCGCACCCGGGCATCGGCACGGGCAGCGCCGTCCCGGCCGACCGGGAGGCGCTCGCCCGGGTCCACGCCGAGACGTTGCGGCGGCACGTCGGCGACCGGCCCGTCATCCTGGTCGGTGCCTCCGCCGGAGGCGCCGTCGCGCACGCCGTGACCCGGCGCCTCGAATCCCTGGGATCGGCCCCCGTCGGGCAGGTGCTGATCGACACGTATCTCGTCCACGAGGGCAACCGCTCCACGGAGTGGTTGGCCGCCCTGGCCGCCCTGGCCGCCTCGCCGGGGCCGCGCCCCGACGGTGACGGGTCGACCGGTGACGAGGACGCCGCCCTCGCGGCCATGGGTGCCTACACCGGGCTCTTCATGGACTGGCGGCCGGAGCCCGTGGACACCCCGACCCTGTTCCTCGGGGCCGCGCAGCCGACCCCTCTGATGGCGGCGCGTACGGAGGGCGACGCCTGGCGCACGTCCTGGCCGCTGCCGCACGACCGCGTCGACGTGCCCGGCGACCACGTCTCCCTGCTGCGGGAGCACGCCACCACCACGGTGACCGCGATCCGCGCCTGGATCGGCGGCCTCGGCCTCGGCCTCGGGTGACCGTCGACTTCGCCGAGTGATCCGACCGGGCTGCCCGGCGACAGGGGCCGGCCGGCCACCCCCGGGAGGGTGGACGGCCCGCCCCGCGCCCGTCAGGCCGTTTCGTCCGGCCCGAGCTCGTGCAAGCCGGTGCCGGCATACGCCCCGGAGGCCGTGTTCACCACGCCCGCCCTGGATTCCAGCGTGGTGCCGCGCGCATAGATGCCGCCGAAGCCGCGCTGCGCCCCGAAGATCCCCCAGACCAGCAGCCAGGGCACCAACTCGCCCTGCTCGTCCGGAAAGTACTCGGTCAGCGGGTCGACCCGGCGCTGGATCAGGTACGGGCCGTCCAGCCCCGCGGTGACCTGCTCGCGCCAGACCTCCGGCGTGACCTGCTCCTCCCAGCCCAGCAGCACGCCCTGGCCGCCGTGCAGCAGGGTGGGCTTGAGGACCAAGTCCTCCTGATGGGCCAGCACGTAGTCGAGCATCTCGACCAGCTCGCCGTTCTCCAGGGTGACCTTCCCCGGACGCAGCATCCTGGTCCAGGGCAGGATCCGGTCCAGACTCACCCTCTCCTCCTCGGTGAGGAGGTGGCGGTTGCCCTCGTCGGAGAGCATCGCCAGCGCACCCTTGCTGGCGAAAGCCTCCGACTCCATCGGTGTGAAGATCTTGACCTGGCCGGCCGCGGCGGCGTCCAGCACCGGGTCCAGCAGTGCGACGGCTTCCTCCGACTCCAGCAGGTCCTCGATCAGGAAGAGCCGGTGGATGATGTCCACCTTCAGCTCGCCGAGCCAGACGGCGCCGTCGCGCACCTCCAACTCGCCGACGTGGCAGCCGTGCACGTCCATGCCGCGGGCCCGCCAGTGATCCACCGTGAGGGCGATGTACGGCGCCAGGTCGACGTAGCTGGACGGCCAGTCGGCGATCACCACGACCGGGTCGTCGTCGGGCGCGAAGCCGGACTCCGCCACGATGTCGTGCAGCTTCTCGGCGGTGAAGTCGGCGTAGCCGAGCCGGTGCTCCTCGGCGAACTCCCGCATCAGCGGGTGCTCCAGGAGCGCCCGGGACATCTCGCCGACGTCGATGCCGCCCAGCGCGCTGCCCATGTTGTACTCGAGGAGCTTGAAGCCCGACTCGTCCACGTACATGTCGGCGCGGATCTGCTTGGTCACCGCGGCGCCCCTGCTGCGCAGGATCGCCGAGACCTGCACGTCGTTCATCCCGACCGCCCGGGCGAAGGCCCCCAGGTCCCCGTCGAAGAGGCGCTCCGGCAGGCTGGTCAGCGCGGTGTGCAGGTTCTCCAGGTCGGCCTGCAGCCGCACCCGCTCCTCGTAGCCGAGGAAGAGCGGGCGGGAGAGGAACCTGCCCCGGTAGAAGGCGACCAGCATGTCGTTGTCGGGCTGGTTGCCGATCAGTTCGGATGCGACAGCGCCGTGTTCGCGGACGCCGTCCAGGAAGCTCGCCGTCAGTTCAGCGCGATCCGTCACGGTAGTGGCCTTTCACAAGCGGGGTGTCTGCGAGGTTCAGCGGTCGCGGAGTTCGAGGGTGCAGCACTTGACGCTGCCGCCGGCCAGCAGCAGTTCGGACAGGTCGACGCCGATCGGGTTGAAGCCGCGCGCCTTGAGCTGCTCGATCAGGCCGGAAGCCGCCTGCGGGAGCAGCACGTTGTAGCCGTCGCTGAAGGCGTTGAGGCCGAAGACGGCGGCGTCGTCGGCGGTGGCCAGCACCGCGTTCGGGTAGAGCTCGCGCAGCACGGCCTGGCTGCCCGGGGTGAACGCCTCGGGCCAGTACATGATTTCGGTGTCGGAGAGCACCGAGAGGGCGGTGTCCAGGTGGTAGTGGCGGGGGTTGACCAGGGTCAGGCTGGTGACCGGCAGGCCGAAGAACTCCTGCGCCTCGTAGTGCGAGCGCTGGTCGGTGCGGAAGCCGGTGCCGGCCAGGATCCGGCGCCCGACCGGCAGGTAGTCGCCCTCGCCCTCGTTGATGAACTCCGGCCACAGCAGGTCCTGGTAGCCGTTGTGCTGGAACCAGGAGAGGTAGGCCGGGCCTTCGGCGGTGCGCTCCATGTGCCGGAACCGGGCAGCCAGCACCTTGCCGTCCACCACGGTGGCGCCGTTGGCGGCGAACACCATGTCGGGCAGGCCGGGCAGCGAGTCGATCACCTCGACGGTGTGGCCCAGCGATGCGTACAGCTCGCGCAGCCGCTCCCACTGGAGCACCGCCAGGCCGGTGTCGACCGGCTTCTCGGGGTGCATCCAGGGGTTGATCGAGTAGTACACGTCGTAGTGGTTCGGACGGCACATCAGCAGCCGGCGCGGGACGGCTGTTCTGGTGGCGGAGGCCTCGCGGTCGGCTCCGATGACGTCGGTGTACGGCATTCCTGGTTCTCCTCAGCTGTGGGACGAGCCGGCGGGTAGTGGCTCGTCTGCGACAGGGCGGCGGCCCTGGGCCGTGACCGGGCCGAGCCTCCTGTGCGGGGCCCGGCCCGGGTCCGGTCGGTCTAAGCCCGGTCGGCCTGGATGCCCTTCAGATCGGTGGACAGGTCACCGGTCAGCGGAGCGACCGCGGTGTGGTAGTCCGCGATCATCTCGGTGATCTTCTTGTCGTAGTTGTCCTCCCACTCGGCGCTCGCGTAGAAGGCCTCCTGGAGGGAAACCCGCTGCTCCTCGGAGGGGAAGCTGCGGATCAGGTAGTAGCCGTCCTCGGTGTTGAGCGCGGGGCCGAACGCGATCACGTTGATGCCCCAGCGGCGCATCATCGGGATCGTCTCCTCCCGGCTGACCCGGTCGAACTCCTCACGGGTGCCCGGCTGCACGGTGAAGAGACGGATCTCCAGCAGGCTCATGGTGCTCTCTTTCCTTCGTCATCTGATGATGCGTCAGATATCCAGGTCAGCTGTTCAGGGTGGCGGCCACCAGGGCCGCCATGTCCTCGACGGTCCGCACGGCCTGGAAGGCCCGCAGCTCCAGGCGGACGCCGAAGGCGCTCTCCAACTGCGCCAGCGCCTCCAGCATGGCCAGGCTGTCCCAGTCGTGACTGGCCAGCACCGGCTGCGCCGTGAGCGCTTCCGGCTCCTGGTTCAGCACCTCGCTGAGCACTTCGAGCACCTCGGTGCCGACCGACTCGACGGTGTTCCTCATGGCTGCCGCTCCTCGCTCTCGATGGTCTCGGCGCTCTCGGTGCTCTCGGCGCTCTCGACAAGGGTGATCCAGGACGGGGTCGGGTCCGGGGCCTTGCCCGGTGCGAAGGCGAAGTGCCCGTCACCGTCCGGCACGAATCCCGCCTTCTCCCAGAACCCCGCCGCCACACCGTTCTTCGCCGAAGGGGTGAAGCGGCCCTCCAGCACCTCGGCCCCGGCCTGCGCGGCCAGCGCGGCGAGCCGTCCCGCGATCGCGAACTCGACACCGCGGGACAGCACCCGGCAGCTCAGCACCAGGTTGAGCACGCTCCAGCGCTCCGCGGTCCGCTCCAGCCAGACCGCACCCACCAGGCCCTCGTCCCCGAACCGGTCGGTGACCGAGACGGTGAGCGCCAACCGGTCCGGGGCGTCGATCATCGCGATCGTGGCCGCCTCGTCGAACCGGACCCCGGTCAGGTTGAACTGATTGGTTCGGGCCGCGAGTTGAGCGGCCCTGGCAACAGTGAACCGGGTCACCGGCTCGACCGCCACCCTCAGATCCAGCGCCTTCAGGTAGTCCTCCGCCTTGCTGAAGCCGCCGGAGAAGTCGTTGCGCAGACTGCGCGCCCGGTAGAGCTCGGGCCTTTTCAGATCCGTGCCGGTCAACTCGACCACATCGAACCAGCCGTGCCGCACCAGCGAGTCGACCAGCTGGGCCGGCTCGCCACTGGAGTCGATGATGGCGACCTCGGGCAGCTCGGCCGCCACGCTGCCGCGCTCGAAGTCCGAGTCGTCCATGAAGACGAACGAGTCGGTGCTCAACCCCAGCGTGTCGGCGGCCTTGTGCAGATTGCCCGCCTTCGGCGCCCAGTTGACCATGCTGACCGAGAAGGCCTCCGGGCGCAGCAGCACCGCCGGGTGCCGGCTGAGCGCCTCCTCGACCGGGCCGGGGTCGTTCTTGCTGGCCAGTACCAGAACCACGCCCTGCTCACGCAGCCGGCTGACGGTCCGTTGCAGATCCTGGAAGCTCTTGCCCGGGTAGAGCCCGCCGAGTTCGACGCCCTCCGAGCCGACCTCGCCCAGGACCCCGCCCCAGAGGGTGTTGTCCAAGTCGAGCGCCAGCACCTTCTTGGACAGCCCCGAGCGGGCCTGCGCGATCCGCCGCACCTCGCTGGCGAGGATCAGCAACGCCCCGTCGGTGTAGGGCAGATCGGCGTACTTGTGCAGGCGCTGGTCACGGGCGGCCACCGACGACTCGGCGAGCAGCCCGACCAGGTCGACGACCTGCACCTGCGGGTGCTCCTCGGCGAGTGCCAGCAGCCCGGCGTTGAGCCGGTGCCAGAGCCTGGTCAGCGCGTTCCTGGTCCGCAGGCTGATCACGGTGTCGCGCAGTGAGCGCGGCAGCGGAACGGTGTGCAGGACCAGGGTCGCCTCGGTCCCGCGCAGCGCCGCGCCGACCAGTCCGCTCAACTGGGCGAGCCGCTCTTCGAGATAGGGACCGGCGGCCTCCGGCGCGGTGACGTCCAGGTCGTCCGGAACGAAGTAGGACTCGTCCAGCAGGCAGAGCAGCAGGTCGGCGGCGTGGTCGAAACCGCCGGTGGCCAGGGTGAGTTCGAAGGTCCCGTACGGGGCGACCTCGATCGCCGGCAGTGCTCCGGCGCCCACCAGGCAGGCGCGCAGCAGGGGTTCGAGCGGGCCGACGGTGCAGGCGGCGACCACCGAGAGCCGCACCGGCCGCAGTCTGCCGTCCGGGTCAGTCAGCCGGGCTAGCGCCCGGCCGGCCTTGCGCAGCACGCTCGGATCGTAGGTCTGGGCCAGCGCGAGGCGCAGGTCGGGGCTGGGAGCCGTGCCGGCGGCGACGGCCGCCTTGAGTGCGTCGACGAGTTCGGGCATCAGATCCTGACCAGGGTGCAGTACCAGCGCATGCCGATGGAGATGCCGATCAGCGCGACCAGGTCGCCGGAGACCAACTCGCCGCTGCGGGTGTACTCGGCGAGCGTCACCAGGTGGTCGGCCGCGCCCATGTGGCCGTGCTGGGCGGCGACTTCGGCGCTGGTGCTGCTGATCGGGACGCCGAAGACCTCGGCGATCTCCTCGAACGAGCCCTGGTTGTCGTTCAGGTGGATGATCTTCTTGATCGACGAGCGCTCGACCCCGGCCTTCGCACAGGCCTGGTCGGTCACCTCGACCAGCCGCTGGTTGAGCGCGGTGACGAAGGTCTGCAGCCCCTTCGGGTCGGTGCGGAAGTGGTCGACCACCGCCTCAAGGCCGTTGGCCTGGGTCTGGGAGGACCAGTCGGCCGGCGCGACCGGCGCCACCTCGCCGCCGAAGTCGGTGCGGAACCAGTCCGCCACGTCCGGGTCGGTGAACTGGACGGTCGCCAGCCAGCGGCCGAACTCGTGGCCGCGGCGCAGGATCACGGCCGACGCGCCGTCGCTGTGGATGGAGTTGTTTACCCGCATCCGGTTGCGGTGGTACTCGCTGACCCGGTTGACCGCGACGAACAGGATGTTCTGCAGGCTCGGGTCGGTGGCGAACAGGCCGGCCACGTTGCCCAGACCTGTGACGCCGGAGACGCAGCCCTCCATGAGCAGCAGGTTCGGCTTGAGCCGCACCCCGATCTCGCGGGCCAGCGCCGAGGAGGCGTCCCAGTTGAGGTAGCCGGGCACGTCGGAGAGCGCCAGCACGACGTAGTCCACGTCGTCGACGGTCAGTCCGGCGTCCTCGATGGCGTTGCGGGCCGCCCGGGCGGACAACTCGATCGCCGTCACGTCCTCGGGCGCCCGGTGGAAGGTCTGGTAGCCCCACTGGAGCACCCGCTCGGGGTCGTCCACGAACTCGGTGAGCACCTCGGCTTCGACCTTCTGGTCGGCGCCGAGCGAGTAGCCGAAGCCCGCGATACCGAAATCGGCGAATTGGTTCGTCATCGTCATCTCTCTGTCCTCAGCCGTTCACACGGTCTGCTTCTCGGGGACGGCCGGCCCGAACTGGGCGGTCCGTCGCAGCTGTTCCATCGGGGTCAGGTCGATCCGGGCCATCGCGAACCGGAGGACCGGGGGTGCCATCAGCGAGGTCACCACGGCGACCAGGACGATCACGGTGTAGGTCGCGGAGTCCAGCACGTGCAGGCGCAGCCCGACCATCGCGATCACCACCTGGACCACACCGCGGGCGTTCATGCCCGCGCCGAGCGCCAGCGCCTCCCAGCGCCCGAGCCGGCTGGTCCGGGCCCCCAGGTAGGCGCCGCCGAACTTGCCCACCACGGCGACCAGCAGGGCCGTCAGCGCCATCAGGGCCACCGTCGGGTGGGCCAGCGCGGTCAGGTCCATCCGCAGCCCCGCCGAGGCGATGAAGACGGGCGCCAGCACCGCGAGCGTCACGGTCCGCAGCGGCGCCAGCAGCAGCGGGCTCACCGCCCCGGTCGCCGTGACGGTCACCCCGCAGACGAAGGCGCCGAAGATGGGTTCCAGCCCGAGCGCCTGTGTCCCCGCGGCCGACAGCAGGACCAGCACCGCCGTGATGCCGACCACCGTGCCGGTGCCGCCGTTGCGTTCGGCCCAGCGGTAGAGGCGGCCGACCAGCAGCCGCCCGGCCAGGGCGGCGAGCAGCACCACGGCCGCCAGCGAGGCCACCGAGCGCACCACGTTGGCGCCGCTGACCCCGGTGGTGGCCATCGCGGTGACGACGGACAGCAGCAGCCAGCCGACCGCGTCGTCCAGCATGCCCGCGGTCATGGTGAGTTGGCCGATGTCGCGGTGGAGCAGGTTCATGTCCAGCAGGGTCTTGGCGATCACCGGGATGGCGCTGACGCACATGGCCACGCCCAGGAAGGCCGCGAAGGTGGTCCGGCTGCTGTGCGGGGCGAGCAGCGAGGCGGGCAGCAGCAGGCCGAGACCGACGCCCAGGCCGAGCGGCAGCAGCAGCCCGGCCGCGCTGACCCGGGCGGCGGTCGTCCCCTGCTTGCGGACCAGTGTGAAGTCCAGGTGGCTGCCGCTCACACCCACCAGCAGCAGCACCCCCAACTGGCCCACCGCGTCGAGCATGTGGACCTGCTCGACGTTGTGCGGGAAGAGCCACCCGGCCAGCCCGGGGGAGAGCGACCCGAGCACCGAGGGGCCGACCAGCACCCCGGCGCAGAGCTCGCCCGCCACCGCCGGCCAGCCGAGCCGCACCGCGAGGCGCCCCAGCAGCACCGCCAGCGTCAGCAGCACCCCGAGCTGGAGCAGCAGCACCAGCAGCGGGTGGGCGCCGATCGGGGCGATCGGCGCCACGGCGGCCAAGGTCGCCTCAGTCCTCAACGTAGTACCAGTTCTCGGGGTTGATCATCCCGTACGGGTTGACCGGGCCGAAGCCGTGCAACTGGTCGGAGACCTCGAAGATCCGGATCGGGAAGTTCGGCATGAAGATCACCGGCACCTGCTCGGCGATGTAGTCCTGGTACTCGTAGAGCGCCGCCAGGTCGTCGCTGGTCACCGTCTTCTCGATCAGCTCATCGGCCCGCGGGTCGGTGTAGTGCCCGAAGTTGCCGCCGGCGCCCGTGCTGAACAGGATCTCGCCGGTGGGCTGGTGGAAGACCCAGCCGCCGTTCCAGTTGCACGCCTCCCAGCGGCACGGCTCCTCCGGGCTGGGGACGCACGGCGCGTCCTCGGCCACCAGCACCGAGCCGTAGACCTCCTGCAGGCGCACCTCGATACCGGCCTTGGCGGCGTCGTCGCGGAACTGCTCCATCACCCGGGTCAGGGCGGGCCGGCCCTCGACGTAGCGCAGCAGGAAGCTCGCCCACGTCCCCGCCGGGATGCCCTCACCGGCCTGGCCCGGGCCGGTGCCCGGATTGACGCAGACCGCCGGAGTGGTGGAGGTGTCCCAACCGTTCTCCGCCAGCAGGCGCTTGGCCCGCTCGGGGTCGAACGGCAGCGGCCAGGCGCCCTCGCGCTGGCGCGGCGAGACGAAGTCGGTCTTCGGGAAGACCGGTACCGGCCCGTTCTGCCGGTAGGCGTAGCCCTTGTAGACGTCGCGCACCGCCGAGTCCTGGTCCACGCTGGACTGCAGGGCCTGGCGGAAGTACGGCTGGGCGAAGAGCTTGCCCTGCACCGTCGGGTTGTTGAAGTTGAGCGAGATGTAGCGGACGCAGTAGGCGGTCTGCGGGTACATCGTGTAGCCGGTTAGCGGGTTGGGGCCGCCCTTGTCCGGGCTCACCGCAGGCTCGGTGGCGAAGCTCAGCGGCAGGAAGCCGACCTGGATCGCGTCCGACCCGTCCGGGCCGGCCTGCAGCCGGGTGTACTGCTCCTCGTCGGAGTCAGTCGGGACCTGCCGGAACTCGTCCAGGTAGGGCTTGTTCGGCCCCGAGTAGTGCGGGTTGGGAACGAAGGTGACGATTCCCTCAAGGGTGTAGCTCTTCAGTTTCCAGGGGCCGCTGACGATGGACCAGATCGGGCTGTCGGCCCACTTGGTGCGGTGCGCGTTCCCCTCGTCCAGGATGTCGCCCTGCTCCGCCATCAGGTAGGCGTAGACGCTCTCGACATCGGCGAGGTCGCCCGAGGCATTGGCCGGGCCGTCAGCGGTCCGGTCCCAGGCCTTGGGCAGCGGGGTGATGGTGGAGAGCTGGTTGAAGAGCACCCAGCGCTGCGAGTAGACCTTGTCGAAGGTGAAGTAGACCTGGTTGTCGGCGAGTTTGCCGTAGTCGGTGAGGTTGTCGGGGAAGTAGCCGGGGACGTACTCCCCGTACCGTGCGCCCTTGACCTTCATCAGGTTGACCCAGAACAGCACGTTGTCGGCGCAGAGCGTCTCGCCGTTGGACCACTTCCACGGCTTGACAGTGATGGTGACGGTCAGGCCGTCTTCGCTCCAGACCGGCTCCTCACCGATGCTGTTGGCGTAGTCGACGTCCGGCACGCCGTTGCTTCCGAAGAAGTACAGCGTGCGGTACATGAGGGCCTGGAACTCCAGGATGTTGCGGGTGCCCATCCGCTCCGCGGGGGTGAACGGGAAGATCACCGCGGGCGGGAATCCGGGGGCCATCGCCCAGGTGACGACTCCGCCCTGCTTGGGCTTCTTCGCGCTGTCGTTCATCGCCGCTCCTGCCTCTCGTCGTGGTCGGCGGCGTCGCTGTCCGCCTCGATCTCCTCCAGGTACGACACCCCGCTGGCCGCGTGCGGGCCGTACCGCTCCCAGGTCTCGGCCAGCCGGATCCGGCCGTCGGGGAGGGTCGCGGGGGTGGAGCGGCAGCGGCCGGAGACCACCTCCCCGTCGCTCAGCACCACGCAGTACGCGAACTCCAGTTCGCCGTCGGGGCCGCAGAGCCCGGTGAGGGTGCCCCGGCGGGCGTCGCCGCCGGAGAACTCGCCCCAGAGCAGGTTGCCGCGCTGGCGGTACTGCGCCACGCGCCCCGACTCGCCGTGGTCCGCCCCGACCGGGCGGAACCGCCTGCCGTTGTAGTCGATCACTTCTCCTCCACCGGGTACGGGTCTAGGTCGACGGTGATCTTCGCGGCGAAGTCGTTCATGGTCTCCATGGCGTCCTCCAGCGAGTCGCCGGTGGTGCCCAGGAAGCCGAAGATGGTGTTGCCGTACGGCGGGCGCAGGATGACGTCCCCGGGCCGTGCGGTGATCTTCAGCAGGAAGGCCTTCTCGGAGTCGCTGACCTCGGCCGGCACGTCGATGCCGCGCACCACGCCGCCATCGCTGATCAGGCACATCGAGGCGGTGTGCACCCCGGTCGGCTGGAAGTGCCGCACCTCGGGACGCTTGCCCGCGCCGATGTCGGCCACGGCCTTGATCGGGTCGTGGGCCGCCGTCAGCCGGGCGATCTCGTCCAGGCCGCCGCCGCCCACCCGGGCCGCGATCTCCAGCAGGTAGGGCTTGCCCTGGTGGAACCGGACTTCGGCGTGCGCGACGCTGCGGCGCAGGCCCTGGGCGTGCAGACCGGCCTTGACCACCTCGTGGACGGCCGCCAGGTCCTCGGCGCTCATCGAGGTCGGCGCGTGGTGCACGTCGTCGTCGAAGGTCGCGCCCTCGACCGTGATCCGGTCCACCACCGAGCCGAGGTAGACCTCGTCGTCCCAGGCCAGCGCCTCGATCAGGTACTCCTTCCCGTCGAGGAAGGACTCCACCAGCAGGCCGTTCGGACCGAGGTCCAGGCCGGCCACCTCGGAGTTGGCCCAGAACATCTTCTGGATGCCCTCGGCCGCCTGCGCGTAACGCTCGGTGAGTTCGGCCTCGTCGTCCACCTTGAAGACGTAGTTGCTGCCGGCGCCCATGGTCGGCTTGATGATCACCGGGTAGCCGAACTCCCCGGCCGCGGCGAGGGCTTCGTCCGCCGACTCGACGAGGCGGAAGGCCGGGTGCGGGGCGTTGCCGCGCTCGTGCGCTTGGCGCATCAGGTACTTGTTGCGGCTCGCCTTGGCGGCCTCCACCCCGATGCCGGGCAGGCCGAGGCCCTCGGCCACCGCAGCGGCGGTGATCACCGCGGACTCGGAGAAGGTGATCACGCCGTCGAACTGCTCGGTCTTGTGCCACTCCTGGGCCAGCTCGACGATGCGCGAGACGTCCCGGGTGCCGGCGAGCCGGTACTTCTCCTCGGGCCAGAAGTCGGGCGTCCCTTCGCCGTTGAGCACGTACAGGTCCACGCCGAAGGCCTCGACCTGCCGATAGCGCGAGATGTAGTACGACAGGTACTGGATGGTTTCGATGGTCAGCAGTTTCACGGGTCTCTCCGTTCAACCGGATTGGGTACGACGTGAGTTGTGCGCCCTGGGGCGCATGAGGAGCGATCCCGCCAGCAGCACGACGGGCAGTGCGGTGACGGCCGCCAGGGTGAGGTAGCCGCGGACCACCCCGGCGTGGTCGCAGACCGTCGCGACCAGCACGGTGACCAGCACGGCGGCGGCCAGGCCGAGCGCGTTGACGGTGCCGAACACCCGCCCGGCCCGCTCGGCGCGGACCGCCCGGGTCAGCTCGACCCGGGACGGCAGCCGGCCGAGCGCGAAGGTCGTCCCGCCGAGCAGGATGCCGGGCAGCATGGTCCAGACCGAGATCGGCTGGACCAGCGCCAGCAGCGCGCAGACCAGGTAGCCCCAGAGCAGCAGCTGCCGGTAGTCGACCCGGTGCTGCCACCGCTGGTACAGCGCCGCCCCGATCAGCATGCCGACGCAGGCCAGCGCGTCGACCACGCCGAGCAGGCCGGAGCCCTGATGGAACCGGCGCACCACCACGACCATCAGCAAGGTGTTGGCCGTGGTCGCGATGACGCTGCCAATGCAGTACAGGGCGCCGAGCCGGACCACCGGCCCGTCCGGAACCCGCTCGGATTCCGGTTCGGCAGAAGCCAGTCGGGCCACCGGGCGGTGGCGTCCGATCAGCAGCATGCACAAGCCGGAGAGCAGGAAGGTCACCGCGTTGAAGAAGAACAGCGGTACCACCCCGGCGAACTGGGCAACCAGTCCGCCGATCAGACCCGAGAGCACCATGCCGGCCTGGACCGCCATCTCGTAGCGCGAACTGAACGTTCCCAGCCGCTCGGTGGCGATCCGCTCCTTGACCAGCGCCTGACTGGCGGGCGTGAACAGCGCCGCCAGGCAGGCCAGCACGAAGCTGACGGCATAGGCCCCGGCCCCGGCCGAGCCGTGGGCCAGCAGCCACACCGGCAGGGCCAGTGCGGCGAGCGCACTGGTCACATCGGACAGCAGGCACAGCGTCCGCCGGTCGAACCGGTCCGCCAGCCGCCCGAACAGCGCCGAGAGCGCCACCTGCGGAAGCGCCGTCGCGATGTACACCCAACCGACCGAGAGCGCCGTGCCGGTACTGCGGTAGATCAGCAGCGAAGCGGCGATCAGCTGGATGTTGTTGCCCAGGTTGGTGACGAACGCGGCCGGCAGCAGCAGGCGTTCGGCCCGGCCCACCCGGGGGTGGGCGGCTGCGGCGTCCGGTCGCAGGGAGGTCGAGGTCACGGCAGCGACGGAAGGCGGAACGGTGCGATCTTGTCGACCGGCTCAGGGGCGAGCGAGAGCACCACTCCGGCCTCGGCGGCCAGCCGCGCGGTGTCCACCAGGATCGGTGCGGCCCAGCCGAGCAGCGACCTCACGGCGACCAGCAGGTCACCCAACTCGCTTTGCCCAGAGGCGCGTTCGTTGAGGGTGGCGACCCGGTCGGCGATCAGCTCGGCCGCCCGGGCCACACTGAAGCCGGTCAGCTCGAAGCAGCCGCGCATGGCCGTCGCGAACCGCTCCTGGTCCGCCCGTCCCGCGGCGGTGACCTGCTGCGGTGCGCTGCCGGCCGCGTCCGTCAGGCTCGCCAGCCTGGCCGCCAGCTCGTTCCACGGACCGGTCAGCCGGCGGGCGGTGACCTCGGCCAGGCCGGCCCGGTCGAAGTTGGTCCGCTCCCGCTCGGGCAGGGTCAGCGCCAGGTAGAACCGGGCCGTGTCCCGAGGAGTGGTGGCCACCAGCTCGGCGCCCCTGATCAGGTGGTTCCGGCTGGTGGAGAACTTGGCGTGGTCCAGCTCGTAGAACTCGTTGACCACGCTGGCGCTCGGCCGGATGTAGCGGTCGCCGTGCGCGAGCAGCAGGACCAGGTCGACCAGGCCCCAGTGGTAGACGTTGTCGAAGCCGTGGAAGTAGACCAGTTCGGCGCCGTTCGACGCCTTCCAGTACTCGTCGTACGGGAGCGCCTGGTCCTCGCCGTTGGCCCACCAGGTGGCGTACATGGAGGCGGGCATGGCCTCGACCCACGGGTAGACGATCTGGCCCGGGGACGGCGCGAACGGTGCGGGGACACCCCAACTGCCCGGAATCGTTACCGGGATGACCGGCAGCGGACGGGCCAGCAGCTCCCGGATCAGCTGGGCGGGGTGCGGACGCCAGCGCGGCAGCACCTCGGCGAAGTGCGCCTCCAACTCGGCCCGGTACTCCTCCATGGGCAGCACCAGGATGGTCTCCTCGCGGAACGAGACCGGCTCCTCCGGATCCAACGCGTAGCGGGCGTCGAGCAGTTCGTCGAAGTTGTTCGGATGGCCGCAGTCCTCACAGGTGCCGCCGCTGCTGCCGGCCCCACAGGACGGGCAAGTACCGGTCAGCAGACCGTCGTAGAGGTGCCGGCCGGCGCGCTCGGCGTACGGCAGGCGGACGGTCAGGGTGCGCAGCCGGCCGGCCTCGTGCAGCGCGGTGACGAACTCCATCACCGCCTCGCGGTAGCGGGCGTCGATCGGCGGCAGCACCCGGCCCTCGGGGGCGGTCGGTTCGATCCCCATCGCGGTCAGCGAACGCTCGATGGCCACCGTGGAGTCCGCCGCCAGCCGGGCGGGCGTGGTGTTCCTGCGCTGGGCGGTGGAGACCACATAGGTCTGGCTGTCGTCGGTCGCCGTCGTGGCCGTCACCGACAGGCCGGTGGCCCGCAGGTAGCGGGCGTAGACGTCCGCGGCCAGGTACGGACCGGCCATGTGGCCCACGTGCAGGTCTCCGTTGGGCGTCGGGGTGGCCGCGATCAGGATCCGGGGCCGCTGGTCGGGCTCGGTCATGCCCCGGCACCGCCGTTCGGCCCGGTCCCGGCGTGCGGGCCCTCCTGGTGGCGGGTCAGGAAGCCGCCCGCCAGGTCGGCGTCCCACCAGATCGCGTAGAACTCGAAGTCGGCGTCCGAGGCGTTGACCACCTGGTGCACGGTGTGCGGCTCGAAGTGGATGATGTCGCCCGCGACGAACGGCACCCGCTTGCCCTCGCTGCGGATCTCCGAGGCGCCGGACAGCGCGATCCAGATCTCGTACTCGTGGTGCCCGTGCTCGCCCGACTCGGTCCCGGGTGCGACGACGCACCAGGAACCCTCGAACGGGGCGTTCAGCAGCGGCCAGGGCACCAGCCGCTGGGCGCGCAACTGGTTGTCGAGCTTCAGCCCTACCCGGTCCAGCGGACGGATCTCATGTGCCATGGGGAATCTCCTCGAAAAGTGCCGGTGCGAGCAAGTGACGGAGAGCTGACGATCCGTCAGGCGACGTCGGCCAGCAGCGGGGTGTGCCGGCCGTCCTGCCCGCGGTGCAGCAGCAGGTCGGAGACGATCTCGCCGGAACGGCCGGCCAGCACGCTGAGCAGCGAGTCCGAGATGCCGTGAGTGGCCTCGTTCACGCCCTGCAGATAGCACGAGGCGCCGTCGGCGGAATTCGGAACGGCGAGCCGGTAATTGCGGTCGACGGTGATCTCGTCGAGGCCGAGTTCGCCGGCCAGCTCCTCGACGAGTTTCGGCATCGCCCCGTTGAATCCGGTGCCGAGCAGTACCAGATCGCAGCGCGATTCGCTGATCGCCCCGGTCTTCCGGTCGCGCATCGTGAGGACGATCTCCTCGCCCTCCATGCGGGTCGCGGTGATCTCGGTCATCGTCACGATCTTGAGCCGCTCGGCGCCGGCGAGGCGCTCCAGGTAGCGCTGCCGGTAGAGCGTCTCCAGCATGGCCGGAGCCAGTCCCGCGTAATTGCTCAGGTGCATTTCCCGGAGCAGCTGCTCGCGGGCATCCGGGGAGGCCGAGTGGAACTCGTCGATGAACGAGGTGTAGTAGATCTCGTTGGTGAACTTGCTCGATTCGTAGTTCTTCAGGCCGATCGAGCGCATCACCAGTGTGGTCTCGGCGGCCGGGAACCCCTGGTGCGCCGCCCAGAGCAGCTCGGCAGCGCTCTGCGCCCCGCCGATCACCATGATCCGGTGCTTGCCGGCCGGGTCGAGGTCGGCGATCCGGGCGGAGTACTCGGTGCTGTGGATCACCCGCTCGGCCGGGAGGCCGGCGAACTCGGCGGGGATCCGGGCGTCCCGCCCGGCGCCGATCACCAAGTCCCGGGCGGCCACCTCGGTGCCGTCGGAGAAGGCGGCCAGCCAGCCGGTGACCTTGCCGCCGGCACCCCGCCTCGGGGTGATGCCCTCGCACCGCATGCCGTAGGCGACCCGCACCTCGCTCAGGGAGTCGGCCACCCACTGCAGGTACCCGGAGATCTCCTGGCGGTACGGCGTGAAGGTACCGAGGTTGATGAACTCGTCGAGCTGGCCGACCGTGTGCAGGTAGTTGATGAACGAGAACTTGCTGCGCGGATTCCGCAGCGTCACCAGGTCCTTGAGGAAGGAGACCTGGCTCTGCGTCCAGGGCAGCAGTATTCCGCGCTGCCACACCACCGAATCGTGCTGCTCGGCCAGGAGGGTCTTTCTGGCCACGTCACTGGGCGCCAATTCCTCCAGGGCCACGGCCAGGGCGAGATTCGCCGGGCCGGCCCCGATGGCGAGCAGTTCGACTTCCTGTCCGTTCAAAGCCATCCCCTGTCAGTGAACATAGGAGCTCTGGAGCTCAAGTAGGTTGGAGCTCAAGAAGGTTGCGAACGTTGGAGCTCAAGAAATATGGAGCTCGCGAATGCTGGAGCTCAAGAGGCGTGGAGCTCAAGAAGATTGGAAATCATGAACGCCTCGGAGTTCGGAAACCCAGGGGTCCGGGGACTTAGGAGTCCGGGGACTTAGGAGTCCGGGAACTTGGGAGTCCGGGGACTCAGGGGTCCGGGAACTCGGGTATCAATCCGCAAGCGATGCTGCCAGCCAGGTTTTACTATGGCAAGTCTTCGCCGGGAGTTTCACCGGAGAGCGGCACGGTGGCGGCCGAACGGCCCGCCCCGAGAGCGTACTTGGCCGCGCCACCGGTCCCGCCGGTGAAGGAACGTACCCGGACCACCGGATCGGTGCGGACCACCGCGCCCGCGAGGACCGCCTGCTCCAGCAGGGCGTCCCGCAGCGCGGCGGGGGAGAGGTGGCCGGCTTGCCGCTCGACCACCGCGATGGTGTCCGGCGGGAGCCCCAGGAAGGGCTTCAGGGCAGGGAGTTCGCGCAGTTCGGCGGAGCCCGGCAGGAGCTCGTCGATGGCGGTTCTCATGGGGCCCCGGCCGCGGTGCCGGGGTGGGCGTAGGTGTCGCCGGCGACCGGTGGATCGGTGCGCCGGTACTCGACCAGCTCGATCAGCAGCCCCGCCGGGCGTTTGGCGTAGACGAAGGCCACCCACATGCCGGGCCGGGCCCCCGGTTGCGGCTCGCGGTCCACCGGGACCAGGCCGAGCCCCCGCAGGCGCTCCAACTCGGCTACCACGTCGTCCACTTCGAAGGCGATGTGATAGAGCCCCGGTCCGTGCTCGGCCAGCCGGCGGCTGATCGCCGCCTCGTCGTTCAGTGGCGCGACCAGTTCGACGGCGCAGCCGCCCTTGTCGGCCTGCCAGAAGTCACAACTGACGCCGTACGTCTCGGCGTTGCCGCGATCCCCGGCGGTCAGGCCGAGGGCGGCCAGCAGGTCGCCGGCACCCTGCGGGTCGCCGGTCGCCACTCCCACGTGGTCAAGTCTGACGATCACGGCTTCCCCTATCCGATCTGTCTTGCGCGCCCGCGTAGTTCGGTCGCCAACTCTCGCCAGTTGTCGGCGCACTCCAGTGCGAGGGCCGATACGGTCGTGAGCAAGTGTGGTGGAATCGACTGGAGTTCGTGCTCCGCCTCGCTGACCACCACCAGCCGCTGGTGGAGCCAGGTCAGCAGCGCGCGGCCACTGTCGGTGAACCGCAGCGACGGGTCCCGGCGCAGCCTCTCCAGGCCGGCGAACGCCTCGTCGGCGCGCCGCTGGGCCGGCAGACGCTGCGAGCCGAGCCGGCTGGGCGCCGGATCCGCCGCCACGCCGGCCCGCCGTGCGGGCCCGGACTCCGCAAGCCTCTGCGCGGACGCCTCGGATGTCCCGGACTGCGCGGGCGGCGTTGTGGCCGTCCACTTGGTGAAGGACTGCGAATCTGTCCGCTGGGCCGGGACCGAACCGGTCCTGGCGGCGCCCGGCTGGACCGGCTCCTCGTCGCGGATCCGGCACCGCACCCCGTGCGCGGTGCTCACCGAGACCCCGGCGGCCTGGGCGATCTCCCGGAGCGAGGCGTCGGGCCGCTCCCTGATGACCTTCGCCACCCGGCGGCGGCCCTCGTCCGCGTTGACCGGCCGCAGTCGGCCGTCGCGCCCCACCCGGGCGTCCGACTGTCCACTGTCGCCGGTCGAGCGGCGGCGGATCTCGCTGACCGTCTTCGCGGAGAGCCCGGTGTTCCGCGCGATCGATCGGTCGGACATCTCCGGATGCATGGTGACGATGCGTTCGGCGGCCGCCTTGCGCTCGGAGACGGTGAGCGGCAGCCCGTGTGCGATGTTGGCTTCCACCGAAAGCAGGTAGGCGGCCTCCTCGGTGCCGTCGAAGTACTCGACGGCAATCGAGTCCTCGCCCTTGAGTTGGGCGGCCCGCAAGCGGTGCAACCCGTCGATGACCCGCATGGTCTGACGGTGGATCAGGATCGGCGGCAGCGTCGCATCGGTTTCGGCGAGACGAGCGATGTGGGCCTTGTCCTCGATGGTGAATCGCGGGGATTCCCCGGGCAGCACCGAGTCGATGGGAATGCGGTCGGCAGTGTTCATGAGCGCCCCCTCAACGGGATGTACCGTGCGCACCGTGCTGGCGTGTGGTGGTGGATTCGCCAGACGGGATGTCGTTCATGCGGCCGTGCGCCGCGCGCGCCGCTTCGCGTGGGGTCACCGGAGGGGCGGCGGTACGGCCTGCGGTGTAGTGCTGTCGGTACGGGCCGGCTGCCGGGTGACCACCGGCCCGTACCGGGATCAGACGGACTCGGTGACCGGCTCCGGCTCCGGAGTCCCGTCCATGGCGGCCTTCTTGGCGCCCGGGAAGGCGAACAGCCCGAGCACGCACGCCGCGGCGGAGAGCAGGCCGAGAGTCGGCCAGACCGCGCGGCCGAGGCCGAGGAAGAGTTCCCCGCCGATGACCGGGCCGATCGCGGTGCCGAGGTTGAAGATGAACTGGAAGCTGCTGATGTAGACCGGCTTGAGGTGGGCGGGCCCGGCGGTGGCCGGGAAGGAGAAGACCGCCGGGCCGCCCATGATCTCGGCGGTGGTCCAGATGAGGGTGCCGATCAGGATGACCGCCCCGCCCAGCGGGAAGCCGTAGAACATCTCGCCGAGGCCGACCAGCGCCCAGGGGATCACGACGCTCAGCCGCAGCGGCCACTTCTGGGTGAACTTGGTCAGCGGCAGCTCGAAGACGATGACCATGAAGCCGTTGAGCGCCACCGCCAGCGTGTACCAGAGCACGTTCACGTGTTCCTTGGCGACGTCCAGCGGCAGCGTGCTGGTGTACTGCACGTAGACGACCGTGTTGAACAGCATGCCGATCAGGAAGAACATGTAGCGGCGGTCCCGCAGGACCGCGCGGTAGCCGGTCGGCCCGGCCGTGGCGGCGGACTGCTCGGTGGTGGACGGCCCGTCGGCGGCCGGCGCCGGCTCGCTGCTCTCGGCCTTGGCCGACGCGGCGACGTCAGCCTCGTCGTGCTTCCTCGGGATCAGGAAGAAGGCGATCAGCGCGTAGACCACCGCGACCAGCGCCTCGCCCCAGAAGAGCACGGTGTAGCTCTTGTGGCGCAGGTTGAAGAGGGCGTAGCCGAGCAGCGGTGAGGCCATCGTGCCCAGGTTCAGACCCCAGCGGTAGATCGCGAAAATCATCACCTGCCGGGTGTCCGGGGTGAGTTCGGAGAGCAGCGAGGCCGAGGCCGGCCGGTACATCAGGCCGACCGCACTCACCAGGAAGACGGCGGCCACGATCGCCGGGTAGCTCGGCACGTACACGATGGTGGCCAGCAGCACCGCCGAGCTGGCCATGCTCAGCACGGTGGCGTTGCGCGCGCCGAGCCGGCTGGCGAGCGCACCGCCGACCAGCACGCCCACCATGCCGCCGGCGCCGTAAGCCCCGAGGGCCAGCGAGGCCTCGGCCGTGGAGTAGCCCTTCGAGACCAGGTAGAGCACGAGGAAGATGGTGAGGAAGGCGCCGAGGCGGTTGACGATGACACCGGCCAGGATCGCCTTGACCGCTGGGTGGGATTCCTTGAACGTGACCCAGGCTCCCGGGCCTTGGGAGGAGGGCTGCTGTTCGTTCTCGGTCATTTGCTGTGGCTGTCTTTCAGTCGGATGACAGATGGCGGGACGAGGTGGTTCAGACCGAGTTGACGACCAGCGCGGCGCCGGCCTCGTCCAGCGCCTGCCGGCAGGAGTCCACCGAATCCGCGGTCACGGTCGCGAAGGCGATCCGGCCCCAGACGGTGCCCTTGGGCGGCGGCGAGACGACAGCGCCGGGTGCGGCCACGACCACCGACTGGTCGATGGCGGCGGGCAGTTCGCCTTCGAAGGCGAGCGAGCCGAGGGTGGTGTCCTCCTCGGCGACATAGAAGAAGCGGACCCCGCTGATCCGGTGACGCGACGGGGTCAGGTCGGGCTCCAGACCACAGGCCACCGAGGCCGCGGCAAGCCCGGGGTCGATCCCGGTGGCCAGCAGGCCCAGGTAGGGGATGAGGTCCCCGCCGAGCCGCCCGTTGACCTCGATCAGCTTGGGGCCGTCGGCCGTGAGCATGAACTCCGTGTGGGTCCAGGCGTTTTCCACGCCGAGCGCGGCGTGCGCGTCCTGGAGCGCGGCTATCAGCGCCGGGTCGGTGAGCAACGGGTCGTCGGCGTCGACGAAGTGGCCGATCTCCTCGGCGTAGGGCGGGTAGCCGACCACCTTGCGGCCGATGAACAGCGGTGTCACCACGCCGCCCCGGATCGCCGCGTCGACGCTGATCTCCTCGCCGGTGACGCACTCCTCAACCAGGTACGGCTCCGCGGAGTTGAAGAGCACCGGCTCCGGGATGACGATCGACGTGGTGAACGCGAAGCCCGCGCTCAGCGCGGTGGCGTCCTCGACCCGGATCACGCCGAGGCTGGCACCGAAGCCGCGGGGCTTGAGCACGACGGGGTAGCCGAGCTCCTCGGCCGCGGCCAGGGCCTCCTGCTCGGTGGAGACGGGTATCGACGCGGGCTGCGGCACGCCGGCCGCGGCGAGCGCCGCGCGGGTCTGGCCCTTGTCGCGCAGCCGCCAGATGACCGCCGGGTCCCCGTTGGGCAGTCCGAGCGCTTCGGCGACGTACGCGGTGGCGTGGATGCGCACCTCGTCCCAGCAGAGCACGCCGGCCACCGGGGTGGCGGCATGCAGGTCCAGTGCCGCCTTGGCCATCGCCGGGCCGTCGCAGGTGTCGGGGAGCACCGTCCAGCCGCTCAGATAGGCCTTCTCCCAGGACGGCTCGATGGTGTGGAAAAGGTGGACCCTAAAGTGAGTCGCGATCGACTTCAGCAGGTACTCACGGTAAGGACGCATGCCTGATGCGACCAAGAGGAGAAGGGGCCGATCCGTCGCTTCGTCACTGCCGGTGATCATAATTCTGGGTTCCCTTCCCGGGCCTCCATGATCGGCATGTCCGTCGCGCGGGCCGAGTCGCCCCTTCGGAGTCTCAGTGAGCGCGATAACACAACCTACAAGTGGCCCTGACGGACTGTCGAGGAGCCGGGCATTGAGTCCGGCCGGGCCCGCCCAATCAGAGCGCAAATGGGCGGGTTTGAGAAGCCTGCATCGGGCGCCGCTCGCGCCGTCAACCTTCTGCGGGCTTGTTCAACCGCTTGTTCTCCACACTCGAACGCCGAGGGCTGGGCGCTCTGGTGCAGGCGAGTGCTGCTCAGGCGGCGGGTGTCCGTGCTTATGGAACACCCGCCGGAGGTGCGGGCGCACCCTTGCGGCGCAGGAGGAGCATGAGATTCCGGTTGGGGCCGCGGGGCCGGACGCCCCGGCGCGAATGTCGACAGGTTTTGCTCTCCGAACTCTGTCGACGGACCGCTTCGACGTGCATCATGTCCCCTTGTCAGCTCTCCCGGGGTCAGGACCGGGTCCAGAATGGCGAAATCCGTGCCGCTGGATGTCTCCGGGTATTCCTGGATTCCCCGAAAGCTTCTGAAAAGGGGAAGTAGAATGACCAGCCTCACCAAGGCAGAAGCCTCCCATCGGACCTCCGCCATTTCGGTCGGCGGCTATCAGGTGACGCTCGACCTCGCCGGCCCGGCGGAGGTGTTCCGTTCCACCACCGCCATTCGGTTCACCGCCGCACAGCCGGATGCGGAGATGTTCTTCGAGCTCCGGCCGGCCCTCCTGCGCGAGGTCACCCTGAACGGCACGCCGCTGGACGTGGCGCTGCTGAGCGACGGGCGCTTCCCCCTCACCGGCCTGGCCGGCGAGAACGAGCTGACCGTGGTGGCGGACATGTCCTACTCCCGCAGCAACGAGGGCCTGCACCGGTTCACCGACCCGGCGGACGGGCAGGTCTACGTCTACGGCTTCCCCTATGCGGACCAGGCCCCGCGGATCTTCGCTTGCTTCGACCAGCCGGACTTGAAGGCCCCGTTCGTCTTCACCGTTACGACGCCTGAACATTGGCAGGTGCTGTCCACTGCCGAGGCCTCGCAGACTGCCCCGGGTCAGTGGAAGATCGGCCCCACCGCACCCCAGGCGACGTACCTCACCACGATCGCCGCTGGTCCGTACGCGTCGTTCACCAGCGACCACGACGGTATCCGGCTCGGGCTGCATTGCCGAGCGTCGCTGGCCGACGCGATGAAAGCCGACGTGGCCGAACTCTTCGACGTGACACGGCGATGCCTCGACGAGAGCCACCGGCTGTTCGGCGTCCGCTACCCGCTGCCCAAGTTCGACCAGATGTTCGTGCCGGAGTTCAGCGTCATCTCGCTGGACCATCCCGGGCTGGTCCTGCTCCGCGAGCAGTGGCTCTTCAACTCGGCGGCACCCGACAGCGAACGGGAGACCAGGGCGGTCATCCTCGCCCACGGCATCTCGCTGATGTGGATGGCCGGCCTGGTCACCAACGCCTGGTGGGACGAACTCTGGCTCGGCCAGGCGTTCGCCGACTACCTCGCGCACCGCATCCCGTCCGAGGTCACCCGGTTCACCGGCCCACCGACCACCTTCGCGGCCCGCCGCAAGGGCCAGGCGTACGACGCCGACCAGCGCCCGTCGACCCACCCGGTCAGCGTGGCAGGCGAGTCCGTCGCCGCCGCCCTGCTCGACCTGGACCGGATCTCCTACTTCAAGGGACACTCGGCGCTGCGCCAGCTCTCCGCCGCGATCGGCGACGACGCGCTGCGCGCCGGGCTGCGCCTCTTCTTCGAACGGCACGCGCACGGCACCGCCACCTACAAGGACTTCCTGGACGCGCTGAGCGAGGCCGCCGGAGCGGACCTCACCCACTGGTCCGACACCTGGCTCAAGTCGGCGAACGTGAACACCCTTTGGCCGGAGCTGGAGACCTCCGACGGCGTCATCACCGCCGCCGCGATCCGCCAGTCCGCCCCGCAGACGCACCCCGTGCTGCGCCGGCACACCCTGGACATCGGCCTGTACGACGCCGCCGGGAGCCGCACCGCGCTGGTCCGCACGGTAGTCGACGGCGCCCGCACCCCCGTTCCCGAGCTGACCGGCCTGCCCGAGCCCGCGCTCCTGCTGCTCAACGACGGCGACCTGACGTATGCCAAGATCCGCCTCGACGAGCGCTCCCGGCAGGCACTGCCCGGCCTGCTGGCCGGGCTCGCGCCGATCAACCGCGCGATGCTCTGGTGCCAGCTGCTGCTCGCCGTCAAGGACGGTGCCTACCCGGCGGCCGACCACCTCGCCCTGGTCGCCGACATGGTCGCCGTAGAGCCGGAACTCTCCATCCTCACCGAAGTGTTGGAGCAAGCCAGGTTCCAGGTGGCGGACACCCTGCTGGACCCTGCCGAGCGCCCGGCGGCGGTGGCGAAGGTCGCCGACGCACTCCGCGGCCGGCTCGCCACCACGGGGCCCGACGCCGAGGAGGCCCTCACCCTCTTCCGCGGCCTGATCGACTTCACCCCGGACGCGGCGGAACTCGCCTCCTGGCTGGGCCCGGTGGAACTCCCGGCCGGCCTCGCCCTGGACACCGACCTGGCCTGGCGGATCCGGCTGCGGCTCACCGCGCTGGGCGGACTGGGCGCCGCGGAGATCGAGGCGGCGCAAGCGGCGGACCCCGGCTCCGACAGTGCGCTCGGTGCCCTCAAGTGCCGCGCCGCGCTGCCCGATCCAGCAGCCAAGGAGGCCGCCTGGAACGCGCTGCTCGCTCCCGGTGACCTCTCCAACTTCGAGGTCTTCGCGCTGGCCGGCGGCTTCTGGCAGCCCGAGCAGGAGGAGCTGACGGCACCGTACGTCATCCGCTTCTTCGAGGAACTGCCCGCGGTGGCCGGGAAGCAGGGCGACCTGGTACTGGACCTGCTGGTCAAGGCCCTCTACCCGAAGCACTCGGCTCGCCCCGAGACCGTGCGGCTGGCGCGGGCGCTGCTGGACAGCGGCCGGCTGCCCGACTCGCTGCGCCGGGCGGCCGCCGACCTGACGGACGACCTGGCGCGGGCGGCGGCCGTCCGCTGACGGTCCGGACCGCGGCCGGTCTGCGGCTCGCGGCGCTCAAGGGCGGCGAGCCGGTGTGACCCCAACGCCCCCTGATCGAGGGGCGGGTGAGCAACACCCGCCCCTCGATCAGGGGGCTTCGGTGCCCTTCGGGGCGCCCGGCCCGTACTTCCCGTACGCCAGCGCCCCCGCACCCACCAGCAGCGGCCAGAACAGGTACTGCCCCGACATCACCAGGAGGACCGCCACGGCCGCCAGCGCCACCAGCGCCGAGGCCCATGCCGCACTCCGCCTCGGCAGCAGCTTCACCGCCGCCCCCACACCCAGCGCGTACACCATGACGAAGGAACCGGTGGTCAGCAGCACCAGCGGCGCCGCGCCCACGTTGGCCGCCTCCACCCCGCCCAGCGCCAGCAGCGAGAGCACGGCCACCGCGGCCAGGCTGCGCCGCGGTACCTCCCCCGCCACACTGCCGCGCGCCAGAACGGCGGGCAACTGCCCGTCCCGGCCAAGCGCCGCACCCAGCTTGGACGCGCCGGCCCAGTACGCGTTCATTGCTCCCAAGGTCAGCAGCAGCGCCGAACCGGCCGCCAGTAGACGGGCGTTGCCCCCCAGCCCGCTGGCCATCAGGTCGCCGAGCGGCGCACTGGAGTCCGCCGCACCGGGCCCGAGCACCACGATCACCGCGAAGGCCAGCACGAGGTAGAGCGCACCGACGATCACCACGGCCATCCCGGTGGCCCTGGGCAGGTCCCGGCGGGGGGAGCGGAACTCACCGGCCAGGTACGTGATCGCCTCCCAGCCCGCGAAGCTCCACACCAGCAGCGCGGCGGCCGGGCCGATGGCCGACCACCCGTGCGGCGCGAACGGGTGCAGATGGGACAGCCGCGCCTGCGGCAGGGAGGTCGCGACCGCCGCCAGCAGAAGCGTCACCAGCAAGGCTGCAAGGGCGAGTTGGAGCCGCCCGGAGACCTTCAACCCCACCCAGTTGGCCAGGCCCACCACGGCCATCAGACCGGCCGCCGTCACCACGACCGTGGTCTTCCCGCCGCCGAGCGCCGATGCGACGTACGCCCCGCCGAACAGCCCGGCGGCCGCCGAGCCCGGCGGCACCGCGAAGTAGAAGCACCAGCCGGCGATCGAGGCGGCCCGGGGCCCGAAGGCCAACCGGGCGTAGTACGAGACGCCGCCCGCGTCCGGATAGCGCGAGCCCAGCGCCGCGAAGGTCGCGGCGAGCGGGGCGGAGAGGACCACCAGCCCGGCCCAGGCGAGCAGCGAGGCCGGCCCCGCCACCTTCGCCGCCATCGCGGGCAGGGCTATCACGCCGGTGCCCAACACCGCTCCGACATACATCGCGGTGCCCTGGACAAGGGACAACGTGCCGTGGTGCGAGGCGGATTGATCGGATCTACCGGAAGTCTCAGCTACATCGGTCACCGGGACACTATGGCAGGTCGCGGTCGGAAACTCCCGGGCTTGCGCCAATCGGATTTCCGCCTCCTGAACCGCGGGCCCGCCCGTCCGCGGGACCGCCAACCCGCCTGGTGGCCACGGCCGTTCGGCCCTGGCCACGGCGCTGCCCTTGCACCGGCGCGGCTACCTCGTCAGGCGTGGTGGCGGCCGTGCGCCGCGCCGGCCCGGCAACCCCGTGCCGTGCCCCGAGGCCCTACTTCAAGGCTCGGCCGTGCCCGGGCCGCAGCCCCGTGGCGGACCCGGATCAGTGCTCGCCGAAGAAGATCCCGCGGACCTCACGCGCCCCGTAGTAGACCACCACGTAACCGGCGGCCGGGTCGGCCCACCACCAGCCGAGGGTGCTGTCGAGGACCAGGCCGAGCAGGACCGCCACAGCCGGCAGCCCGTCGACGAGGGTGACCCGGCCCTCGGTCCGGAGCACCGGATCGTCCAGGGCCGAGCCGGTGCGGACGCTGCTGGGACGGTCGCCGGGGCGCACACTCCGACGAGGCGCCCGCCGCCCTCGTAGACTCGCCGACAAGTGATCTGTGCGGCCATGGCGGCACCCTCCCGGATCAGTGGACCCGACAGGGCGGCGCCCCCACGGGGGACGTCCTGAACGCACTCGCCGGGCCACCCGGCCGCCCGCGTGTGGAGGACCATCGACGATGCGTGGCGAGGCGAGGCCGGAGGCGCACGACTTCCCGGCAGTGACGGCCCCCGGGCTGGAATCCGTGGGCGAGCTGGACGCGGCGGTGGCCGAGTGCCGGGCCTGCCCGCGGCTGGTCGCCTGGCGTGAGGAGGTCGCCCGGGTCAAGCGCCGGGCGTTCCGGGACTGGGAGTACTGGGCCAGGCCGGTCCCCGGGTTCGGCCCGGCCGATGCACGGCTGGCGATCGTGGGCCTGGCTCCGGCCGCCCACGGCGGCAACCGCACCGGGCGCATCTTCACCGGTGACCCCTCGGGCGACGCGCTGTACGCCGCGTTGTACGACCTCGGGCTGGCCAGCCGGCCGACCGCCACGCGGCGTGGCGACGGGCTGGAGCTGTACGGGGTGCGCATCACCGTGCCGGTGCACTGCGCGCCGCCCGCCAACCGGCCCACCGGCGCCGAGCGGGACACCTGCCGACCGTGGCTCGCCCGCGAGCTGGACCTGCTGCGCCCGGACCTGCGCGCGATCGTGGTGCTCGGCGCCTTCGCCTGGCAGGCGCTGCTGCCCGTGCTCGCCGACGCGGGGTGGCAGCTGCCCCGGCCGCGGCCGGCCTTCGGCCACGGCGCCGAGGCGCTGATCACCGACTCCGGCACCCGACGCGAGCTGCGCCTGGTCGCCGGCTACCACCCGAGTCGGCGCAACATGTCCACCCGTACCCTCACCCCCGCCATGCTCCGCGACGTGCTGCGGCGGGGCGCCGACCTCGCCGGACTGCCGCGCCGGCCGGCAGCCGGGAGCGGGTCGGCCTGACGGGCCAGGACGTCCGCTGGGGGTGAGCCCCGTCACGGCCGGGTGCGGGGAACGGAACGCCAAGGGCCGGTAAAACGTTCGCCAATCGGACAGCACGCTACGCTGGCCTGTCACCCCCTTTGCCGACCGCGTTCTGGAGGAAGCGGCTTTGCACATCGACGAGTGGATCAACAGTGTGCCGCCAGGTGCGGTCTACGGCCTGCTCGCCCTGATCATCGGCATCGAGAGCCTGGGCATCCCGGTTCCCGGTGAGCTCGCGCTGGTGGCCGCCGGCATGCTGGCCGCCAAGGGGACGGTCAACCCGGTCCTGCTCGCGGTCTGCGCCTCCGGCGGGGCGATCATCGGCGACTCGATCGGCTACCTGATCGGCCGCAAGGGCGGCAAGCCGCTCTTCGAGAAGCTCGGCCGCAAGTTCCCGCGCCACTTCGGGCCCGATCACCTGGCCACCGCGGAGCGCTCGTTCCACCGCTGGGGCATGTGGGCGGTCTTCGTCGGCCGCTTCATAGCGCTGCTGCGGATCTTCGCCGGCCCGCTGGCCGGCGCGCTGCGGATGCCGTACTGGAGGTTCCTGATCGCCAATGTGCTCGGCGGTGTGGTCTGGGCCGGCGGTACCACGGTGGCCGTCTACTACATCGGCAAGGCGGTCGAGCAGTACCTGAAGGACTTCTCCTATGTGGCGCTCGGCATCGCCGCGGTCGGCGGGCTGCTCACCGGCGTGGTGATCAAGAAGCGGGCGGCCAAGGTCCATGCCGCGCAGGCGGCTGCCACTCCGGTGCGCGCCGAGGCGGAGCAGGTCACCGCCGGGGAGTGAGGCGACCCGGCCGGTGGATCTCACGTAGTGTCAGTTCGCCCGCGTAAGATCATCGGCGGCAGAACGGGCGCGACGGCGGAGGTATCCGATGACCCAGCAGCAGTGGACCGAGGTGGACGCCTACCTGGAGCAGGCGCTGATCGGTGAGGATCCGGCGCTCGCCGCCGCGCTGGCGACCAGTGCGAAGGCCGGCCTGCCGGAGATCGCCGTCTCGCCGACCCAGGGCAAGCTGCTCCACCTGCTGGCGCTCACCGCCGGTGCTCGCCGGATCCTGGAGATCGGGTCGCTCGGCGGCTACAGCGCCATCTGGATGGCCCGCGCGCTGCCGGCCGGTGGTCGGCTGATCTCGCTGGAGCTCTCCCCGGCGAACGCCGCGGTGGCCCGGGCCAACCTGCACGAGGCCGGGCTGGAGAAGGTCGCCGAGGTGCGCACCGGGCGGGCCGCGGACAGCCTGGCCGAGCTGGTGGACGAGGGCGCCGAGCCGTTCGACCTGGTCTTCATCGACGCGGACAAGCCCAGCATCCCCGACTACGTGGAGTGGTCGCTGAAGCTGACCAAGCCCGGCTCGCTGATCATCGTGGACAACGTGGTGCGCAGCGGCAAGGTGGCCGACGCGGAGAGCACCGACGCCTCGGTGCTGGGCATCCGCCGGATGCACGAGATGGTCGCGGCCGACCCCCGGATGACCGGGACGGCCGTGCAGACGGTCGGCACCAAGGGCTACGACGGCTTCACGCTGATCCGGGTCAACTGACCCTTCGTCAGCTCCGAGGCGTGCCACGGCGCCCCGCGCGACTCGCGCGGGGCGCCGTCGCGTTTCCCGGGGCAGTCATCCCGAAAGAGCTCGTCATCCCGAAAGAGCTCGACAGCCGGAGAAGCCCATCGCCCGGAGGATCTTGTCGTCCGGGAAATCTTGCCGATATGGAAATCTTGCCGTGGCGGCACGATTTGCCCTACGCTTCTCGCATGGCACCCGCAGACGAGGCCCGTACCACCGGGCAGCCCGGACTCCGTGAACGCAAGAAGCGGGAGACCCGGCTCGCCCTGAGTCAGGCGGCGATCCGGCTGTGCGTCCTGCACGGCTGGGACAATGTGACGGTCGATCAGATCGCCGCCGAGGCCGATGTCTCGGTCCGCACCTTCCGCAACTACTTCACCGGCAAGGCCGAGGCGATCGCCGCCAGCCACCTGGAGCGGATGCTCCAGGTGGGCGACGACCTGCTCGCCCGCCCGGTCGGCGAACCGCTCTGGGACGCCCTGCTGCACGCCGTGCTCGGCCGGTTCGCCCCGGCGGACACCAGCGGTACGGGCAACTCGGCGCCGAAGAACCAGCGTTGGCGCGACGGTGTGCGGCTGATGCTGGCCGAACCCGCGCTCGCCGGCGAGATCGTCAAGGCCAACGCCGCCGCCCAGCAGGAGCTTGCCAGGGCCATCGCGCGGCGCACCGGCACCGACGCCGACCGCGACGTCTACCCGAAGCTGGTCGCCGCCGTGGTCGCGGCCGGCAGCGCCGTGGCCGTCGAGCACAGCCTGCGCGCGGACCAACCCGAGCCGCTCGGCGCGGTGTTGGCCCAGGTCTTCGAGCAACTCGCCGCCGGCCTGCCGATGCCGTAGCCGGACGCGGCCCCGTGGTGCCACCCAATTCCCGTTCGCATCAAGGAGACTGACCATGACCGCCGATGTGATCATCGTGGGAGGCGGACCCAATGGGCTGATGCTGGCCTGCGAACTCAGCCTGGCCGGCATCCACCCGATCGTGCTGGAGCAACTCCCGCAGCCCAGCACCGAACCCAAGGCCAACGGCCTGCTCGGCCAGGTGGTCCGGCTGGCCGACCACCGCGGCCTGTATGAGCCGCTCAGCGGCAGCAAGGAGCCCCCGCAGGCCAACTCCGCCTACTTCATGTTCGCCGCCATGGGCCTCAACCTCGGCCTGCTGGAGGCCAGTCCGGTGTACGGGCTGGCCGCCCCGCAGCACCGCATCGTCGAAGTCCTCCAGGAGCGCGCCCGCGCACTCGGCGTCGACCTGCGGCGCGGACACCGGGTGGCTGCCGTCGCGCAGGATGAGGACGCCGTCACCCTCGACGTCACCGGCCCCGACGGCGACCATCGCCTCCGGGCCCGCTTCGTGGTCGGCGCGGACGGCGCGCGCAGCGTGATCCGCAAGCAGTCGGGGATCGGGTTCCCCGGCGTCAGCTACGACCGCCGCACCAACCGCACCGCGCACGCCACCGTCCCGGCCGACTGGGTCGACCCGGTCAACGGCGCCCTCACCATTCCCGGTTACGGGCCGATCCTGCCGTTCCTGCCCCATCGCACCGACCAGGGCGGCTTCTCCTACGCACCGTTCCCCGGCCACCCGCCGCTGGTCAGCACCACCGAGTGGGACCAGCCGGCGACCGACCAGCCGATGACCCTGGCCGAGCTAGAGTCGAGCATCCGGCGGGTGCTCGGCGTCGACCTGCCGCTCGGCCCGCCGGACGGCACCGGCCCGCACGTGCTGCGCCGACTGACCGGCGGCAACACCCGGGTCGCCGACCGGTTCCGCGACGGGCGGATCCTGCTGGTCGGCGACGCCGCCCACGTCTACACCTCCGGCGGCGGGCCCGGCCTCAACCTCGGCCTGCAGGACGCCGCCAACCTCGGCTGGAAGCTCGCCGCCGTGCTGCGCGACACCGCCCCGCCCGGCCTGCTCGACAGCTATGACACCGAGCGCCGCCAGGCCGCCCGCCGCATGGTGCTGAGCGCCGAGGCGCAGTCCGCCCTCACCGCGCCGGGCAGCGACACCACCGCCCTGCGTGAGCTCTTCGGCGAGCTGCTCGGCCACCGGGCGGTCGTCCAGCAGCTGGCCGACCTCACCGCCGGCACCGACGTGCGCTATGAGATGGGCGGGGCCGAGCCGCACCCCGCAGTCGGCTACTTCGCGCCGGAGTTGGCGCTGAGCACCGAGTCGGGAATCGTGCGGATCGCCGAACTCGCCCGGCACGGCCGCCCGTTGCTGATCGACCTCACCGACGACCAGTCGCCGGCTGCGGCACTGGCCGAGGGGGAGGAGGCCGTCGAGCTGGTCGTCGCGCAGGGCTCCGACCCGGCGGGTCTCACCGGTCTGCTGGTCCGCCCCGACGGCTACGTGGCCTGGGCCAGCAGCTCCCCGCGCCCGGACCAGGCCGAGCTGGCCGCGCTGCGAGCGGCCGTCGAGCGCTGGTTCAGCCCAGCGGTGCGGTGAAGGGCGTGGTCAACCGCTGGGTGAGAGCGGCGAGTTCGGCACGGGCCGCCGGATCGTAGGCCCAGTCGTGCGCCCGGGCCTCGGTGAACCGGTCGAAGTAGCGGCCCGTCACCCCGGCCAACTCCGGATCGGTGACCAGCCGGACGGTCGGACGCACCCCCTCCGCCACGCTCACCGCGGGCACCAGGCCGAAGGCCCGTACGCCTTCGGTGTCCATCAGATGGGCCGGGTGCAGGGTGTTGACGGTGACCTCGTGGGCCGGCAGCTCGGCGCCGAGGTCGAAGGTCGCCATGATCAGGGCCAGTTTGCTGCGGCAGTAGGCCGTCAGCCCGTCGTACTCCTGCTCCATCATCGGGTCGGCGAGGTCGAGCGGGGCCTGCCCCATCGAGGCGACATTGACCACCCGTGAGGCCCGGCCCGAGTGCGCCGCGCTCACCCGGAGCAGCGGGAGCAGCAGCCTGGTCAACGTCCAGGGCACCAAGTGGTTGACCGCGAGCTGCAGTTCATGGCCCTGGGCGCTCAGCTGCCGCAGCTTCGGATCGTTGCGGGCGATCGCGTTGTGCACCAGGACGTTCAACTCCGGCTCGGCCTGGGCGATCCGCTGCGCCAGCGCCCGGACCTGGGCCAGATCGGAGAAGTCGGCCAGATAGCCGCGGGCCTCGGCGCCGACGGCCCGGACCTCGGCCAGCACCTTCTCCAGTCGTTCCGGGTTGCGGCCGTGGAGCAGCAGGGTGGCGCCCTCGCCCGCGAGGTCCAGTGCGAGGGCGCGGCCGAGGCCCTGGGTGGCGCCGGTGACCAGGACGGTGCGGCCATGCAGGGAGGCGTCATCCAGAGCGGAGTCATGCAGTGAGGAGTCATTGTTCATGCCTTGATGTATATCAATGCTTTGATGAGTCATCAAGTCATTGATGACCGGCAGGCCAAAGGGCCTGGGCTCCCGCCGAGCCCAGGCCCCTACCGGCGCACCGTCAGATCTTGTCCGCGACGATCATCAGGTAGTGGAAGCTGCCCTCCTTGTAGGCGGTCAGGAACGGGTCCTCGATCCCGGTGGCCACCGAGGACTTGGCCCGCAGCTCCCAGTACGGGATGGTGTCGGCGGTCAGGTCCACCACCGAGATCGGCACCAGGTTGTTGGCCGCCAGCGCCTTGAAGTACTCACTGCGCGGGTGGATGTTGCAGATGTAGTGCTGGTCGATCTGGCTGACGGCCCGGGACGGCCCGCCGGTGATGTCGTTGTAGCAGCCGGTGATGCAGACGTAGCGGCCGCCGAACTCCAGCAGCCGGGAGAACTCCCCGAACGCCTGGTGCAGATCCACGTACATGGTGGTCTCGTTGGTCCAGATCGCGCGCCGCGATCCGGTCTCCAGGCCGGTGTCCAGCATGTTGCGGAAGTGGAAGCGGACCCGCTCCGCCACCCCGCGCTCCTTGGCCTGGTCATTGGCGAAGCCGACCTGGTACTCCGAGATGGAGACCCCGTCGATCTCGCAGCCGAACCGGGCGTTGGCCATGATGCTGGTGCCGCCGCGCCCGGAGCCGGCGTCCAGCAGCCGGTGCTCGGGGCGGATGTTGCCCAGCTGGTCCAGCAGCACATCGGCCTGCGCCGTCTCCAGCCGGTGCATCTCCTTGATGATCCGCTCGTCGCGGGTCTCCGCCGGCCCGGCCAGCACCGACGGGTCGTACTCGCCGAGCCCGTAGTGGTGGTGGTAGAGGTCGTCGATCTCGCCCAGGCGCAGGTTGACCGGGTCCTGCTGGTTGGTGTTCCAGTAGTTGGCCACCGACTTCTGGAAGGCGGTGCGCAGCACGGTGGCGGGGTTGGGCGTGGTGGTCGTCATGGCGTTGCGGACTCCTCGTCGAGATGCTGGGAGGGGGCGCTGGGGCTGTCGGGTCGATCAGGAGCGGGCGTGCGAGACCTCGACGTTCTCCAGCACCCCGAGCGCGTCGGGGACCAGGACCGCGGCGGAGTAGTAGGCGCTGACCAGGTAGGACATGACGGCCTTCTCGTTGATCCCCATGAACCGCACGTTCAGGCCGGGCTCGTACTCGTCGGGGATGCCGGTCTGGTGCAGACCGACCACACCCTGGTTGTTCTCGCCCATGCGCATGGCGATGATCGAGGAGGTGTGGCCGTCGACCACCGGGATCTTGCCGCACGGGAAGATCGGGACGCCGCGCCAGGCGGGGATGTGGTGGGTGCCGATGTCCACGCTGCCGAAGTAGATGCCGCGCTTGCTGCACTCCCGGCCGAACGCGGCGATCGCCTTGGGGTGGGCGAAGATGTGGGTGGTCTCGCGGCGCATGCTGAGCAGCTCGTCCAGGTCGTCCGGGGTGGGCGGGCCGGAGTGGGTCTGGATCCGCTGGTCGTACTCGGCGTTCTGCAGCAGGCCGAAGTCCGCGTTGTTGACCAACTCGTACTCCTGGCGCTCGCGCAGCGCCTCGATGGTGAGCTTCAACTGCTGCTCGATCTGGTTCATCGGGTCGTTGTAGAGGTCGGCGACCCGGCTGTGCACCCGCAGCACCGTCTGCGCCACGCTCAACTCGTACTCGCGCGGGGCGAGTTCGTAGTCCACGAAGGTGCCGGGGAGGTCGGGCTCGCCTTCGTGGCCGGCGGCCAGCTCGATCTCGGCCTCACCGTGCTGGTTCTGCGCCTGGTCGGCGCTGGCCAGGTAGGCGGCGACCTGCTCGCGCAGCGCCTCGGAGCGGCTGACCAGCTCCTGGAAGGCGGCGGTGGGCAGCACCATGACCGTGCCGGCGGTGGCCGCCTTCACCGTGAACTCCCAGAGCGCGTCGGTCTGCTTGATCGCCTCATCGCCCAGGTGGTCGCCGTCGGCCAGGTGGCCGAGCACGGTGGTCTCGCCGTACTTGCCGGTGCCGATCTGGTTGATCTTGCCGTGGGCGATCAGGATGATCTCCTCGACCGGCTGCCCCGCTTCGACGAGCACCTCGCCCGCCGCCACCTCGCGCTGGCTGAACCGGTTGGCCAGCTCCTCCAGCACCGCGTTGTCCTCGAGGTCGCGCAGCACCGGCACCTCGCGCAGCGACGGCGGCACCACCCGGACCACCGCGCCGGTCTTGGCGAAACTCACCCGCCCGCGACCGACCGCGTAGCTGAGCCGGCGGTTGACCCGGTAGGTGCCACCGGACACCTGCACCCAGGGTAGGTTGCGGAGCAGCCAGCGCGAGCTGATGCCCTGCATCTGCGGCTCGGACTTGGTGGTGGTGGCGAGGTTGCGCGCGGCACCGGTGCTCAGGCTGAGCTGGGTCGCGGCCTCCTGAGCCTCGGTCGGCGCGGGCCCGGTCTCGATCGACATCGGATCTCTCCATCCTCATGAGCGGCGGCAGGATGACTGACGTCTGTTGCCTCGTCAGATTTCATCGCACGCAACAGCTGAGTGGGGGGTGGAATGTCATTCCTCCGCCACAGAAGGATGTGTAAGAATCTTCGCGCGCCCCCGTTTAAGGCTCCGCGCTACCGCTTCGGCCTGCGGAAACAGAGCCAAGATCGGCATAGTCCCGATAACCAGTAAATACGACTAATTCGGGGTCGCTTCTTTTCGGAAATTCCCGACGGTACGGTGGCTGAACCTGTGTGCCACCGCCGTTCGGTATGACGACCTGTCAGGTCCCGCTGCCGCCGACCTGGCGGTCCGGGCGCCGGTCGGCCGGTCGGCGAGGCGGAATCGGCTTGGTCGGGAAGTCTCGGGTGCCGGTCCACAAGGCCGGAACGGCATCCGCGCGCCGGGCCAGCTCATAGGCGATCGCCTCGTAGTTGACCCGCCAGCCGTGGAAGTGCGGCCAGGCCAGTATGGTCGGCCGTTCCGCCTCGAAGCCCGAGGCGATGATCATCGTGACCGCGGCGTCGAACTCGGCATAGCTGATCCGGATCGGAGAATCCGGCTGCGGATCCGGGTCGTAGTCGAGCCGGACCACCCGGGCGATGTCGCGCAGCGCGGTGAAGCCGGCCCGCAGCACCAGCCTGGCCTCCGGCGGCGCGCTCTCCGGGCAGAGCGCCAGCTGGATCGCCGCCGCGTCCATCACCGCGATCAGGCCCACGATCCAGCTCCGGTACGGCTGCGGGGAGCGGAAGGAGAGCAGCACCGGGTAGTTGGAGTGGCTCTCGCCCAACTCGGCGGCGAGCCGCTCCCAGTCCCCGTACAGCTGCGGCAGCGCGGTCTCGGTGTCCACCAGGGACTGACGGGCCAGCAGCTCCGGCCCCCAGGCGGGCTCCCCGGCGCGCGACTGCAGCAGGGTGACCTCCACCTCGCGGCGGTTGTAGCTGGTGTAGAGGGTCGGCAGGTAGGCGATCTGCAGGGCGATCACCAGCGGTCCGCTGGCGGCGGCCAGGAAGTCGAGGCCGGAGAGCCGCAGTCGGGCGCCGCTGGCGAAGCCGAGGGTGAACAGGCTGGAGCCGGCCTCCCGGAACGAGGCGTCCCACGGCAGCCCCGAGGTCGCCTCCATCAGCAGGGTGAAGGCGCCCAGCAGGGCGAGCAGCCAGCAGAACAGCATCGCGACCAGCATCAGCGGCGCCAGCCAGGCCTGCGCCCGGTCCTGCGCCCGGTAGGTGCCGAACGGCGTCGCGCACAGGTGCAGCACGGCCCGGCCGAACTGCCAGAGCCGGAAGGTCAGTGTGGAGTACAGGCCGCGCGGCACCACCAGGGTGCGCAGGATGCTGGCGACGGTGAGCAGCAGCAGCAGGGTGCCGGCCAGGGCGGAGATCAGGCGCATGGCCCCATTGTCGATCATCGGCAGGCCGGCCGACCGGCCGAAACGCGACGACCGCCCAGGTGGGGCGGCCGTGTCGGAGATGTGTCGCCCGTGGGCGATTTCACCATCGACGATGAGGCGCTGCGCGTGACCGCAGGGTAGATTGATCAGTCGGCCCGGCTCGGGCGGTGCGCGCACACCACCGGAGCCGGGCTGCCTCTGTTATATCGGATACTGCGTCAGGTTGGAGGGAATACTGCGTCAACTCTGTTGTGACAGTTGTGTGAAGCGCTCCAGGCTCTGCTGGTAGGCGACCGGGGTGACGTGCATCGGACCGGAGTAGGGGTGCGTCATGTGCAGCACCAGGTAGATGCCGAAGCCGACCACCGCCCCGACCAGGCCGAGTGCGATCGCCTCCCGCCGCTGGAACGTCAGCCCGGCGATCGGCGCGTAGAGCAGGACCAGCATCCCGGTGCCGATCAGCGCGGGGTAGAGCGGCGCCGGCAGCGAGACCGAGGCGTCCGCCAACCGGATCTGCCGCTTGGTGTAGACGTCGTCCAGGTCGCTCAGCAGGGTGGTGCGTTGCGGGGAGTCCGGCAGCGCGTCGACGTGAGCGCGCACGGCGTCCAGGCCGGCCCAGGCGGCGGGTGACGCGTCGCCGTGGGTCATCGCCTGGAAGTCCGGGCCGATCACCTCGGAGACGTAACTGCGCAGCAGCGGCCGGGTGCTGGCGTCGGCGTCGGTGTAGGCCGCGTTGAGCGACCTCGCCTCGTCCCAGGTGTGGCCGCGCGCGGTGTTGAGGTTCGACCAGGAGCCGGCGATCAGGAAGCCGGTGACCAGCATGAACGAGGAGAGCGAGGCGGAGCCGAGGAAGCCCAGCGCGCCCGAGGAGAAGCTGCCCTCGCGGGACCGGTGGGTGCGGCCGAACGCGGCCAGGATGCCCACGGCCGCGGCGGCCCCGAGCAGCACGGCGAGGACGATTCCGAGACTCAACGACGCCTCCCTGTGGTGTGGTTGATGAAGCTGACGGCCGCAGCGAGCAGGGCCGGGATGGTGATCGCGACGAAGGCGAAGGCGCTCTGGGCGTCCGCCGTCGGGGTCGTGCTGGGGTCGGGCGGGCGGTGCACGGGCATCGCGGTGGCGGTGCGCAGGTGGCTGGGCGGTGGCGGGGTGGGCAGGGCGAGGGTGGGGGTCGGCGAAGGTGTCGGGGTGGGGGAGGGGGTGTGCGGCGGGGCGGCGGTGTGCGGCTTGGGAGTGGGCGGGGGAGCGGGAGTTGGGCGCGCCGGATGAGTGGTGGGCGCGGCCGGCGTGGGCGGAGCGGGCGGTGCCGGGGGAGTCGGCGGTGCGGGGGGTGTCGGTGGCGCGGGCGGTGTGGGCGGGGCCGGAGGTGTCGGTACCGGGGGCGGGCTCGGCACGGGCGGCGGGGTCGGCGGGCCGCAGGGGGGTGGCGGGCCCGGCGGGTCGCAGTCGTGGTGGTGGCCGTGGTGCGGCGGATGTTCGCAGTGGCCGGGGTGGTGGTGATGGTGACCGTGGTGTTCGTGGTCTCCCGGGTGGTCCCGGTCCGGCGGGCCGGGCTCCGGTGGGTCGTCATCGCCTTGCATGACCATGGACGATAATCAGGCACGCGGTCGGGCGAATGCGAAACCTTGATCTGGATGGGTGAATTGACCCATGCGGGTGGTGCGAATTCGAACAGACGCCATGGGCGTCGAGCCCATGTTCTGGTTTGGCGTCTTCAATGTCGGCCGTCAGCCGGCCAGATAGCGCCGCAACAGCACCTTGCACTCGGCGATCAATTCCGGGTCGCCGTCCCGGTCCTGCTCGAATGCGAGCTTGAGTACCGCGTCGGCGCACTCCAGGGCCACCCGCAGGGCGAGCGGCCCGGGCCGCCGTCCGCTGCCCACCGCATGCTCGGAGACGAGCCGGAGCAGCAGCGCCGCCACCGCGGTGTTGTTGTCCAGCGACAGGTCGAGCAGGTGCGTCACATCGCCCATCGCGGGCGGAGTTGGCCCGGTCAACCCGAAGTCCAGGGCGCCGAAACCCGGCACGGCCCGCTTCATCGCCACGAACTCCTCGACCGCGAGGTCCACGAAGCCGCCGATGTCCTGCGGGCTCTCAGCCTCCAGGCGCCTGGTCAGCCGCTCCAGGTAGCGGCCCAGATTGCGCCGGGCCAGCGCGGCCAGCAGGCTCTGCTTGCCGGTGAAGAACTGGTAGAGCGTGCCGATCGGCACCTGGGCCCGGGCCGCCACCTCCTTGGTGGTCAGCGCGGCCGCACCGGACTCGTCGAGCAACTCCGCGCAGGCGTTCAGGATCCGCTCCAGGCGCTGCTGGCTGCGCTGCTGCACGGGCTTGCGACGCAGCTCCGGTTCGGTGACCTCGACCGTGGTGCTGCCCGTGCTCTGCTCGGTCATCGGCCCCGTCTCCTTGCAACTCGCCGGTTCGGGTTACCACTCTGCCGCATCCGACCGGCGTCGCGCATGGGAGTCCCCGTTCCTGATGACCTGTCAGCGCCGCCGGGCCGGGAGTCCGGGGCGCGCCCGCGGCTCGATCGCCGGCGAGAAGGCGTGTCCCGGTGTCGAGCTGCTTCGGCAACTCCTGCTCCCACACCTCGGGTTGAAGCGCTCCGTTGGTACGCGCCAGCACCAGGCGCTCCCCGCGCTGACCCGCAGCCGGGGAGCGGTGGACCTGCCAGGGCGGCGGGACTAGCGCTTGGCGTAGTCCGCGAACCCCTGCCAGTCGATCACGACACATGGCTCGTCGCCCACGGTCCAGGCGTCGTGACCGGGCGGGCAGACCATGAAATCACCAGGGCCGTACTCCACTTCCTCTCCGTCGTCCATGACGATCTTCATGCGGCCGGAGACGAAGTAACCCAGGTGGGCCGCCTGGCAACTCTCGGTCTTGGCGATCGGCTTCACGTGCTTGGACCACTGCCAGCCGGGTTGGAAGACCGCCCGGCCCACCGGGCCCGCGTCGAGGTTGACCAGGGCGAGTTCACCCATGCCGTCCTCGAACGGGCGGACCTCCTCAGGCGTGTCGAAGCTTCTGCGGATGAGACCGGCCATGTCGCACACTCCAGGGTCGAGCTATGGCTTATCACCATCCTCGACCGAAACGGCCGTCCCGGCGCCCACCCCAGCCCCAGATACGTCATATTCGGTAGAAGCGGGCTCCGGCGTGCCGTCCGGCATGCGGAAGTCATGGGCGGGCGGCACCGGCCGGCCGGGATGGACGGCGAGCCAGAGGGTGTCCAGCGACACCCCGCCCTCGCGCACGTTGTCCACCCGGATGCCCTCGGTCAGCAGCCCGCCGCACCCGGTCGCCGTCCCCGGTGGCGTGGGCGGCGTTCGCCTCCGCGAGCCGGATCCTGCCGCATCGCGAGGCCGAGCTAGACCAGGATCAGCGCGAGTTGACCGTCCGTCAGATGCACCTTGGCGGCCGGGCCGACGAATCGGCAAGGCGGGCAGCGTGAACAACTCGCTTCACCCTGTTGCGACCCGAGCTGGTCGTACGGGGCAGCACCGGCCCCGCCGCCCGCCCGCCGGGGCGAACGGACACCTGATCGCTGCGCGTCCGCCTTCAGTCGGACGGCCCCGAACCGCGCCGCCGCCCGCCGCCGGCCGGGGCCAACGGCTGGCGGAACGCTCCGGCCAGGCCGCCTACGGCCTGGCCGGAGAGCCTCGTCACGGCGCCGAGTCGGGGACGTCCGGGCTCTTGGCGTACGCCTGGGTGGGGTTCATGCCGACGTTGCCGAGCTTCACCGTGTCCTGGGTGGAGACCTGGGCGCACTTGCTGGAGTCATCGGCGGTCTGGGCCGAGGAGTTGCTCAGCGCGGCCTGGGTGTTGACCGGCGCCGGCGTGCCGGGCGAACTGCCGCCGCCACCACCGCCGAAGCTCGTGCCGCTCGGCCAGTCCTTGCCGATCACCAGGGTGATGCCGGAGCCCGCGCCGGGCTTGACGGCCGAGGCCGGCAGACCGACCGAGGCGGCCACCTCCTGGGCATCGGCCTCGCGGCCCGCCGTGTAGGTCACCTCGCTGGTCTCGTCGGTGCCGGTCGCGTTGGCGGCGCCGGTACCGGAGTTGTAACCGTCCGCCTTCAGGGCGTCGGCCACGTCGGCGGCGCGTCCGGTGATCCCGCTGCCGTTCTTCACGTGCACCACGATCTCGGACTTCGGCGCGCCGCCGGTGGCGGCGGGCGGGGCCGAAGTGGGAGCGGCGGAGGTGGCGTCGGGGTTGGCCGTCGAGGTGGCCTGGGCGGCCGCCGAGGCCTTGGAACCGTCCCCGTTGGTCAGTGAGACGTCACTGGTGATGGCGTTGAACAGGTTCTTCGCCGCCGGGTCGACCACCACCGCGGCGGGATCGGTGGGGTCCGGGTCGTTCTGCATCGTCGTCATGGTGATGCGGTTCGGCGGGACCTTGTTGAGGTCGTCGGCCAGGTTCACCAGGTTGGTGACGCCGGCGAGGCCGTCGTCGACGGTGAGCGCCTTGGTGGCGGCGTTGGCCAGCGAGAGCACCGCGGCGGGGTTGGTGAGGGTGCCCGCGCTCTTCAGCTGGCGGACCATCGAGCTGAGGAAGATGTGCTGGGCCGCCGCGCGCCCCAGGTCGGACCCGTCGCCGAAGCCGTGCCGGGTCCGGACGAACTGCAGGGCGGACATGCCCTGAAGGGTGTGGTTGCCCTTCTTCAGCTTCAGGTGCGAGTAGGGGTCGTAGACATTGTTGTCGACGCAGATCGGCACACCGCCGACCGCGTCCGACATGTCCACCACACCCTTGAAGTCGACCATCATGAAGTGGTCGATGGGTATGCCGGTCAACTGGTGCACGGCAGCCACCGTGCAGCCCGGACCGTAGTCCAGGGTGCTGTTGATCCGCTCCCGGTGCGGCTTCATCGTGGCGTGGGTCTTGCTGTCCACGCAGCCCGGCAGCGAGGCGTCGGTGTCGCGCGGGATGCTCATCACGGTCGCGTTGCTGCGGTCGGCCGAGACGTGCAGCACCATCTCCACATCGGCGTTGGCACCGGGCCCGCAGTCTCCGCCGATCTGGCAGTCGGCGGGGTTGTCCCGGCTGTCGGAGCCGATCACCAGGATGTTGATCGGGGTGCGGCCGAACGCGTCCGGCTTCTCATGGCCGGCGTCGCCGGACGTGCCGGCGAACAGCGGTGAGTGCTTGATGTTGCCGTTGAGCATCTCGAATATGTAGCCGCCGCCGGCGGCGGCCACCAGTACCAGCCCGGCGGTGGTGTACGCCAGGATCCGCAGGCCCTTCCGCTTGGGCTTCTTCTTGTTCTTGCGGACCGCCGCCCTGCCCCCGGCCGCCGACCCGGTCGGCTGGGCACCGCGCGCACGGCGGGGGGCCTCGGACCCGCCACCCGCTGATACGTCGACCATCCCCGCATGCCCTCCTCGACCTGTGTGTTCTGCGCTGCTGTTCTGCGATGGCGACGCTGCACGACCGGCCATCGGTTCCATTTGCGCAAGGTAGCAAGTGTTTCTGAGGTCGCCGGGAGCGGGGCACCCGCGGCCGCCACCGGGAGGCCGATCGCCCTGTGTAGCAGCACAGTTACTGGTTCCCTGCCCCGGCCGCTACCTCGACCCCTCCTCGGAAGGATCACGCGCGGGCGAGTGCGGATCGCCAACACCGGCATGCTGGTGCCGAGTTCCGGCGTCTTCAGCTACGCACGGCAGATCGCGCCGGGGCTGTACGAAGCCATCGCCCTGGATCTGCCGGAGACCGTCACACTGCTCCCCGACGCCCAACTGCCAAGGCGCGGCCGGATCGAGGACGTGCGCTCCGATGCCTTGGAGAAGCTGCGCGGGCTTCCCGTCGAGGGTCATGAAGTGGTCGGGGCGGCAGTGGGCTTCGCTTCGATGCGCCGGTCGGCGACGATGCGATCCCGCACGCTCCGGCGGACCGCGTGATGACGGCCGAAGCGACCACGCCGGCCCTCGACGACGATCCGTGCACCGCCTACCGCGCCTCCCGACAGGCCCCGGCTACCCCGTGACCAGCACCGCCGCCCCGGTGACCCGGTCGGCGGCGAGGTCGGCGAGCGCGGCGTCGGCGCGCAGCAGCGGGTAGCGGGAGACGTGGACCGTCGGCCGGGTCCGCGCCGCCTCCGCGAGGTAGGCGTGGCCGTCGGCCCGGGTATTGGCGGTCACGCTGCGCAGCGTGCGCTCCTGGAAGAGGTGCCGCTGGTAGTTCAGCGCCGGGATGTCGGTGAGGTGGATGCCGGCCACTGAGAGGGTGCCGCCGCGGTCCAGGGCTGCCAGGGCCACCGGGACCAGCTCGCCGACCGGGGCGAAGAGGATCGCGGCGTCCAGCGGCCGGGGTGGCGGGTCGTACGAGTCGCCGGCGAAGTCCGCGCCGAGCTCCAAGGCCAGCCGCCGGGCCGCCGCACCCCGCGTGAAGACGTCCACCCGGGCGCCGCGAGCCAGTGCGAGCTGGGCGGTCAGATGGGCGGAGGCCCCGAAGCCGTAGATGCCGAGCCGGCCGTCGGGCGGGAGTTCGGCGCGCTCCAGGGCACGGTAGCCGATGATGCCGGCGCAGAGCAGCGGGGCGAGCTCTTCGGCGGGCGGGCCGTCGGGCAGCCGGTAGGCGTAGCGGGCATCGGCGAGCAAGTGGCCGGCGTAGCCGCCGTCGCGGTCCCAGCCGGTGTAGCGGGAGCGCGGGCAGAGGTTCTCCCGGCCTGCTCGGCAGTAGGCGCACGTGCCGCAGGTCCAGGCCAGCCAGGCGACGCCGGCCCGGTCCCCGACCGCGAAGTCCTCGACCGCGGTACCGACCGCCAGCACGTGCCCGACCACCTCGTGGCCCGGAGCACACCTGGGGATCTTGGGGGAGAGGTCGCCTTCGGTCAGGTGCAGGTCGGTACGGCAGACTCCGCAGGCCTCAACCTCCACCAGCACCTCGTGCGGCCCCGGCGGGGAGAGCGGTCGGCGCTCCCAGACCAGTGGGTGGCCCGTGTCCACGCGCCCCGGCCGGGCGACCACCCAGCTGTCGGTCTCCCGGGGAAGCTGTTGTGCAGCAGTCATGGCGAAGCCCTCTCCGAATCGAAGCCCTCTCCGGGGCAGGTCGCCGCGGGTCACCAGCCCGACCGGATGCCCGTGTTGATCAACCCTGCCCCGGCGGGGCGTCGGTCTGCGCGGGGTTGATCGGGAGGCGGACCTGGAAGCGGGTGTCGCCCGGCGCGGACTCGAGGCGCAGGTCGCCGCCGTGCCGGTTGACGATGATGCGCCAGGAGACGTCCAGGCCCAGGCCGGTACCCTCGCCGACGGGTTTGGTCGTGAAGAACGGGTCGAAGACCCGGTCCTGTACGTCGGCGGGCACGCCGGGGCCGGTGTCGCGGAACTCGACCAGCACCTGGTCCCCGTCCCGCGCGGTCCGAACGGTGAGGGTGCCCTCGCCGTCGCCGGTGCTGCGCATGGCCCAGGCGGCGTTGTCGATCAGGTTCGTCCAGACCTGGTTCAGCTCGCCGGGGTAGCCGGGGACGCGGGGCAACGCGGGGTCGTACTCGCGCACGACCGTGATGTTCGGGCCGATCTTCGCGGCTAGCAGCAGCAGGGTGCTGTCCAGCAGCTCGTGGACATCGGCGTTCTGGTACGGAGCCCGGTCCAGCTGCGTGTACTGCTTCGCCGCCCCGACGAGCGCGGAGACGCGCTGGGTGGCGTCCTCGATCTCGTTCAGCAGCAGTTCGGCCTCGATGGTGCAGGTCAGCCAGTTCAGTGCGCTGCCGAGCACCTTTGCGGGCAGCGTCTCCGCGATCCGGTCCAGCCAGTCGGCGCCCAGACCCGCCTGGACGAGGACCGGCGCGAGCTCCCAGCCGTCGGCGACGTCGTGCTCCTCCAGCCAGTCACCGACCTCGTCCTCCCGGTCGGCGGCCTGGAGCGGGCCGAGCGCCGGGGCCTGCCCGATCCGGCCGACGGTCAGGTCCTGGAGGTCGCTCAGCTGCGCCAGGTCCTGGCCCTGGTGCGGCTCGGCGGCGAGTGCGGCGAACTCGCGGCGTTCCCGGGCAATGCGCTCCCGCAGCGCCGAGGTGGCGCGCACAGCGGCGGCCGCGGGGTTGTTGAGCTCGTGGGTCAGCCCGGCCGTCACCGACCCGAGGGCCAGCAGCCGCTCCCGCTGTCCGACCGCCTCCTGGGTGCTCTTGAATCCGAAGAACAGGCCCTCCAGCAGGTGGACGGCCATCGGGAACCAGTCGCGCATGACCCGCGCGAAGGCTTCCGCGGGCAGCACGAAGAACCGCGACCGCTCGGTGACCCGCAGCGAGTTGTTGTACACCTGCGGCACCTGGTCGCCGAGGTACGCCTGGAAGGCTCCGGCGTACACCCCGGGCGCGGAGGTGCTGGTGACGTCCACCTCCTGGCCGCCGACGCGGCGCGAGAGCACCACCGTGCCGTGGAACAGCACGTAGAAGTTCACGGCCGGATCCCCCTCCCGGTAGACGGGGCCCGGTTCGTGCCACTCCGGGTGGCCGTCCCGGCACAGCTGGGTGAGCTGCTCGGGCGTCAGCTTCTCGAACAGGAACAGCGTCCGCAGCTCCTGCTCGTCGCAGCCTGCCGGGCGGGCGGTCATGACTGCTCCAGGTACCGGTGCGCGAGCATGACGGCCATGGCGCCTTCGCCGACCGCGGAGGCGACCCGTTTGGCGGACTCCGCGCGCACGTCTCCGGCCGCGAACACTCCCGGCACGCTGGTCTCCAGGTGGTAGGGAGGCCGGTCCAACGGCCAGCCGCCCGGAGGGCGCGCGTCAGCGGTCAGGTCGGGGCCGGTCAGCACGAAGCCGCGGGGGTCCCTGAGCACCGTGCCGTCCAGCCAGTCGGTCAGCGGCTCGGCACCGATGAAGACGTACATCCACTGTGCGTCGACGGCCTCGGACCGCCCGGTCACCCGGTTGCGCAGGGTCAGGCCTTCCAGGTGCTCCCTGCCGTGGGCCGCCTCGACGACCGTGTCCGTGCGCACCGAGATGGTGGGGGCGTCCACGACCCGCTGGAGCAGGTAGAAGGACATCGAGGCGGCCAGGTCCGGGGCCCGCACCAGCAGGGTGACCTTCTTGGCACGGCGGGAGAGGAACATCGCGGCCTGGCCGGCGGAGTTCGCCCCGCCCACGACGAACACCTCCTGCCCCTGGCAGGCGGCCGCCGCGGTCAGCGCCGAACCGTAGTAGACCCCGCGCCCCGTCATCTCGGCGACTCCCGGTACGTCCAGCTGGCGGTAGGACACGCCCGTCGCCAGGATCACGGCCTGGGCCGAGACCGAGGAACCGTCGGCGAAGCGCAGCGTGCGGGCGGCCCCGTTCACCTCCAGGCCGGTGACCTTGCACGCCGTGAGCAGCTCCGCGCCGAACTTCATGGCCTGGCGGCGCGCCCGATCGGTGAGCTGCGCGCCGGAGACCCCGTCGGGGAATCCCAGGTAGTTCTCGATGCGCGAGCTCTGGCCCGCCTGGCCGCCGGTCGCCTCCCGCTCCACCAGGACGGTGCGCAGACCCTCCGAGGCTCCGTAGACGGCAGCGCCGAGCCCTGCGGGGCCGCCGCCGACTATGACCAGGTCGTAGAAGTCCGCCGCCGGGGTGGTCGACAGCCCGACGTGGACGGCCAGGTCCCGTTCCTCCGGTTCCACGAGCACCGTGCCGTCCGGGGGCACCACGAGCGGCAGCCGCCGCGCGTCCAGCCCTGCGGCTGCCAGCAGGCGCACGCCCTCCGGTTCCTCGCTGGAGTACCACCGGTACGGCACCTGGTTGCGGGCCAGGAACTCCCGGATCTGCGAGGAACGGGCCGACCAGCGGTGGCCGACGACCTTCGTGGTGTCCACGGCCCGGCCCCCGGTGTCCCGCCACGACTCCAGCAGGTCGTCCACCACCGGGTACAGCTTCTCCTCGGGCGGCTCCCACGGCTTGAGCAGGTAGTGGTCGAGGTCGACGACGTTGATCGCGTCGATCGCGGCGTTGGTGTCGGCGTAGGCCGTGAGCAGTACCCGCCTGGCTGCCGGGTAGAGGTCGAGCGCCTCCTCGAGGAACTCGATGCCGTTCATCTGCGGCATCCGGTAGTCCGCCAGGATCACCGCCACGGGCGTGCCCCGCAGCTTCAGCTCGCGCAGCGCCTCCAGCGCCGACGCGCCGGACTCGGCGCGGACCACTCGGTGGTCGCTCCCGTAGCGACGGCGCAGGTCCCGGGCAACCGCACGGGACACCGCAGGATCGTCGTCCACGGTCATGATGACGGTCCGCATCGCATCGGTGACTTCTGCCATGGCTCACCACCCAGGACGGTCGTCGGTTCCAGGGGACGACCATTCCAGTGTGCTCGCCGACCCGTGGTCGGGCCCACCGTCGCGAGCGGCTCCGCTTCGTGGCCGCCGGCCCACTGCGCCCGCCGAGGACGGCAGCGGCGGGGTCGGTGAGCGTTGCGTCCATGCTTGGTGTGCATGAAATGCCCATCTGTTTCTGGTAGTTCAGGGCGTTCGTCCCCTAATATGAGCCGAACTCATATAAGTTGAGGGGGTTGGGCATGATCGATCGACGTGGTCTTCCGGCCGGCTTCACCTGGGGCGCGTCCACCGCCGCATACCAGATCGAGGGTGCGGTGGACGAGGACGGTCGCGGGCGCTCGGTGTGGGACGTGTTCTGCGAGCGTCCCGGGGCGGTGAAGAACGGCGACAGCGGGCGGATCGCCTGCGACCACTACCACCGCTACGTCGTGGACGTGGCACTGATGCGTGAACTCGGGCTCGACGGTTACCGGTTCTCGATCGCCTGGCCCAGGATCCAGCCCATGGGCCGGGGTTCGGTGAACCCGGCCGGGCTGGACTTCTACGACCGCTTGGTGGACGCCCTGCTGGCGGCCGGGATCACCCCGCTGCCCACCCTCTTCCACTGGGACCTGCCGCAGACCCTGGAGGAGGACGGCGGTTGGCTGGCCCGCGACACCGCGTACCGCTTCGCCGAGTACGCCGCGCTCGTCGCGGACCGCCTCGGTGACCGAGTGCCGGCCTGGATCACCCTCAACGAGCCCGTGGTGCACATGGTGTTCGGGTACGCCTTCGGCATCCACGCTCCGGGCCGCGCCCTGATGCTGGACGCCCTGCCCGCCGGGCACCACCAACTCCTCGGCCACGCGCTGGCCGCGTCCGAGTTGCGGTCCCGTGGTCTTGAGGTGCTGATCGCCAACAACCTCACGCCCGTGTGGCCCGCTTCGGCGAGCGAGCCGGACCGTGCCGCCGCCGACGCCTACGACGCACTGCACAACCGCCTGTTCCTCGACCCGCTGCTGCTCGGCCGCTACCCGGACCTGGGCGCCTACGGCGTGTCGGCCGACCTCGGCGGCAGCGTCCACCCGGGCGACCTGGAACTGATCGCCGACGCCGGACGCCTGGACGGGCTCGGCGTCAACTACTACAACCCCACCCGGATCGCCGCCCCCACCGACCCCAGCCTCCCCTTCACCGAGGTCGAGATCGACGGCGTCCCCCGCACCCACTTCGGCTGGCCCGTCGTCCCCGACGGCCTGCGCCAACTCCTCCTCACCCTCCGCTCCCGCTACGGCACCGCCCTCCCGCCCATCACCATCACCGAGAGCGGCTGCTCCACCGACGACACCCTGGACGACCAGTTCCGCATCGACTACCTGGCCGGCCACCTCGACGCCCTCGCCGAGGCGATCGCGCAGGGCGTGGACGTACGCGGCTACTACACCTGGTCCTTGATCGACAACTTCGAGTGGGCCGACGGGATGAGTCAGCGTTTTGGTCTTGTCCACGTTGATTTCGAGACGCAGCGCCGCACTCCGAAGGCGTCGTACGCCTGGTATCGCGATCTGATCGCTGCCCACCGGGAGCGGCGCGGGAGGTAGGCCGGGCGGTCTTCCGACCGTAGACGGAGATTCCGGCGGACCCGGGCTGAGGCGCGCCCCCGGGCTGAGGCGCGCCCCCGGGTGGATGGTTCGGTGCGAATGGACCTAGGTCTCCTGACGGTCGATCTCGTCCTCCCGGACCAGCCAGAGCGCAAGGGCGGCGCCGGCAAGGCTGACCAGTCCGCCGAGCAGGAGCACGAGGTTGAGGCCGTCGAGGAAGCCGGCCCGGGCGGCGGCCGACGCGGCCGCCCGGGCCGGTTCGGGGAGCGCGGCGAGAGCCTGCGGCAGGCTGCCGGAGGACGCGGCCTCGACCAGTTCGCGCGGACGGGTACCCTCCGCGATCGGCGTGCCCGCCGCCAGCTCGCGGACCTTGTGCGAGCCCCGGCCGACGAAGATCGCCCCCCAGAGGGCGATGCCGACCGCGATGCCGACCTGCCGGAAGGTGTCGTTGACGCCGGCCGCCATACCGCTCTTCTCCTTGGGCACCACACTCACCGCGACATCGGCGATCACCGGGTTGATCAGACCGACGCCCGCGCCGCCGACCAGGAACCCGGCGAGCAGGGCGGTCCAGGTGTCCTCGGGTTGGAGGTCGCCCATCAGCAGCAGGCCCGCGCCGACCGCGATGAGGCCGACGCAGAGCATCAGCCGGGCCGGCACCCGGGAGAGCAGCGCTCCGGCCACCGGCGCCACCAGGAAGCTGAGCACTGTGATCGGCAGGTAGCGGACACCCGCCGCGAAGGGCGAGAGTCCGAGGTAGTTCTGCAGATACAGCGTCAGGTAGAGGAAGAGGGCGAACAGCGAGCTGGAGACCGCGAACGCGGCCAGCTGCACTCCGGTGAACGCGTGCCGGCGGAACAGCCCGAGCGGCAGCATCGGCTCCGGGACGCGGTGTTCGATCAGCACGAAGACGGCGAGCAGGACGGCCGCGCCGACGAACAGTGCCACGATCAGTGTGCTGCCCCAGCCGTCGGTGTTGCCCCGTACCAGTGCGAGGACGAGCAGGAACAGGCCGCTGCTGAAGGCCGCGACCCCGGCCCAGTCGATCCGGGTCGCGTTCGGGTCGCGGCTCTCTGCCAGCTTGAGGTAGGTGACGACCAGGGCCGCCACGCCGATCGGCACGTTCAGGAAGAAGATCCACTCCCAGCCGAGCGAGCTGGTGAGCGCCCCGCCGATCAGTGGCCCGACGGCGACGGCCACCCCGATCGTCGCCCCGTAGATGCCCATCGCGGTGCCGCGCTCGCGGCCGGGCGGGAACTCCTGCGCGACCAGGGCCAGCGAGACCGCGAACATCACCGCGCCGCCGACCCCTTGCACCGCACGGGAGATATTGAGGAAGGTCGGGTTCGGTGCCAGTCCGCAGAGCAGCGAGGCGCCGGAGAAGACCACCAGACCCGCGGCGAAGGTGCGGCGCCGCCCGAGCCGGTCGGCCAGCGAACCTGCCGTCAGCACCAGGGCGGCGAGCGAGAGGGTGTAGGCATCGAACACCCATTGCAGGTCGGTGAAGCTCGCGCCCAGATCCTTGCGGATGGATGGCAGGGCGACGTTCACGACCGTGATGTCGAGCAGCAGCATGAACGTCGCGACCGAGACGGCGATCAGCGTCCACCACTTGCGTTGCACGGCTGACGGTCTCCTTCGACGGAGGGCGTGGTCCGCCGTCCGGGGTTCGGCGGCGCCGCCGTCGACCGTACGCAATGCCGTTGCCCGAACCCGCACAGACACGGCCGGACGCAGGTGGGGGAGCCCCCGTCCGGTGGATGCCGTGAGGACCATCTATTCGATGCTCGACTGTGGTCCGCATAGATTGACAGGCTGTTCGACGGCCTGAGGGCTACGACCAGCGCTTCGGCCTGGTCCACGTCGACTTCGAGACGCAGCGCCGCACCCCGAAGGCCTCGTACGCCTGGGACCGAGACCTGATTGCGACTCACAGGACGGAGCGCGCAGAGTAATTGACCAGGATGACCATGCGTCATCCTCGATCGCTGATCCGCTTGGACTCTGCCGAGGTTCCCATGGGTGTGTACCGGGCTCGGGGAGGTAATGACAGGGTGTGCGACAGGATCGGCGCCGCCTGTCAGCGGTCAGCCGGTGGTCGAGGGAAGACCGCGGTCAGGCACCTTTGCTCCTGCCCGTGGAAGCGGAGGAGCTCGGTTCCGCGGACGCGGATGCGGTCGGCGAGGCCAGTGTGACGGAGGGCCGTTCCTGCTCGCGGTCGGCGCTGACCGCTCCGTGGTCCCCGTCGCCACCAGGGCGTGCCGGGGGCGGGCCCGGGTCCGGCGCAGCGGCTGCGCCCTCCGGCAAGGCTGCCAGGCCACACCGGTACCGTGGTGGCCGGGGCGAGGATGGGCAGGACGGTAGTACGCGAGGTGGGGCGGGTCGCCGAGCTCCTGGGCGCCCTCGACGTACCCGGCTCCCGTGTCGAGGTCGCGGACTACCTGGCCCGCGTCCGGCCGGAGTTGCGGGTCACACCGCCGGCCCTGGACGTGCTCCGGCTGCTGCGCGGCTTCGGCCGAAGCGGCCGCGAGCGCGCCGCCATCCGGGTGCTGACGAATGCCTCACTCGGCGTGCTGCCGAGCTGGGCCCGCGCCGAACTCGCGGTGAACCGGCCCCGGTTGCTCCGCGCGCTGTGGGACCGCCCGTTGGCGCGCACCGGCGGCCGGATCCTGGTCTGGGCCTGCGGCCCGTCCCGGATCCGCGAAGCCGCGTACGCCCGGGCGACGGCCGAACCACCGTGAGCCGACTGAGGCCGAGCCGACCTGGGACGGCCGAAGTCGGGGTGCCCGGTCGGACGGATCCGCGTGGCCGCCACCGTCGGCGGGCCATCGACGTCCTGGGGCGGCGGCTACGGAGCCGGAACCACGACGGTCACCACGCCGTCGGCTCAGGCACCACCGCTCGCCGTGCGTGATGCGGGGGAGGCCTCTAGGGTCGAATGGCAGGCCGCCCGCTGTGTGGATTCCGCTGCTCGGCGGGATGCCTGTGTCGATATCACCGCATTCGGAAGGCAGCGCGACATGTCCATACAGTCCGAGACCCCGGTACTCGACACCCTCGCCGCCATGACCGTCGACTCGGTTGAGCGATGCGGTCTGGACGAGGCCACGCTCATCCTCACCCGCATCGCCGCTCTCGCGGCCATGGATGCACCGGCGACCTCCTATCTCGCCCACCTCGGCCCGGCGGTCGAAGCGGGCATGACGGTCGAGCGGTTGCAGGACGTCCTGGTGGCGGTCGCACCCATCGTGGGTACCGCCCGAGTCATGTCGGCCGCCGGCCACATCACCCAGGCACTCGGCTTCGCCATCGCCGTGGCCGACATCGAAGTCGAATCCGAAGCCTAGGTTCGAAGCCGAGTACCTCGGGGCGTCGACGTGCCGCTGCCGGCTACCGCGTCGCGGCTGCTGCAACTCGCGTACGTCGGCGCGCTCGGCTCGCGCCGGACCCACCGCGAGCGGCTGGTCCGTATTGTAGGCGAGTTGACATTACCCGCGACTCCGTTGCCAGACAGCCGAGTTAGATAGCAGTGGTAACTCGCGGTCAAGGTCTCGCTACAATGACAGCCTGTTCGACGGCCCGAGGGGTACGGCGAGCGCTTCGGCCTGGTGCACGTCGGCTTCGAGACGCAGCGGCGCACTCCGAAGGCCTCCTACCCCTGGTACCGGGATCTGATCACCAATCACCGTGTCCTTCGCGGACACTAGTTCCCGGTGCCCGGACGGACCTCCACCACGGCGACCTGCTGCTCGTCTACATCGACACGCCCTCCTCGTCCGGCTCCGACCCGCGCGCAGACATGCTCGTGGGAGGGGGCCCGGACGGCTCGTAGCCCAACCGCATGACAGGCCCCGCCGAAATACGGCTGCGTGGCGCGCCGGTTTGTCCCGCCTGCGGTGCCGGGTGCTTTCGTCTGGAGGACCGGGCATGCGACGGCGGCTCTGTCTGTCCCGGCAAGCCGGCCGACTCCCGGCCTTCCTCACACGCGCAGCCCGCTCCTTGCGGGCGTGTCGCCCGAAACGCCGAAGGAGAGACCGTGGTGGCAGGAAGTGTCGACGAGACCCGCGGGACGATGCCCGCGCAGCTTCTCAGGGGCCAGAAGGCGCTGGTGACCGGTGCCAACTCCGGGATCGGCCTGGCGACCGCCGTTGCGCTGGGGCGGGCCGGAGCGGATGTCGTGGTGAACTACGTCGTCGGTGCGGACGAGGCCGAGAAGGTCGTGGCGCAGATCAAGGAGTTCGGGGTCCGCGCCTACGCCCACCAGGCCGACGTGTCCGACGAGGACCAGGTGGTTGCGATGGTCGCGCGGATGGTCGAGGAGTTCGGCACCATCGACATCATGGTGGCCAACGCGGGCCTGCAGCGGGATGCGCCAGTGACGGAGATGACGTACGCGCAGTGGAAGAAGGTGATCGACGTCAACCTGACCGGCCAGTTCCTCTGCGCGCGGGAGGCCGCCAAGGAGTTCGTGCGGCGAGGCGTGGTGGAGGAGGTGTCCCGGTCGGCCGGGAAGATCATCTGCATGAGCTCGGTCCACCAGATCGTCCCGTGGTCGGGCCACGTGAACTACGCCTCCTCCAAGGGCGGTGTGGGCATGCTGATGCAGACCCTCGCCCAGGAGCTGGCCCCCAAGGGCATCAGGGTCAACGCGGTGGCACCCGGCGCCATCCGCACCCCCATCAACAAGGACGCCTGGTCCACGCCCGAGGCCGAGGCCGACCTCCTGCGCCTGATCCCCTACCGCCGCGTGGGTGATCCTGACGACATCGCCAACGCGGTCGTCGCCGTGGCGTCCGACCTGCTCGACTACGTGGTCGGCGCCACGCTCTACGTCGACGGCGGCATGACGCTCTTCCCCGGCTTCGCCACCGGCGGCTGATCTCCTGGGAACAACCGGCAGCGGCGCTCGGCCGGTTCACGCTGCGACGGAGCCGGCGGCGGGTGGCACGTCCACCCGCCGCCGGCTCTCGCCGTGTGCGACACCCCGTCAGCGCAGCCGGGCGGCGATGTGGTCGCCGACCCGCAGGGCGTTGGCGATGGCGGTCAGTGACGGGTTCACCGCGCCGATGCTGGGGAAGAAGCTGGTGTCCACGACGTAGAGGTTGTCGAGGTCGTGGGCCTTGCAGTTGACGTCGAGGGCCGAACTCTTCGGGTCCTCGCCGAAGCGCACGGTGCCGGCCTGGTGGGCGGTGGCGCCGATCGGCATGCCCTTGTGCAGGTAGATGCTGTGTGACAGGAGGTGGTGCTCGTGCATGCCCAGGTGCCCGAGCATCCCCTGCAGCTTGTGCTGGAGGCGCTTCAGCCCGGCGATGTTGTTCTTCTCGTCCAGGGCCAGGTGGATGTCGCCGTTGTCGTCGAGGGTGACGCGGCTCTCGGGCAACGGGAGGTCCTCACCGCACAGCCAGAAGTCGACGGCGTGGTGGGCCAGCGTCTCGAACGGCATGTCGGGTGAGACCGAGCCGGCCCAGCGCGGTGCTTCGCCGTGGATCTGGTCGGCGTCGGATTTGCCGAGCATCTGGATGCCGCCGAGCGGGTAGTCCCAGTCGTCCGCGCCGAGGTACCAGTCGTGCAGGGCCAGGGTCTTCTGGAACCTGGTGGGGTTGGGCTCCTTGGAGACCGCCATCAGCGCCAGGTTGTTGTGCCGCATGTAGTGGCGTCCCACTACGTCGGAGCTGTTGGCAAGGCCGCCCGGATGCTTGTCGTTCGCCGAACGGAGCAGCAGGACGGCCGAGTTGACCGCGCCGCAGGCGACCACGACGATGTCGGCGGCGAACCCGGTGGTGGTCCCGTCCGTCAGCTCGGCCACGACCCGGGTGACGGTGCGTCCGGTCGGGTCGGTCTCCAGCCGCCGCACGTCGGCGTTGGTGATCATCGTGACGTTGTCGTGCTCCAGGGCGGGGTCGACGCAGATCACCTGGGCGTCGGACTTGGCGCCCAGCAGGCAGGGGAAGCCGTCGACCCGGTCGCAGCGGATGCAGGCGCTGGTGCGGGTGGCCCGGCCGTCCTCGTCCTGGGTGAGGTTCACGCCGATGGGCAGGTGGAAGGGGTGCAGTCCCTGCTTCTCCAGGTCGTCGCTGAGCTGCTGGATGCGCGGTTCGTGTTCCACCGGGGGGTGTGGGTACGGGCCGCCGGCCGGGCCCTCGGTGGGGTCTTCGCCGTGCCGTCCGTGCACGAGATAGAGCTGCTCGGCCTGGGTGTAGTACGGCTCCAGGTCCTCGTAGCGGATCGGCCAGGCGGGGGAGACGCCGTCGTGGTGGCGCAGCTCGCCGAAGTCCTCGGGGCGCAGTCGGAAGAGCGCGGCGCCGTAGAACTTGGTGTTGCCGCCGACGTAGTAGTTGACCTCCGGCGGGAACTGGTTGCCGTGCTTGTCGTACCAGAACTCGGGAGCACGGTACTTGCCCTTGACGAACACCGCGGTGGAGTCCCAGTTGTCCCGCTCGCGCGGCAGGTAGCCCCCGCGCTCCAGGATCAGGATCCGCTTCCCGGTGGGAGCCAGTCGATGCGCGAGCGTGCCGCCCCCCGCGCCCGTACCGATGATGATGACATCGTAGTGCTGGTCGTCAGCCACGCTGGACCCCGTTCCATTTCCAGGACATTCACTGCCAATACGGAAGCTATCGGGCAGTCCTGGTGGCGGCGACCGAGCGAAGGCTGAACGCGGTTGCGTTCACCCCATCGCCCGCACGGCTCTCAGCGCATCCTCGACGATCGTCTGCGGAGCGGCCGTCGCGTCGACGGTCAGGCCGGGTTCGTCAGGCTGCAGGGGTTCCAGGGTGTCGTACTGGGAGCCGACCAGCCGCGCGGGCATGAAGTGGCCCAGCCGTCCCGCGACCCGCCGGTCGGCGGTCTCCCGGTCGAGTGTCAGGTGCAGGAACCACACACCCGCGCCGGCCAGGCGGAACTGGTCCCGGTACGTGCGCTTGAGAGCCGAGCACGCCATCACCCCGCCCCGGCCGGTATCGGCCGCCTCCCGGATCCAGTCGGCCAGGGACCGCAGCCACGGCCGGCGGTCATCGTCGTCGAGCGGGTGGCCGGCGGCCATCTTGGCGCGGTTCGCGGCCGGATGCAGGTCATCGGCCTCGACGAAGGGCACCATGAGCCGTTGCGCGAGCAGTCGGCCCACGGTGGACTTGCCCGATCCGGAGACGCCCATGACCACCACGATCGTGGGCGCCCGGGTGGCTCCCGCCATGACGTTCCTCCCGGCGTGGTGCGCGGCCGACGTGAGCCGACGGTACGTCAGGGATCCGCCCGGCCGGCACCGTGCCGCTCCGCACGTCCTGAACGAAGCCCCCGTACCACCGAACGGGCGGCGGCCGAATCGGTGGACCCGGTTTACCGCAACCTCACCTGACCTGCGCTTTCACGGGGGAGGCCGACAGCTCGGTGAGAGTGCTCCCCGGTGAGTCGATGCCGACGTGCTTGCCTGGGCGGAGATCATCCCGGGATCCGGGGCCGCCCTGGTGGCATCGACGCTCACGGATTGGGAGCAGAAATGAGTCAGCTCGACCTCGCCCGGCTGCAGTTCGCGATGACGTCGATCTACCACTTCCTGTTCGTCCCCGTCACCATCGGCCTGAGCTTCCTGACCGCGCTGCTGCAGACCGCGTGGCACCGTACCGACCGCCCGGAGTACCTCCGGCTGACCCGGTTCTTCGGGACGCTTCTGGTGATCAACATCGCGGTCGGCGTGGTGACCGGCCTGGTCCAGGAGTTCCAGTTCGGCATGGACTGGTCGGGGTACTCACGCACGGTGGGAGACGTCTTCGGCGCCCCGCTGGCGATGGAGGGGCTCGCGGCGTTCTTCCTGGAGTCGACCTTCCTGGGGCTGTGGCTGTTCGGCTGGGACAAGCTGCCGAAGCGGGTGCACCTGGGGACGATCTGGGCCGTGGCCGTCGGCGGCGCGCTGTCCGCGGCGTTCATCATGGCGGCCAACTCCTGGATGCAGCACCCGGTCGGATACACGATCAACTCGTCCACCGGCCGCCCGCAACTGAACGACGTCTGGGCGCTGTTCACCAATCCCGTGTTCCTACGCGGCTATCTGCACGTCCTGCTGGCCTCGCTGGTCACCGGAGCGATGGTCATGCTGGCGGTCTCGGCCTGGCAGCTGCGCAAGGGGGCCGACCCCGAGGTGTTCCGGCTGTCGGCGAGGTTGTCGCTGGTGCTGCTCGTCCCCGCGCTGCTGTTCGCCATGCTGGTCGGGAGCGAGCTCGGGGTGACCGAGGGCAAGTACCAGCCGATGAAGATCGCCGGCGCGGAGGCCCAGTGGCAAACCTGCCAGCCGTGCTCCTTCTCCATCTTCCAGGTCGGCGGCGGCAAGAACGACCAGACCCCCACGAAGATCATCGCCATTCCCCACCTGCTCTCGCTGCTGGCCACCAACCACTGGAACGGCCAGGTGCTCGGGCTCAACGCCGTCCAGAGCCAGTACCAGCAGCGTTACGGGCCGGGCGAGTACGTGCCCGACATCTTCATCCAGTACTGGTCGATGCGCGTGATGGCCTATCTCGCCACCATCGCCCTCCTGGTCGGCCTCTGGGGGCTCTGGCTGCTCAGACGCAAACGGCTCGCCGAGTCACCCTGGTTCCTGCGGGTGGCCGTCTGGTCGGTCGTCCTGCCCTTCCTGATCAACACCGCCGGCTGGCTGCTCACGGAGAACGGCCGTCAGCCATGGATCGTCCAGGGCATCCAGCTCACCAGGAACGGGGTGTCACCGTCCGTCAGCACGACCACCGTGGCGATCAGCATCCTGGTCTTCTTCCTGCTCTATGCAGCACTTGCCGTCGTCGCCGCCGTGGTGATGACGCGCTACGCCCGCAAGGACGCCGCCGAGGCTCCGAGCGAAGACCAGCCCGTACCGGCCGTGACCTACTGAGGTCCCGAATCACTCCGAGGTCGCGATGGCACTCGCCGTCTTCTGGTTCATCCTCATCGCCGTGCTGTGGACGGGCTTCTTCGTCCTGGAGGGATTCGACCTGGGCGTCGGCATGCTGCACGCGGTGCTGGTGCGGGACGAACCCGGGCGCCGGGCCGTGATCAACACGATCGGGCCGCTGTGGGACGGCAACGAGGTGTGGCTGATCACGGCCGCCGCCGCCATGTTCGCGGCGTTTCCCCCTTGGTACGCGACGCTCCTCTCCGGCTTCTACCTCGCAGTCGTCCTGCTGCTGGTCGGGCTCATCATCCGCGGGGTCTCCTTCGAGTTCCGCGGCAAGATCGACAGTGTCCGCTGGCGGCGGACCTGGGACGTGCTGCTGACCGCCGGAAGCCTGATCGTGCCGCTGGTGATCGGGATCGCCCTGGGCGACCTGCTGCACGGCGTCCCGATCGGGAGCGACCAGGAGTTCGCGGGGAACTTCGCCGACCTGTTCACCGGCTACGGCGTGTTCACCGGTATCACCCTCGTGGTGCTGTGCGTCCTGCACGGGGCGACGTTCATCGCGCTCAAGACCACCGGCGGCGTCCGCCGCCGGGCCGGCCTGCTGGCGCGCCGGGCGGCCCCGGTGACCGGTCTGGTGGTGCTGGCCTTCGTGACCTGGACACACTCCACAGCCGGCCGGGGCATCCTGATCAACCTCGCCGAACTCGCCGCAGTGCTGGCCGTGTTCGCCGCCGCATGGCTGATCGCCACCGGGCACGAAGGGTGGGCCTTCGCCGCCACCACACTGGCGATGGCCACCACCGTGGTCTCGATCTTCGTCGAGCTCTACCCGCGGGTCATGGTGTCGAGCACCAACTCCGCGTTCGACCTGACCGTGCACAACACCGCCTCGGGCCAGTACGCGCTCAAGGTGATGACCATCGTCGCCATCGTCCTGCTCCCGGTCGTACTCGCCTACCAGAGCTGGACGTACCACGTGTTCCGGCTCCGGCTGACAACCGAGCACTTCCAGGGTCCCGAGGGCTCCGGTGGCTCGGGAGCGTCGGTGGCCCCGCAGCCCGAGGCCTGAGCCGTCACAGGACGGCGATCGGATTGACCGGTGAGCCGGTGGCGTCCGGCAGCCTCAGCGGGGCGATCACGCACAGGAACGACCAGCGCCGCTGGGCCTCGCAGAGCGGCGCCAGGTCCTCGAACTGCAGGTAGTCCAGCAGGTGCAGGCCCATGGCGTGGATCGCCAGTACATGCACGGGGAAGTCGACGCCTTCCGTGGAGCTCGGAGCGGTGTCGTTGTTCCCGTCGCCGCCGAGCACGGCGACCCGCCGGTCGGCCAGGAACTCCAGCGCCGACGGGTGGAGCCCGGCGCGCGTGCTCGCCGCGTGCCAGGCTCCCCGTTCGGCGCGGCGGCGTCGGTGGCCGACTCGGACGAACAGGAGGTCGCCCTCGGCCACGCGGACCCGCTGAGCGGCTTCGGCCGCAGTGAGGTCGTCGGCGGTCACGTGGTCACCCGGTTCGAGCCACGGCACGCCGCGCAGCCGCGGGATGTCCAGCAGTACACCGCGCCCGACGATCCCGTTGTGGGCCGCCTCGATGGAGAGTGCCGTGGCGCCGCCCGCCGTGACGCTGCTCGCCGGCACGCCGCCGTGCAGCGTGCCGTCGTAGATCACGTGGCACAGGGCGTCGATGTGGCTGTCGGCGTCGCCGTGCACGTTCATCGCGAAGCTGTCCATCGCGAAGTGCAGCCCACTCGCGGTGTCGTCGCCCTCCCGCTGCCCGCTCATCCGGTGTCTCGCGGGCTCCGGATTGTCCGGACCGGGCAGCGTCTCCACCGGCGCGGCGAGAGTGACCGTCCGGCCGGTCCGCACCTCGCGGGCGGCAGCCAGCACTCGGGCGGGGGTGAGGGCGTCCAGCGCACCCCGGTCACCCGCGGCCCAGGCGGCGCGCGCGAGCAGGCTCCGGTACAACGCGCCGAACTCGTCCCTGGTCAGCCGTGGCGGTCCCGCCGGACCGGCATGCGTGACCATGGGTCAGCGCCCCTCCTCCGCGTCGAGTGCCCGGTCGAGGGTGGTGGCCGCCATGATGAGCGACAGATGCGTGAACGCCTGGGGGAAATTGCCCAGTTGCTCGCCGCTCGGACCGACCTCCTCGGCGAACAGCCCGACGTGGTTGGCGTAGGTCTGCATCTTCTCGAAGGTGTAGCGGGCCTGGGACAGCCGCCCCGCCCGGGCCAGCGCGTCGACGTAGAGGAAGGTGCACAGACTGAAGGTGCCTTCCGAACCGCGCAGCCCGTCCGGCGATGCCGCCGGGTCGTAGCGGTAGACGAGGCTGTCGGAGACCAGCTTGCGGTCCATCGCGTCGAGCGTGGACAGCCAGGTGGGGTCTCTCGGAGAGATGAACTGGACCATCGGCATGAGCAGCAGCGAAGCGTCCAGGACGTCGCCGTCGTAGTGCTGGACGAAGGCGCCCTCCTTCTCGCTCCAGCCGCGTTCCATGACCTGCTCGAAGATGGCGTCCCTGGTGTAGCGCCACTTCTCCAGATCGGCGGGCCGGTGGAAGTGCTCGGCCAGGGTGAGCCCGTGGTCGAAGGCGACCCAGGCCATCACCCGGCTGTAGGTGAAGTCCTGGCGGCCGCCGCGGGTCTCCCAGATGCCCTCGTCCGGCCGGTCCCAGGAGTCGGCGAACCAGTCCAGTGCCCTGGTCAGTGCCTTCCAACCCTGGTAGGTGGCCTGCTGCGCGAGCTCGCGGCCCTGGGACACCGCGTAGATTGCCTCGCCGTAGATGTCCAGCTGGAGCTGATCGGCGGCCCCGTTGCCGATGCGGACGGGGTAGGAGCCGCGGTAGCCCTCGAAGTGTTCGAGTGTCTCCTCCGGCAGGTCGGGGTCGCCGTCGATCCGGTACATCGTCTGGAGCGGCTCGTCCTCCTTGCCTTCGCGCTCATGCAGCCTCTGCACGAGCCAGTGGACGAAGGCGATGGCTTCGTCGGCGAAGCCGAGGTCCAGCAGGGCCCGCACCGACAGCGCGCCGTCGCGCACCCAGGTGAACCGGTAGTCCCAGTTGCGCTCCCCGCCGACCTGCTCGGGCAGGCCCGTGGTGGCTGCCGCGATCAGGGCGCCGGTGGGGGCGTAGGTGAGGAGCTTGAGGGTGATGACCGAACGGTGCACGCGCTCGGGCCAGCGGCCCCGGTAGCGGGACTGGCGCAGCCAGTTCTGCCAGAACAGGCCGGTCTCCTCGGCCTGTCTGGCGAGGCTGTCGACCGAGGGGGGTGTGGGCGCCTGGCCGCCGGACGCGCAGACGGTGAACACGGCGCCACCGGCTTCGCCGGCGCTCAGCGTCACCCTGCCGCGTACGTCCTGGCCGTCCCGCTCCAGCGGGAAGGTGGCCTGCAGGTGCGCGTCCATCCCCGGGGCCCGGAACAGGCCGCGGTTCCCGTCGAGTTCCAGCTGGTGCTCCGCCCGGCCGTAGTCGAAGCGCGGCCGGCACTCGAGGGTGAAGTCGACGGTTCCCCGCACGGCACGCACCACCCGTATCAGGGTGTGGCGGTCGGTAGCGGTGCGGGTCCGGTCCGGCGGCATGAAGTCCACCACCTCGCCCACGCCGTCCGGCGACATGAATCGGGTCACCAGCACGGCCGTGTCGGGGTAGTAGAGCTGCTTGCTGGTCCCGTCGGGGCTCTCGGGGGCCAGCCGCAGGTACCCGCCGCGGTCATGGTCGAGCAGGGCGGCGAAGACGCTGGGCGAGTCGAACCGGGGAGCAGCGAACCAGTCGACGACGCCCTGCGACGAAACGAGCGCCGCGGTCTGCAGGTCACCGACCAGGCCGTGCTCGGCGATGGGAGGGTAGCGGTCCATGGCTGCTCCGAAATCTCGGAAGATGCCCCCGTCTCCACTATCCGATGGGTCGCCAGTCCCCGCCACGTTGCAGCGGTCGATGGCCGCTCGCCCAGGGCCGGCCGCGACGGCGGCCCGCGGACCTGCGCCGATGCGACCGTGACCGCTGGCGCCGAGTGCCGCACTCGGCTTGCCGACGGCACTGCCGGCGGGCGTTACTGACTGGGTCGGCCGGGCAATGGTGCGCGGGCACCGCGGGGCCTGGGCGCGGCCGCCGGCCGGGCGATGGAGGTTGTGCATGGAGATGATCCACGTCCGACTGGTGAGCCCTGCTGATCTCACTCCCCGGGCAGTCGGGCTGCTGACCGCCGACCGCTACGTCTTCAACCTGGTCGTCCTTCCCGACCTGGTGCGCAATCCCGACGGCGACGCGGTCGAGTGCGACATCCTGGCGGGTGCGGCCAACGCCGTGCTGCACGGTCTGCGCGAGCTGGAACTCGACCGACGCGGATCCATCGTCATCGAGCCGGTCGAGATGGCCTTCTCCGGCCAAGCGGCCGAGGCCGAGCAGCAACAGCTCGGGGCGCTCGCGCACGCGCCGGTCTGGGAGGAGGTGGAAGCGCGCATTCGCGCCGAGGGCACCTATCTGCCGAGCTTCTACGTCTACCTGGTCATCGCCGGCGTCATCGGGGCGGTGGGAATCATCACCAACTCCCAGATCCTGATCGTCGCGGCCATGGTCGTCGGACCGGAGTACGGCGGCATCACCAGCGTCGCGCTGGGCATCGACCAGCACAAGGGCTCCAGGATCCGGCAGGGCCTGTTCGCCCTGACCGCGGGATTCCTGCTGGCCATCGTGGTGACCTTCCTGTTCTCGTGGATGGTCCGGGGCCTCGGCCTCCAGCCCAGGGCATTCGACCTGGGCATCAGGCCGGTCTCCAGTCTGATCGACGCCCCGAACTTCTTCTCCGTCGTCGTTGCGGTGCTGGCCGGCATCGTCGGGATCGTGTCCCTGACCCAGGCCAGGACCAGCGCGCTGCTCGGCGTCTTCATCTCGGTCACCACCATCCCGGCCGCCGCCGACATCGGCGTCTCCTGCGCGTTCTCCAGCTGGCACGAGGCGCGCGGATCCCTGGTCCAACTCCTGCTCAACATCGTGCTGCTGATCGCGGTGGGGGTGCTGATGCTCAGATTCCAGCGGGCTGTCTGGCGGCGCATCGGCCGGCGGCGCGGCCGCTCGGCCGGCCGGTGAAGCCGTCGTCCCGCCCGGAAGGCGGGGGAGCGCCCGGGTGCCGACCGGGGGGTGGGGCGCGGGCGCGCCGATGGCTGCTGCCGTGGCCCCGGCGGGCGAACCCGCCGGGCGATTCCACCCCCGGGAACGTGTCGCGCTTGACCGGGCCGGTGCGGGGCCGCACGCTCCCGGTGAGGAGGCCGCACCGCAGGCCACCACCTCGGTCCGCGTCCGAGGACGCCGACCGGGCGGACCGAGGAGGCCACGCGTGCAGGAGAGACCCACCGGACGGCAACTGTCCCTGCGTCACGGCGCGCACAGTGCCGTCATCGTCGAGCTGGGCGCGGCGCTGCGGTCGTATGCGGTCGGTGGACGTGCCGTGGTCGACGGATTCGCCGAACAGGACCGGATCACCGGGGGTCGCGGCCAGCTCCTGGTGCCGTGGCCCAACCGGATCCGGGACGGCCGGTACCGCTGGGACGGGCAGGACCTGCAGCTGCCGCTCACCGAGCCGGCCGGCGGCAACGCGATCCACGGGCTGCTCCGGTGGGTCGCGTGGCGGGTCGTGGAGGCGAGCGGCAGCCGGGCGGTCCTGGAGGTTCCGCTGTGGCCGCAGCCGGGCTACCCGTTCCACCTCCACGTCCGCGCCGAGTACGCCCTCGGAGAGGGCGGGCTCGAGGTCGCCGTGACCGCGCGCAACGTCGGCATGGGCGCCGCACCCTACGGCTTCGGCCAACATCCCTACGTCACTGCGGGCACCGCGGTGGTCGACCAGGCGGTGCTGACCGTCCCCGCGCGGACCTGGCTGCGCACCGACGAGCGCGGCCTGCCGGTGGCCGCGGAGCCGGTCGCCGGGACGGCGTACGACTTGCGCACGCCACATGCTGTCGGGGCGCTCCGACTGGACACCCCGTTCGGCGACCTCGACCGGGGCACGGACGGGCGGGCCGTGGTGCGCCTGGCCCACCCGTCGGGTGCGTTCGGTACGGACGTGTGGCTCGGTGAAGGCGCCGACTACGTACAGCTCTACACCGGCGACACCCTCGCACCGGGGGAGCGCCGTCGCGCGGTCGCCATCGAGCCGATGACCTGCCCGCCGGACGCCTTCCGCAGCGGCACCGGCCTCGTCAGCCTCGGCCCCGGCGAGCAGCACACGGTCCGCTGGGGGATCGCGCCGTGGGGCGACTGACGGCGGCATCGTGATCGTCGCCTGGCGCTCCTCGGTGCCGAGTACCGCGGCGACGCCATCACCGGACTGGCGACCGGAACCCTGCAGCTTCACACGTACGCCACGGGAAGATCGCTACTAGGGCTGTCACGCCGAGGGCTCCACGGTCTCTGCCTGCAGCCGGCCGGTTGTGACCGCGTCGAGGAGCGCCTGATGGTCGCGCTCGTTCTGGTCGGCGTAGGACTCGGCGAAGGCCGCAAGCGCGCGGTCGAAGGAGTCACGGCGGCCGAGGTAGGCGGCGATGGCGATTCGGTCGCCGGACCTGGCGTGCGCGCGGGCCAAGGTGGCGCCGCACAACTCGCCGAACGCTCGCATGCCCTCCGGCAGCATCTCCTCCGCCACGGCGATGCCCTTCCAGTCGCGCAGTTGGCGGATGTAGAAGTCGCGGCGCCGGCCGTCGATGCCGTCCACCCGCTCCCAACCGAGGAAGATGTCGCTCGCGGCCTGCATCAGCCGCTGGCCGGAGACCACCCGCTCGCCCTGGTTGCGGTACCGGCTCGCCCCGACGTGGGCCGCGAGCACCGAGTCGTCGGCCTCCTTGGCCTGCAGGAACAGGGGGTCCTGGCCGTCCCGGCCGAGCAGCAGCAGGATCCAGCACCGGGTGCCGACACTGCCGACCCCGACGACCTTCCGGGCAATGTCCACGAGGTGGTACTGCTCCAGCAAATGGCGCCGGTCCGAGGCCAGGGTGCGACTGTAGCGTTCGACCAGGCCGTGGATCTCCTGTTCCAGTTCGCCGCGGGTCACGTCGGGGAGCAGGTCGGAGAGCGGTACCAGCAGCGGCGGGTCGGCGGCGATGCGGACCTGGTCGTCCACGCTCTCGGTGAGCTTCTCGAAGGCCTGGAGGCTGTCGCGGGTGCGGGCCTTGGCCAACTCGCGTGCGAGGGCCTTCCGGCCGTGCTTGTGGATCCGGCTCGCGGCGAGCTCCTGGAGACGTTCCGCGTCCATGCGCGCATACCAGACGTCCAGGTTGCGCATCTGCGCGAACCGGGCCATCGCCTCGCGGTACGACCGCACAGTGGCCCGAACGATGTCCGCTCGCACGGCGTCGTCGAAGCCGTTCGCGCGCCCGGCGATGACCAGGCTGGCCGAGAGCCGCTTGACGTCCCACTCCCAGGGCCCTGGCAGGGTCTCGTCGAAGTCGTTGATGTCGAACAGCAGTTGCCGCTCCGGGGAGGCCAACAGCCGGAAGTTCAGCATGTGCGCGTCGCCGCACAGTTGGGCCCTGAATCCGGAGTCGGGCGAGCCGGCCAGGTCGGAGGCCATGATCGCGGCGGCGCCCCGGTAGAACCGGAAGGGGGACTCGCTCATTCGGCCGTAACGGATCGGCACGAGTTCCGGGACCCGGCGGGCGGACTGGGCCTGAAGGATGTCCACGGGGTCTGGCCGGTCCTTCGGCGGCCGGTACTCCGCATGGCTCGACCGGGGCACGCGGCGACGGGCATCCCGGCCGCGTGCCGCGCGCTCCTCGGGAGGGACGTGCACCGCCCGGCGCGGGGCGGCGGCTGTCTCCTGCGGCATCCAGGGCCTCCTGACTGACTGGTGACCGGAACGGACAGAGCACCTGCTCTCCAGGCCGATCATCGCGGCCCTGGCCCGATCCGGCATCACGAGATGGCTGAGCCGCGAGGCCGCCGGGTCGGCGCGGCCTCGGGAGGCGCAGGTGCAGCACCCGTCGCACCGACGCCCGCCGGGCAGCGGGCGGCAGGGGCTCCACAAAACCCGGTTCGGCTCATAAAGTGATCATCGGCTCGCCCGTCCCCGGCAGTTGACCACGGCTCAGCACGTGCCGGGTCGGTTCGCAGACCACCACCCCAGGAGTCGCACCCATGACCACACCTGAAGCCGCCACGGAACGGGAGACGTTCGAGGCCTTCCTCTCCTCCCTCGGCGCCGACGGACCTGCGGCCGGACCCGAGTGGCTCAGGAGCGTGGGCGAGGCGCTCTTCGAGGCGATGGAGGCCGACGCGGGGAGGGACTGGGCGCGCCGGATGCACCGTGAGCTGGTGCGGCTGGACGGGGAGGTGCCCTTCAGCGTCGTCCACGACTGGCACCACCTCAGCGTGCGGCCGGTCCTGGCCGAGGCGAGCGAGCGGCGCGGCGGGGTCCCCGCTGGGCACCAAGCCGTGGCAGCCCTGCACGAGCGGGCGTCCAACGGCGAGCGGATCGGCGAGCCGGCCTGGACCGCCGCGCTCGGGCCCGCGCTGCGGGAGCTGTACGGGTACGCCTACCCCTATGCCGACGCCCATGCCGCGGCCGCGTCGGCGGCGGGCACCTACGCGTTGGCGAACGGTTACGGCGAGGCCGAGGCCGCCGCGTACGGCGCGAGCTATGCCGAGCTGAACACCGAGGCCAACGCGCGGGCCCACGCCGACGCGAACGCCCTCGCGAACGCACCGGCCGTGGCGCGCGCGTTGGCGGCCACGGACCCGGTGGCCTACGCCGCCACGTACCCGGCCGCGCGGGTCCGGGCCGTCGTCCGGGCCCACGCGGAGCAGGACCGGACGAGGACGAGGGATGTTGGCGCGCGGCTGGCCGAAGGCCTCGCCGACAGCCTGGCCCGAGTCGCAGCGGCCTGACGGCGAGCGGCGGACCGAACCCGCCCGAGCGGCCTCAGCCCTTCAGCGGGCCGCCGTTGATCGCCACGCGCTGCCCGTAGCGCGTCAGGGGGTGGTAGTCGTACGTCGCGTGGTGCTGGACGCAGCGGTTGTCCCAGAAGACCAGCGTGTTGGGGGTCCAGCGGACGCGGCAGTGCAGCAGGGGGCGCTCGGATATGACCTTGAAGAGCATGTCGAGCAGCGCCCTGCTCTCCTCGGCCGACAGCTGCGGAATGCGGCCGGTGTAGGCCCGGTTGACGTAGAGGACCTTGCGGTCGGTCTCCGGATGGCGCACCACCAGCGGGTGTTCGCTCTTGGGGATGACGTAGTCGGCCGGCGGGGTGTAGCCCTGGAGGGCGATGCGGCCGTCGTGCACGGCGGTCAGGCCGTCCAGCAGCTCCCGCATGGTCGGCGACAACATCTCATAGGCCAGGTGCATGTTGGCGAACAGGGTGTCGCCGCCGCTGCCGCCCTCCGGGACGCGGGTGATGTAGAGCATCGACCCGAGGGACGGTTCCGCGTCGGCGGTGCCGTCGGCGTGCCAGCCGTTGCCGGCCACGTTCTCGGCCTCCGGGCTGGTGCTGATCTCCAGGATGTACGGATCGGCGTCCACCGGGGGCGGGTTGACGGGGCGGAGCTCGCCGAAGTGGGCGGCGAAGCGCTTGTGATCCTCGGGCGTGATGATCTGGTCGCGCAGGACCAGCACGTGGTGGTCGAGGAAGGCGGACTTGAGCTCCGCCAGCTGCTCCTCGGGTAGTACCTGCGAGAGGTCGACGCCGGTCACCTCGGCGCCGATGACCGGGGTGAGGGACCTGACCTCGATGGTCCGGTACTTCCGCGCCGGCCTCGTGGTGAGCTGCTTGACGGCGTCGAGTTCGTACTGCTCCATGGGGTCCTCCTGGGCGGGGTGGGGGGATTCGGATCGGGAGGGCAGAACTACAGGCCGTGCTCCAGCAGTTCGGCCAGGATCAGGCGGCCGAAGGCGAGATTGCCGTGGATCGCGTCGTCGGGTTCGCACAACTCGGGCCGCTGGAAGCCGTGTTCGTCGGTCGTCCGGGCCCGCAGATCGACCATCTCGACGCCGAGGCCGGTCAGCGCCTCCCGGATGACGTCCTGCGCCGCCATGAAGACCAGCGGGTCGGCGTGCGCCGGTACGCGTTGCGGTGGCATCACGGCCAGCACCCGCAGGCCCAGGCCGAGCGCGTGGCGGTAGAAGGCCAGCGCCGCGCGGACCGAGGCGCGGACGATGTCGCCGAACAGCGCGCTGGACAGGAAGCCGGGCATCAGACCGTTCGGGCCCCGGTAGATCTGCCAGTTGTCGGCGGTGGCGACGAAGTGGGCGCTGAGCCCGAGGGTCGAGACCACCGGCACCGCAATTGCTCCGAGTTCCGTCACTTGCAACCCGCGCAGGAAGCCGCGGTAGTGCTGCTCCGCCTCGGGCCCGCGGAACACGACGTCCGCGTCCCGTGGTTCGAAGAAGTCGTCGGTGAACTCCCGTCCGGCGCCCAGCGGTCCGCCGTCGAAGGGCAGGCCGGCCGCGCGAGCGGCCCGTCCGATCGGGCCGGCGTGCGAGTCGCCGAGCAGCAGGAACCTAGCGGGAGCGGTAGTAGTCGAGGACGGCGTCTTCACAGGGGTCTCCTCCCGGTTCTGCGGTGGGGGTCGGTGACGGTCGCGGCCCGGGGCCGGGCGCGCCGAACGCGGCCAGGAAGTGGCGCAGGACGAAGTCGACGCCCTCGGCTGTGACGGTCCGCAGATTCGGCTCGTACCAGGAGCCCTTGAAGGGAGCTCCGGTGACGAGCTCGTACGACGGGAAGTAGTCGACGTGGGCGTGGTCCCGTGCCAGCTGCCCGGCGACGGCGCGCAGGACGGACTTGGAGTGGCTGTTGGCGCTCAGCACGTGCTCACCGGTCGCGGTCGCGGTCAGTGGGACCGGCGAGACCGTGAGCAGGATCCGCAGGTCCGGATTGGCTGCGCGGGCCACGGCGATGGCCGCCACCAGGTCGCGGTGCACCTCGTCGAAGGTGGCGTGGTGGAAGACATGCCGCTCGGCGTCGAAAGTGCCGCGTACGGTGCCGGGGCAGACCGGGTACGTCGTGCCGTCGGTGCGGTCCCGCCACGCCTCGGTCAGCCCCAGGGTGAAGACCAGGCAGCTCGCCGTGGTGATGCCACGGTGGATCGCGGCGAGGGTCGCCTCCCGGGCGCCCAGCATCTCCTCCTCGGACGCCCAGCCGTCCGGCTCGACGGCCGGGCGGTAGGGGTCGTAGTACCGGCCGTCCTCCAGCCAGGCCGTGCGGGGCGCGGGGGTGTGGCCGAAGGCCCAGGACAGCCACTGGTGCAGGACGGCAGGGGTGTAGATGTTGCCGGTGCGAAACGAGAACAGGCCGTAGTGGCGCTTCCTCCGCTGCTCCCCGGTCAGCCCGGGAGGGGCCGGTTCGGCGTCGTGCCAGTTCATGCCGCGCTCCAGCAGGGCGCGACCGAGGTGGGCGGCGAAGCAGGAGCCGGCGGTCAGGACGGGATCGTCCTGGCCGAGGGCGAACTTCGGCGTCCAGAGGCCGTCGATGGCGAGCGGGTCGGGCTCGGCCACGGCAGGGCGCCAGAAGGAGCGAACCGGCAGTGACCGGTAGGGGTTTGCGGGGCTCACGGCAGTGCGCCTTTCGATGGTGGGGCGGCCGGGCGGGGGCAGGTGCGGACGGTGGGCCGAGGTCTCATGAGGACTCGGTTAGCTGGTCCAGGGCCGCGTTGATCGCGGCCGTCACCGCGTGCACGTACGGCGGCCGGACGACGCCGTAGTGGGTGGTGGCGAGCCGGTGCCGACTGCTCGCTGCCGGGAAGTGCCGCTCCCACAAGGCCAGTTGCTCGTCCGGCGTGCCCTGTCGCGGGAGTCCCGCCACCGGCTGCTCCGCCAGCCACAACTGGCCCGGCGTGGCGGACAGGTGCGGCAGCTCGTGGTCGGCCATGCTCGCCAGGTTGGCCCGGCAGCACTGCGCGAGCCGGTCGGCGTAAGCCCTCGCCTCATCGGTGAACGCGGCGCCGCCGTCGCCGAGTTCGTGGGCGAACACCGCTTCGAGCTGCGCCTCGTCGTAGCCCTGGAACAGCGGCCCTGAGCCGGGTGCGGGAGGGTCGAGCAGGTAGAGCCCCTGCGCCGGCCGGCCGGCTGCCTCCGCCTCGGCCGCCATTCCCATCGCCGCCCAGGCGCCGAAGGACCAGCCCGCCAGGTACAAGCGCTGCCCGCTGTCGGCGAAGTGATCGCGCAGGGCGGTGTGGTAGCGGCGGGCACGTTCGGCCAACGACCAAGTGGGCGGGGCGGGTTGGTGCGGGCCGGTCCGGCGCAGGGCGGGGTCGGCGATGAGGCAGACGGTCAGCCGCCGGTCGAGCGCGGACACCAGGGAGCGATACGCCTGGATGTCGCCACCGACCGGGTGCACCAGGCACAGCACGTCGCGCCCGGTACCCTCCTGCCAGATCTCCACCGTCACGTCGTCCGACTCGCCCGCCCCGCGCGGGGTGGCCTCATCGAGCCGGGTCAGGATTTCGTTGACGGAGACCTGGTGGCTCAGTCGGGACAGTTCCAGCTCGACCCCGAAGTGCTGTTTGATCGCGCCGATCAGGTCGAGCATGGTCAGCGAATCGGCGCCCAGGTCGTACAGGGCGGCATTCGGATCGATCCGGTCGACGCCCAGCCACTCGCAGAGGCGGCCGGTGAGGAGGGCGGCGGGGGAGAGGGCATCCTCGGCCGTCGTGGCGGGCTGCGGGGCCGGAGCCGGGGCGGGCGCGGTGTAGAACACCCGGGACTCCTCGATATCCGTGGTGGAGACCAGGAGTTGGGGAAGCTGGAGAGCCACGGCCCGGGCGAACACCCGCTTCCCCTCGTCGATCGTCAGACCGGTCGCCAGATGGGCAAGGTGGCGGGCGTCCGTGGACGGCACCCGCACGGCCATGCCCGCCTGGCGCCACACGTCCCAGTCGATGCCGAGCCGCGCGGTGGCCTGCGGACCCGTGTCGGTGCCGCCGGCCCGGTGGTGGGCGAAGCCGTCGAGCAGGCCGTTGGCAGCGGCGTAGTCAAGCTGGCCGACCCCGCCCAGCAGGGCCGACATGGAGGAGCAGTAGACCGCGAGCGCCGGTGCGTACCGCTCGATCAGCCGCTCGACCAGCAGCGCGCCGTTGAGCTTGGCCGCCTGGCTCGTCGCTGCGGCGTCGCGTCGGACGATCATGCTGCCGGTGCCGACACCGGCGGCGTGGACCACACTGTCGAGCCGCGCGGTGCGGCTGCCCACCCGCCGCAGGATGTCCTCCACTCCGGCGTCGTGGGCGAGATCCCCCTCGATCAGGTCCACCCGGTCCGCCCAGCGCGCCAGTTGGGCCGGCAGTTGCGGCCGTCTGGCCAGCAGCAGCACCCGACCCCCGGTCTGCTCCAGCAGCCAGGCCGCCACGCTCGCGCCGATACCGCCGGTACCGCCCAGCACCAGGTGGACGCCGTCCCCCCGCGGGATCACCGGAGCAACGGCCTCGTCCAAGGCCACCGGCGAGACGACCTGCTGCCACCAGTACCCCTGCCGCAGGGCCAGCTGCCTGATGCGCCCGGCGCCGTCCCCGGTGAGCAGGGCGGTCAGTGCCACCGCCCAGTCGGCCAGGACGGCGCTGGGCAGATCCACCCAGCGACCGTCCACGGGGGTCTCCTGCGGAGCGACCTCGCTGATCCCGGTGAGCAGGCCCGACTCCGGCCGCTCGACGGCTCCTTCGACGGGCCTGGCTCCGTACGACAGCCACCACAGGCGCGGTCGGAGCGCTCCTGGCATCCCGGCCAGCGCCTGGACGAGGGCGGCGGGCGCGTCGACGCACGCCCAGCGGGCCTGCTCCAAGGAGCGCCCTGTGACCGGGCCCGCTATGCCCAGGGGCAGCGCGTGCAGCCAGTCGACACCCCCCTGCCCTGCCTGCGCGGTCACGGCGTCGAGCAGTTGGAGCAACGAGGCGGGGTCGGCCGCATCGACCTCGAAGACGTCGTCCCCGTGCCGGACGAAGGCGTCTGCCGCGCTGACCCGCACGACCCGGGCGTAGGCTGCCTCGAACACCCGGATCGCCGCAGCGGGCGCCGGGCCGTCCGTGACCACCACCAGTACCGCCGATCTGCGGGCACTGCTCGCGGTGTCCGCGCGGCGCAGCCGTACCCAGTGCGGCTGGCTCAGCCAGTCGCACTCCGCGAGCCGCTGCGGACCCTCGGCGGTGACCGGTTCGGGGCTGGCCGCCATGGCCGTGGCACGCTCGAAGTCGTACTCCGCCAACTCGAAGGCCGGCGGCGGAAAGTCCCACGGCGCCTGTGCCGGCCCCTGCGGCCAGTCGATGTCGCACCCGTCCACCCAGGCGGCGGCCAACTCGGCCGCCGTCCGACCAGCCGTGGACACGGACACCTCGTCCGGTCCCACCGGCGCGACCGGTACGGCTGTGCGCAACCACCGGACCGCGGCCGACGCGTCAGGGCAGACCGCCGCCAGGCGCCACCGTCGGGCGGGTCGGCCGGCCTGCAGGTGCCGCACCACCCCGTCGTAGGCCTCGGGGCGGGCCGTCAGGTAGTCGGCGATGCGTGCGGCGTCGGTCCGCAGGGCAGCCGCACTGCTGCCGGACAGCACGAGGCAGCCGGGCGGGGCCGCCGCCGTGGCGCCGGGCTCCGGGACCGTCGGTGTGACCGCCTCCAGCACCACATGGGCGTTCGTGCCGCCGATGCCGAAGCTGCTGACCGCCGCCACCCGGGGACGGTCGGCGGGCCAACTGCGCGCCGTGGTGGGGATGTAGAAGGGAGTCGGGTCGGCGGCTATGTGCGGGTTGAGAGTGTGGAAGTCGACATTGGGCGGGATGACGCCGTGGTGGACGCTCAGGGTGGCGCGGATCAGGCCTACCACGCCGGCGGCGGCACCCAGGTGGCCGATCTGGCTCTTGACCGAGGTCAGCGCGCAGCGGCCGGACTCGGCGATGTCGAACGCCTGCCGCAGGGCGTCGACTTCGACCGGGTCGCCGAGGCGGGTGCCGGTGCCGTGGGCCTCGACGTAGGCGAGGTCCGCGCCGGTGCGACCGCTGCGGCGCAGGGCGGCGCGGATCACCTCACGTTGGCCGGCGAGCGAGGGCGCGCTGTAACTGAGCTTGTCGGAACCGTCGTTGTTCAGTGCGGAGCCGGTGATCACCGCGTAGACGGTGTCGCCGTCGCGCTGCGCGAGCCGCAGTGGCTTGAGCACCACCACGCCGACGCCGCTGGCACCGATCGTGCCGGTCGCGTCGTCGCTGAAGGGCCGGCAGTGGCCGTCCACGGAGAAGATGTGCTGCGGCTGGTAGCGGTAGCCGCCGGTCAGGGTCGGGTCGGCGAGCACACCTGCGGCGAGCATCACCTCGGCGTCGCCCTGGCGGAGCAGGCCCGCCGCGAGATGGACGGCGACCAGCGAACTCGCGCAGGCGGCCTGGGCGGTGAAGGCCGGGCCGGTCAGCCCGAGGTGGTAGGCGGCCTTGGTGGCGAGGAAGTCCTTCTCGTGGTGCAGGGCCAGCCGGAAGCCGTCGGGCAGCCACTGCGGGTCGGCCTCCCGCAGCATGGTCTGGAAGTACGTGTTCTCGCCCGCCCCGGCGATCAGGCCGACTCGCGGGCCCGACGACGGATCGTGGATGCCGGCGTGGGCCAGCGCCTGCGTGCAGGCCATCAGCAGGTGGCGCTGCTGAGGGTCCATCAGCCGGGCGTCGTAGCGGCTGATGCCGAAGTGGTCGGGGTCGAAGGCCAGCAGTCCGTCCAGCTGGCTTCGCGCCCCGACCAGGCCGTCCGCCGCGTCGAAGTGCTCGATGCCCCGGCCCGCGGCGGTCACCATCTCCCAGAAGGCGGCAAGGTCCGGGGCGCCGGGGAGGCGGGCGGCCATGCCGATGATCGCGATCGGTTCGTCACCCGCGACGGCGTCGGCCTGAGCGCCCGTGGTGGCGACGGTGCTACTGGTCGAACGCACCGGCCCGTTGAGGAACCGGGCCAGCCGCCGTACGGTGACGTGCTCGAACAGCTCGGCGACCGTGAAGCGCAGGCCCAACTCCGTTGTGCAGAGCAGGTGGTAGCGCATCAGCGTCAGGCTGGACGCACCCGCGTCGAAGAACGACTGGTCGGGCGTGATGACCGCACCGGTCACCGCCTCGAACGCCTCGGCCAGTCGGGCTTCGCGCTCCGACAGCACCGGGGTGCCGCCCGCCCGTCCGCGCAGCTCCTCGCCCAGGGAGCGCAGGGCCCCCGCACGGTCGAGTTTGCCGCTGGGGGTGCGGGGCAGGGCCTCCAGCCGCCGGAAGCGGTCGACCCGTACGTGGGCGGGCAGCAACGCGGCAAGGTGAGCGCTGAGTTCCCCGGCCGTGGGTGTTTGGCCGCGAGACTGGAAGCAGGCCACCAGCAGCTCGCCGTCGCGTGCCACCACGGCGTTGACGACCTCAGGGTGCCGCAGCAGGGCCACCTCGATCTCGCCCAACTCCAGCCGATGGCCACTCAGTTTGATCTGCTGGTCGTCGCGGCCCAGGTAGTGCAGCAGACCCTGCCGGTCGAAGCGGGCCCGGTCGCCACTACGGTAGAACAGGCCCAGGCCCGGCAGTTCGACGAAGCGCTCGTCATTCAGTCCGCCCTCGCCGAGGTAGCAGCGCTCGGCCATCGTGCCACCGATGAGCAGGTCGCCGGGGCAGTCGGCCGGGACGGCTTGGCCGGCCTCGTCCACCACGCGCAGCACCGCACCGGCCACGGGCCGGCCGATGGCGGGGCGATCCGGCCAGCGGGCGGGGTCGCCTTCGAGGCACAGGCTGCTCACCACGTGCGTCTCGGTCGGGCCGTAGTGGTTGAACAGACGGGCGCCCGACAGGCCCGCGAACCAGCGGCGGATGGCCTCTGTGCAGACCAACTGCTCGCCCGCGGTCACCACTTCACGCAGCCGAGTGGGATAGCGGCCGAGGTGGACGGCGTGTTCGGCGAGGAGTTGCAGGGCCACGTAGGGCATGAAGACGCGCTCCACGCCCGCTGATTCCAGCTGCGCCAGCAGGGCGGGCCCGTCCTGCCGCCAGCCGGGCCGCACCAGGTGCAGGCAGCCGCCTCCGCAGAGCGTGCCGAAGATCTCCTGGAAGGAGACGTCGAAGGAGAGCATGGAGAACTGCTGGGTCACGGCGGGCGCCCCGAGGCCGCCCGCCTGCGCCTGCCACTGGAGCAGGTTGCACAGGGTCCGGTCCGACACCTGGACGCCCTTGGGAGTCCCGGTCGAGCCCGAGGTGAAGAGGGCGTACAGCGGCCGGGTGCCGTCGTGCGGCGGGAGGGCGGGAACGGGCTGGAGCACCGGTGTGAGCACCGGCGCCAGCGTGACCGGGTGGCGTGTCACGCCGCCCGGGTCGACAGCGTCGAACGCCGCTTCACCGCCCGGCGGCAGCAGGACGCACAGCGGCTCCGCCTGTTCGAGGATCAGCCGCAGCAGGTGCGGCGGGTAGGACGGGTCGAGCGGCACGATCGTCAGGTTGAGGCGGGCGAGCGCCAGCAGTGCCACCACGTGCTCGACGCAGGGCTCGAAGTAGAGCGCGACGCGGCGCGGGCGGTCGTCCACGTCCGGTGCCGGGTACGCCGACCGCAGTTCGGCGGCGAGCGCGGCCGCGTGGGCGTCGAGTTCGGCGTAACTCAAAGTACGCAGACCGTCGTTCAGGGCGTCCGCAGCCGGGGTCCGGGCGACCTGCCGGGCGAAGCCCTCGGCCACGGTCCGGTACGTCAACTCCGACGCCGGGCCGACGCCGTGCTGCGGCAGGCTGTCACGGTAGGGAACGGCCAACTCGGCCACGGTGACGGGCTCACCGGCGGCGAGCAGGTCCAGGCCGCGCCGGAACACCCCGGCCATCGCCTCGACCTGGGCGGCGTCGAAGTGGTCGGCGGCGTACTCCCACAGGCAGTCCAGGTCGCCGTCGCGCTCCACCACGAACAGGGTCATGGGGCACTTGGCCTCGGCCGGCGCCCACCACAGCGGGCGGGCGGCGCAGGACGGCAGGGCCAGCGCCCCGAAGTCGGTGTTCTCCTGCACGAAGAGGACGTCGAACGGCGACGACCCCGCCGCCGGGCCCAGGTCGGCCAGCACGTCGGAGAGCATGACGTCCTGCCGGTCCAGCACCTCGCGCACTCCGGCGCCCAGGTGCCGCAGTTGGCCGCGCAGCTCCTCGCCGGGCGTGAGGGTCAGCGGCAGCAGCACGGTGTTCGCGAACATGCCGACGCTCGCCTCGAACTCCCGCACCGGCCGGTTGGCCACCGGAGTGGCCACCCGCAGTCTGGTCCGGCCGGTCACGGCGTACAGGCTCCAGGCGAAGACGCCCAGCAGCAACTGGAAGCGGGTCAGGCCGAGTTCGGCGCAGAGCCGGTCGATGTGGGAGCGGCGCACGACGTCCAGCGTGGTGTGCAGCAGCCGGCCCTCGGAGAACGGGCGGGCGGGGCTCGGCTGCAGCGGCTCGGCGGCTTCGTCCAACCCGGCGTAGTGCGCGTGCAGTTCGGCGCGCTGTGCGCGGTACCCCGGGTGGGTGGACCACTCGGCCTGCCAGTGCGCGTAGTCCAGCGGCGTGAGGGCGGGCTGTTCTGGACGCGGTCCGTGCTGGCCGCTCAAGGCGTGCTCGTACCCGGCCGACAGGTCGCGGAAGAGCACGTTGAGCGACCAGCCGTCGACGGCGATGTGGTGCAGGTGGAGCAGCAGGACGCCGCCCCCGTCCTGCGGCAACCAGCAGGTGCGCAGCATCCGCGGCCGGGACAGGTCGAAGGGAAGGGCGAAGAACTCCTCGGCGAAGGCCTGTGGGCCCCTCTCGTCGTCGGGCGTCGCGGTGCCGGGGTCGGTCCAGGGGTCGTACGGCTCGCCCACCGTCTGGCGCAGGCCCTCGGGCGTCGCCTCGAACCCGGTGCGCAACGCCGGGTGTCGGACCACCAGGCGCCGTAGCGACTGCCGCAGCGCCGTGGCGTCCACCGGGCCGTCGATCCGCACGGGGCAGGTCACGTCGTAGGCGCGGGAGCGTGGCGAGCGCTGTTGGAAGAGCCACAGCCGCTGCTGCTCGCTGGTGGCCGGCGCGGTGCGGGCCCCGATGGGCCCGGCCGGTACGGGGTAGTGCGCCTGCCCGGCGGCGCGGGCGGTGGCGACGGCCTCGGCGAGCGAGGCGAGGTCCCCCCGCAGAACCGAGGACTGCGGCAAGTCGCAGTCCCAGCGGCGCCTGACCTCGAACCGCAGCCGCAGCGCCTTCAGCGAGTCGCCGCCGACCGTGGTCCAGCCGTCGTCGAGCCGGGGGTCGGGTATCCCCAGCACCTGCGCCACCAGCTCCAGCACCTCACGCTGCCAGGCGGTGGCGGCGGGGCCGGTGCCGGTCGTCGGTCGCCAGGGCTGGTCGTCGCGGGCCAGCAGCGCGGCCTGGTCGACCTTGCCGTTGGCGTTCAGCGGCAGCGCGTCGAGCAGGTAGAGGTGGTGGGGCCGCATGTAGGCGGGCAGCCCGCTCGCCAGGTGACGGTCGAACTCCTCGAAGGTCAGCTCGCCGTCGGGCACGAGGTAGGCGAGCAGCTCGTTCGGACCGTACTCGCCGTCGCGGCGGGTGCAGACGTACGCCTGCCGCACGGCCGGGTGCTTGACGATCTGCCGTTCGAGCTCGCCGGGTTCGATCCGGAAGCCGCGGACCTTCACCTGGCGGTCGGCGCGTCCGACGTACTCCACGACGCCGTCGGCATCGGCGCGGACCAGATCGCCGGTCCGGTAGTGGAGCTCACGGCCGTCGTCGTACCAGGGCAGCCGGACGAAACGCCGTCCCGTCTCCTCGGGCAGGTTGCGGTAGCCGGCTGCCAGACCGGCTCCGGCCAGGTGGAGTTCGGCGACCTCGCCGGGTACGGCCTGCCGGTCGGTACCCGCTGCGACGAGGACGGCCCGGGTGTCGGGCAGCGGGCGCCCGATCGGGACGACATCCGCGCCGAAGTCCCGGGGGATGGGGTGGCACAGCGCGAACGTGGCGGTCTCGGTCGGGCCGTACACGTTGTGCAGACGGGTCGGGCTGTCCGCGTTGTGCCGGTACCAGCGGCGGATCACGCGGGCGTTGAGCTGCTCGCCGCCGACCAGCACCTGCCCCACACCGGCGAAACAGTCGGGGACGGCGTCCACCACGGCGTTGAAGAGCGCCACGGTGACGAAGAGGGTGTCGATCCGCTCGCGCAGCAGAGCCGCCGCCAGTCGGTCCGGGGTCTGGACGTCCGCGTCATCCAGGATCACGCAGCAGCCGCCGGTCAGCAGCGGCGCCCACACCTCGAAGTTCAGCGCGTCGAACGCGGGGTTGGACATGCAGGAGTAGCGGGCGCCCTGCTCCAGCTCGATGTACCCCGGGCGGGCCAGCCGCAGCACGCCGCTCTCCGTCACCTCGACTCCCTTGGGGAGGCCGGTGGTTCCGGAGGTGTAGAAGAGGAATGAGACCGGCGATCCGGTGAACGGGGCCTCGGGAGCGGCTCGGTGGGCGAGTAGGGCGGCCAGCGGGAGGGCCCGTACGCCGTCCGGCAGGCCCTCGGGCGCGGTGTCCGCGTGGATCAGCGCCACCGCGGCGGAGTCGGTCAGGATGTGACCACGGCGCTCCGGCGGGCTCTGAGCGTCGAGCGGCACGACCACGGCGCCGAGGCGGAGGATGCCGAGCATGGCGCAGACCAGCTGCCAGGAGCGGGGGAGGTGGACCGCCACCGCCTGGCCGGGCCGGACTCCGCTGCGGCGCAGCCCGTCGGCCACCGCCGCGCCGGCCGCGTCCAGGGCGGCGTAGTCGAGCCGCTGGTCGCCGTCGGCCAGCGCGAGCGCGCCGGGGGTCCGCAGCGCCCACGTGTGCACACCCTGGACGAGGCCCGTGACGGGCGGTACGGCGACGGGCTCGGTCGTGGTTCGCATCACGCCTCCCGCGCGGCGTGCAGGCCGCCGGTCGAGGCGCGACGACGGTGGCGTGGCGACGGCAGGGGGGAGGCCGGGTCCGGCACCCGTAGCAGTTCCGCCGCGATCAGCTCGGCGATCCGCGGCACCGCGTCGCTCTCCAGCATGTCCCAGTGCCCGCAGCCCACCGGCTCCACCAACAGGCCGCTGCCGGCCCGCCGTTGCCAGAACGCGCGGGCTTCGCGCTCCACCGCCTCGTCCCCGCCTCCCTCGGATGCCTGGACGAACACCAGCCGGGCCGGTGACGGCGGAACGGGATAGTCGCGGGCCGACATCCGGTTGTGGTTGTAGATCCGGAAGTACCGGTCGATCTGGTCGTCCTCGATGCCCGGGTACATCCCGTTGAACCTGACCAGCTTCTCGCGGAAGTCCGCCGCCTCGACGGGCTCGATCGCGGCCCGCTCCTGCGGGTCGTCGGTGCCACGCGTGTCGAGCAGGACCACGCTGAACCGCGGGTGTCCGGCCTCGGCCAGCAGCCGTCCCATCTCATGGGCGACCAGTCCGCCGTAGGACAGCCCGCACAGCACCAGGGACTCGTCCGCCTGCGGTCCGACCAGCTCCAGGTAGTGCCGCGCCATGGCCTCGACGGTGGGCAGCGGCGTTTCGCCCGGGTCCAGGCCGGGTGACTGGATGCCGTACACGCCGATCTCCTCCGGCAGTGCGGCGGCGAGCGACAGGTAGCAGAAGGCGGTGCCGCCGGCCGGGTGGACGCAGACCACCCGCCGGCGTCCGTCGCCCGCACGGAACTCGATCAGGCTTCCGCTCCGCTGCCGGGCCGCGCCGGTGCGCAGGCGCTCGGCCAGTGCCTCGATCGTCGGGTGCGCGATGACATCACGGATGGGCAGGCTGTCGCCGAACTCCTCGCGGACGGCATCCGCCACCTTGATGGCAGAGATCGAAGTGCCACCGATCTCGAAGAAGTTGTCGGTGATGCCGATCGCGGGGCGCAGCAGCACGCGCTTCCATATTCGGTAGAGGGCCATCTCGACGTGGTCGCGCGGGGTGGCCGTGTTGACCTGCTGGGGAACGGCCGCCCGGGCCTGCCGCAGCAACTCGGCGCGGTCCAGCTTGCCGCTGCGGCCCCGCGGCAGCGCGGGCAGTTCGACGAAGATCGCGGGAACCATGTAGTCCGGCAGCCGCTCGGCCAGCGCGGCGCGCCACTCATGCGGCTGTCGCGGCCGGGCACCGCCCTGGCCGACGGCGGCCACCAGGCGCAGTTCGCCGGCCTCGTCGCGGTCGGCGAGGACGGCCGCCTCGCGCACACCGGGCACGGCCAGTAGCGCCGCCTCCACCTCGCGGGGCTCGATCCGGAAGCCGCGGAGCTTGACCTGGTCATCACGGCGGCCCAGGAACTCGGCGTTGCCGTCCGGAAGCCGACGCGCGAGGTCGCCGGTGCGGTAGATGCGCCCGCCCGGCACGAAGGGGTCGGGGAGGAACCGTTCGTCCGTCAGGTCCGGCCGGTTCAGGTAGCCCGCGGCGAGTCCGGCGCCACCGGTCCAGAGCTCGCCCGTGACCCCGGCGGGGACGGGCTGGAGCCGCTCGTCGAGCAGGTAGAGGCGGGTGTTGCCCAGCGGTCGGCCGATCGGGCAAGGCCGGTCGAGGGGCTGCGGGTCGGTGTAGGACGTGCAGTACAGCGTGCTCTCGGTGGGGCCGTACCCGTAGCAGATCCGCAGGCCGGGCAGCACCTGCGTCATGCGGTGGAGCGCGATCTCCGGGAGGGACTCCACGCCGGTCAGCAGCTGGCGCAGGGCCAGACCCGCCAGGCGCTCCTCGGGTGCCTCGTCGATCCACCGGATGTACGCCGGGGGCAGGAAGGCCTGCACGACGCGGTGCCGGCGCAGCCAGCCCATCAGCGCCTCGGGGTCGGCGCGCACGTCGTCGGGGACGACGTGCAGCACGGCACCCGTGGTGAGCGGCAGCAGGATCTCGTGAATCGTCGCGTCGAAGCCGATGCTGGACCAGGCGGAGGTCGCCTCGCCCGGCGTCGCGCCGAACCGGGCGAGCCAGGTGTCGAGCAGGTTGAGCACGCTGCCGTGCGTCACCGCGACGCCCTTGGGGCGGCCGGTGGAGCCCGAGGTGTAGAGCACGTAGGCCAGGCGCGACGGGCTCACCGCGACTGCGGGGGCGTCGTCAAGCACACCCTCCGCCTCGACCGTGCGAAGGTCCTGCCAGCCGTCCACAGCGCCAACGGTGCTCACGACCAGGGCCGGCGCGGCGTCCGCCACCATGGCGGTCAGTCGCTCGGTGGGCTGGCCGGGGTCGAGCGGGAGGAAGGCGGCACCCGCCTTGAGGATGCCGAGGACGCCGACGACCAGTTCCGTGGACCGCCCGGCGTGCAGGCCGACCACCTGGTCGGGTCCGATCCCACGCGCGATCAGCGCGTGCGCCAACCGGTTGGCGCGGCGCTCCAGCGCCGCGTAGTCGGTTCGCTCACCGGCACAGACGAGCGCCGGTCCGTCCGGGCGGGCCAGTACCTGCGCCTCGAAACGCTCGATCAGGCCGCCGAGCCCGGAGGGTGGCACGGCTTCGGCGCCCTGGGTCGCGTCCCAGTCCGTGAGCAGCCGGTGGCGCTCGTCCGCGTCCATCAGCGCGAGATCCGCGACCTGCCGGTCGGGCTCGTCCGCCATCTGGGCCAGCACCCGCCGCAGGTAGCCCGCGTAACGTTCGGCGCTGGCATGGTCGAACAGGGCGGTGGCGTAGTCGAGATGGCCGACCAGACGGCCGTCCTCCTCGGCCAGCGACAGCGCGAGGTCGAACTTGGCGGAGGCGAACGGGATGTCGAGGGGCTCCGCCTCGACATCCGGCAGGCCCAGCAGGCCGCTGCGCGACGGCTGCCAGGCGAACATGGTCTGGAACAGCGGTGAATGGGCAATGCTGCGCGGTGGGTTGACCAACTCCACCACCCGCTCGAACGGCAGGTCCTGGTGGTCCAACGCCCCACGGACGGCGGCACGCGTCCGGTCCAGCGCGGTGGAGACCGTCGGTGCACCGGACAGGTCGACGCGAACGGCGAGGGAGTTGACGAAGAATCCGATGAGCCCGGCCAGGTCACGGCTGCGGCGGTTCGCCGTCGGTACGCCGACCACGATGTCGGTCTCCCCGGCCAGCCGCGACAGCACCAGGGACCAGCCGGTCAGCGCGGCGACGAAGAGGGTGCCGCCGTGCCGCCGAGCGAGCGTCCGCAGGCCGGCCGTCAGCTCCTCGTCCAGGCCGATCGCCACCCGGCCGCCACGATAGTCCTGCTCGGGCGGGCGGGGCCGGTCAGTCGGCAGTTCGAGCAGGGGCGGGGCGCCGGCCAGGTTCTCCTGCCAGTACGCGGCCTGGGCCGCCTGCTCCTCGCCGTCCATCCACGCGCGCTGCCGGCGGGCGTAGTCGGCGTACTGGAGCGGCAACGGCGGCAGAGGGTCGCCGCCACCACGGATGAACGCCGAGTAGAGCGCGGTGAGTTCACGCATCATGACGTCCATGGACGTTCCGTCGAAGACCGTGTGATGCATCGTCAGCAGCAAGGCGTGATGGTCCGGGGCCAAGCTGACCAGGCGGCCACGGGCCAGCGGGCCGCTGCCCAGATCGAAGGGCGCGGTGGCTTCCGCGTGTTGCAGGGCGGCCAGCCGTGCTTCGGGATCGGGAACACCGGTCAGGTCGTCCGTCAGGAGCGGAAACCCGACGTCCGACCGGTCGATCCACTGGCGCAGGTCGCCGTCCGTGGGGACCAGGCGGGTCCGCAGCACCTCGTGCCGAGCGACGATCGCGTCCAGCGTCCGGGCCAGCGCACCACGGTCCAGCGGCCCGCGCAGCCGGTGGACGACCGACTCGTTGTAGGCCTCGCCGGCCCCGGTCAGCTGAGCCAACGTCCAGAGCCGTTGCTGCGCGAATGAGAGCGGCTGCGGTTCGTCCGGGCGGGCCGCCGCCGATCCGTCGGCGCCATGCCGAGGCCCGCGGTGGTTGCTGGTGGTCGCAGGGGAGGTGGGTGTCGTCGGCAAAACCAGCTCTTTCCTCTGAGCGGAGGACAGTTGTCGGGAAGGCGTGAGAAAAGAACTCACCGGCCCGGCGGCGGGCGCGAGGGATTGATGACTATTCGACGGGTGCCCTGCTCGAACTTCGGACACCTGGTGTGTTTCTCAGCGGTGCGCCCACGAACGGGTCACCGGACCGCTCTCCGTTCAGGCGGATTCAGCGCCTGCCGACGGGCGGTGACTGCGCATGGCCGGCGCGGGCAGAACGGCCGCCTTCTTCTTCCCCGCGTGCCCCTCGGTGGAGCGGACTTTCGGCACGGCTTGTATCCACCATCTCACCCACCGCGTGCTCATCTCCTGGCAGGACATTCCTTTAACGGCCAACTGTGCTGAGCGGGAGAAAGGTTGGTTGGTCTTCCGATCCAGCGTTTCGCATGATGATTGGTCATGTCGCCGGAGGTGTCAATGCCTGATCTCCTCCGCAAGAACAGCACGGTTTCAGCTGAACCTTGCGAGGAGCCCCAGACGTTAACACTGGGGGAATTGCATCCTCGATCCGGAGGTGCGGAGCGCCGACGGGGAGTAGCGGTGTCGGCAGCAGCGCCTGAATTTCGCTCGGAGCCGCAGTTCGCGCAATGCGGCATCACGTACCGCATGGGGGTGTCAGCTGCCGATCGCCTGCGGGTAGCCGAAGAAGCCGGTCGGGTCGTAGGTCCGCTTCACGCGGACCAGGCGGTCGTAGTTCGTGCCGTAGTAGGCCCGCTGCCAGTCCTTGAGCGTCGGGTCGGGAAAGTTCTGATACGAGTGCTGCGGTGGCCTGCCACGGAAGATGTCGTCGTAGAACTCCTCGAGCCACCGCAGGTTGGCGTCGGCGACGCCGAAGGGGTCGTAGTCTGCCCAGGAGGTCTCGGCGGCGAAGACGAACAGGCCGTTGCGGTGCACGAATGCGGTCGCATCCGGCGATACCCGGTTGATCTCGCCGCCGAGGGCGAACATCGCGAACCCGGCTCCGTCCTCGTTGCCGCTGCCCGGCCAGTCCAGCAGGCGCTCGGCTGCCGCGCTGACCTGCTGGTCGGTCAGGAGTGCGCGGGAGTCCAGGATCGCTGACTTGGCGGCGAACCGATCCACCGGTGTGGTAGCGCTCAGCAGCACGCTCGCCTCGCCCGGTGTGACGGCTCGGATCGACGCGCGGTTGCGGGCGCGCTCCTCGGCGGTGCCGATGTCCAGCAGCGGGGCGAGGATGGCACCCAGTTCCTCGACGGTGCCGTAGTACTGGCCGATGGCGTTGACGTTGGCGTTCTGCTGGATCTGCGGCCTGGTCTGTCCTCGAGTCCCGATGCCGAGGCGCAGATGGAACCGCTTGTCGTCCACGGTGTCCTGGGCGATCTGCTGTGCGGCGGTGATCACCGGCAGGACGGAGTCCAGGCTCCAGCGGAACCGGTAGATGCCCACGGTGCCCTCGAACTGCTCGTACCGGAAGGTAAACGACGTGTGGACACCGAAGTTGTTGCCGGCACCGCCGCGGCAGGCCCAGAACAGGTCGGGGTACGAGTCCTCGCGGGCCTCGACCGTTTGCCCGTCGGCGAGCACGACGGTCGTGGCGCTGAGCCGGTCGCAGGTCAGGCCGAACATCTTGTCGCTGAAGCCGATGCCGCCGCCCAGCACCAGTCCGGCGACCCCGACGCTGGGGCAGCGACCGGTGGGCACGAAAGTGCCGCGGTCCTCCAGCAGGGGATGCAGGTCGCCGTTGGTGACGCCGGCACCGACGGTGACGGTACCGGCGTCGTGCACGACCCTCATCGGCCCGTACACCCGGGAGCGGGCGCTGCCCGGCCGCGGTGTGGCGGTGATGCTCCTCATCCGGGCCATGTTCAACAGCAGGCCGGTGGTGGTGGAGTACCCGGCGTAGTTGTGCCCCAGCCCGGAGCGGGGCACGGCGGGCAACCCCACCGAGCGGGCCCAGCGGATCGCCTCGCGGACGTCCCCGGTGGTGGCGCAGGCGACGATCCCGGCCGGCTGGACCGCGTCATACCGGTGGTTGAACGGGAGGGCCAGCGACGGGTAGACGGAGCCGCACGGCCGGTAGAGCGTGGAAGCCGGGGACAGCGCGCCGGCCAGCCGTTCCCAATCCCGAGGACCGACATGCTCCGCTGACTCGGGTACCGCGGCCGCACTCGTCGGCACCTGCGGGGCCACCGCCCCCGCTCCGATGGCACCGAGCACGCCCGTGCGCAGCGCGTCTCGCCTGTTGAGCACCGTGGCCTACTCTCACGAAGCGGTCGCGGGCTCGCCTGTGGTCCCGCCGACCAGTCCCATCGACCATTGATCGGTGCCGCGCTGCCGATTCCTGTTCGCCGGACCCGCCACACGAATGGGGGAGCGATACCCACCGAACAGCCCAGGCGCGCCGCGGCCGGAGACGGAGGAGTGGTTGCCGCAGCTGATGACTGCAAGGCTCGCTGTCTGCTATCTGAACTCCGGCCTCGTCAAGGCCCGAGTGGACCCCGTCGATCCCAGTCAGACAAATGATCACCCCAGCGGTTCGCGAAGCCGGGGGCCACGGATGCTCGATGCCCGGCCGCCTGTCCTGCTTGCGCCACGTGCTGACCAACGAAACAGGGCCGGGGCCCGCGCCATCATGCGCGAACCCCGGCCCTGGTGGTAGCGGGGACAGGATTTGAACCTGCGACCTCTGGGTTATGAGCCCAGCGAGCTACCGAGCTGCTCCACCCCGCGTCGGTGAGATCAGCTTAGACGGTAGTCGCGCCAGCGCGAAATCGGTTCCGGACGGCGGGACGGTGGGACGGCGGGACGGCGGGACGGCGGGACGGCGGGACGGCGGGACGGCGGGACGGCGGGACGGCGGGACGGTGGGACGGCCGCGACGGGTGCGGGCGGACAAGGTGTACGCGTCCCGCAAGAACCGCGCCTACCTGCGGTGTCGCGGTATCCGCTGCACCATTCCGGACAAGGCCGCCGACCAGGTCCGCGTTGCCGGCATCAACGAGTGGTTGTGACGTACTGGTCCGACGACAACTCGTACACCCGTACTCGCCGACCGCTGGTGGGATTGACGGTCTCACGGACCGGACGCATCCCCAGTTTGGTCATGATCCGTTCGGAGGCGTCGTTGCCCACCTGAGCGATGCTGACGATCCGCTCCAGCCCTCGCTCTTCGAACGCGAACCGTACAGCGGCCGCAGCGGCCTCGGTGGCCAAGCCCTGCCCCCAGTGGGAACGTCCCAGCCGCCAGCCGACCTCAACCGCCGGCAGTACCTCCGGCAAGAAGGCGGGCACCGAGAGGCCGGTGAACCCGGCCAGCTCGCCGGTGGACCGGATCTCCACGGCGAACAGGCCGAAGCCCTGTGACTCCCACTCGCTCTCCCATGCCTGGATCCCGCCGCGAGTCTGCTGTTCGTCACGGACGCTGCCGTCACGGATCCACCGCATGACCTCGGGGTCGGCATTGACGGCAGCCATGGGCGCAACGTCTTCCTCGCGCCAGCGACGCAGGATCAACCGGGGAGTCTCAAGCGTGACCATCCGATAATTCTGGATCACAGATGGGCTCTCCGCCATCCTCGCCAGGCACTTTTGATACACGCCCCAGCCGTGACACGCCATCAGGGAGCACTGCCGGAACTGGCCAACCGCCGTGCGCGACAAGGCAGGCCGGCATTGCGAATGGTGGTCTCGAAGGAGCCGACCGCCCGCAGTCACCCGAGTGCTGCGGAGCCTGAGAAAAACCGGCCGCCACGTCAGCGGGGCCCTGTCGTGAACAAGCGGGACCCGCAGTTGTCCGGCCTTCACTCGCCCCGGGGCGCGGTTCGGTGGTCAGCTGCGCGGAAGCAGCCGTGCAGATGGTCGTTGATCACACCCACGTTCTGCATGAACGCGTACACGCTCGTCGGACCGACGAAGTGGTACCCCTGGGCCTTCAACTGCCTGGCGAAGTCCGCCGCCTGCGGCGTCGATGTAGGCAACTCGGCGTAGGACCGGGGAGCCCGCCTGCGGGTCCTCCCGTAGGACTCCGCGAGCACCAGCATGCCCGGCGACGCGGACAGCATGACATGCGCATTGCCGATGGTGGCCTCGATCTTGCTGCGGTTGCGGATGATCGAGGCGTCGTCCATCAGATGCTCGACATCGACGTCCGTCATCGCCGCGACCTCGGCGACGTCGAAGCCCCGGAACGCTTTCCGGAACGCGTCCCGCTTGTTGAACACGACCTTCCAACTCAGCCCGGCCTGGAAGACGCCGAGGGTGAGCGCTTCGAACATCGCCGACTCGTCACGAGTGCGGGTCCCCCACACCTCGTCGTGGTATCGGCTCAGCGCGGTGTCGTCGGCGCCCGCCCACTCGCAGCGCGGCTTCCCGTCGTATCCAATGATCACGTCGTTGCTCATCCGGCCCTCCAGCCTTTTGCGCTGCGCCTGATGCCGACCCCTGTTGACGCGACAGCCGGGAGCGTGAGCCGATCACTCACCGCGCAGTCACCGGCGAATCGCCAGGGTTGGCGGCCAGGATCGGTGCGGCGCTGCCGGGGATCGGCTGTGCGCGTGGCTATGGGACCACCTCCTCAGTCGAGGCTGGATACCTGGTAGTGGCGGATGTACCAGCCGTCTGCCGCCTGGTTGACCACCAGACTCAGGTACACCGTGAGCGTCGGCCGGTCGGCGAACGAGAAATCGACACTCATGTAGCCGAGCACCAGGCCATCGGCCAACTGCCTGGTTTCGAGAACCTGGTAGTCGGCGGTCATCCCGAGCGGCTGGGAATCGTAGTAGTCGGCAATGCCCTGCCGGCCGACGCTGTACGGATGGAGGCCCTGGAAGATCGCGTCGTCCGTGAAGTAGGAGGCGACTCGCTCGGGCTCATGCGCATCGACGGCTGCCTTCCACTCGTCGAGGACACCACGAAGGATCTTCTCGTCGTCTGCTGTGCTGTTCATCGGGTCCTTCCCAGGTGAGCGGCGTCGGCGCCGAGTCAGCGGGCCGGGCGGGTGGGATGGCTGCGGGAAGGTCGGTCCTACCGATCCCGCGGAGCGGATGTGTGCTGCTCGGTCAGCTGCGGGCGTGGTCGGGGTCATTCGGGTGAGGAGACAGCGGGGTGACCTCATCGGTGCGCCATACACGCAGCGGCATCGAGGCCAGGACATCCTCCAACTGGCCGCTGTCGTCGGCTGCGAAGAGTCCGAGTGTGCGCCACTCACTCGGTTGCAGCGGAGGGCGCCACAGGCGGAGCAGGTGTCCCTGCGCCGCGAGTTCACGTGCCCGCGCGGCCTCGCGGGCGCGGATCTCCTCGACGGCTTGTTCCGAGGTCCCGTCCGGGACGCGGGTGGTCATCGTGACGAGGTATTCCATCATCATCTCCCGTCTGCGGCGCGGCAGCACCCGTCCGTCCGCAGCTGTCCGGCCGATGGCCGAGGCGAGCCGGATGCCTTCCCCGCGTGCCTCGTTCCCATGGTCCCATCAACGACTCAGTTGATTGCCAGGAGACGACCCAAGGGCGGGGTCGGCCTCCTGATGCAGTTCGAGGGCGGTCCTGGCGGCTCCGGGCCCCGGGTCCTGATGCGGTTCGGGGGTGGTCGTGGGAGGTTGGTCTTTCGGGGGCGGACTACCGCGCAGAGTGGCCGTCCGGGGGCGCGGCGGCATAGCAGACGCCGTGTCGTCGAACCGGTTCGGAGGTGCCCGATGACCGTGCCGATGGGAGTCGAGGAGGAGTTCCACATCGTCGATGTGGAGACTCGGATGCTGGTGGCGCGCGCCCGTGAGGTGCTGGACCGCTTACCAGACCGCGGCTTCACCACCGAGTTCCTGCAGTCGGTCGTCGAGTCCAACAGCGGTGTGCACGCCTCGCTGGACGCTCTCCAGACCGACCTGGTCAGGTCCCGGCGGGCCCTGGACGACGCGGCCGCCCCGCTGGGGCTGGCGGTGGTCGCGGCCGGGACCGCGCCGCTGGGCCGGATGGGGGCGGTGGACGTCACCCCGCAGCCCCGGTACCAGCACATGGCCGACGAGTACCGCGTGGTGGCCGACGAGCAACTGATCTGCGGCGCGCAGTTCCATGTGGACGTGCCCGACCGCGACACCGCCGTCCGCGCGATGTGCGTGGTCTCGCCCTGGCTGCCGACCCTGCTGGCGCTGTCCGCCAGCTCGCCCTTCTGGCTCGGCGCGGACACGGGTTACGCCAGTTGGCGCACCATGCTGTGGCAGCGCTGGCCCACCTCCGGGCCGGTCGGGTGCTTCGGCTCGGCAGCGGCCTACGACGCGGCCGTGACCGGGTTGATACGTTCCGGCGTGATCAGTGACGCGGGGATGGTCTACTACGACATCCGGCCCTCCGCGCACCGGCCGACCCTGGAGCTGCGGGTGTGCGACGCCTGCCCCCGGGTGGAGACGGTGGTGCTGCTCGCCGGGCTGTTCCGCGCGCTGGTGGCCGATGCCCGCGAGATGGTGCGGCGATCCGACGGCTGCCGGCACTCCCGGCAGCCCTGGCTGCGCGCCATGACCTGGCGGGCCGCCCGCTCGGGGCTGGACGGCCGGCTGATCGACCCGGCCACCGGCCAGGAGAGGCCGGCCGGTGCCGTGGTCCGGTCGCTGCTGGCGCGGCTGCGGCCGACCCTGGAGGAGTTTGGCGACTGGGAGACCGTCTCGGGGCTGGCCGAGGAGGCGCTGGGGCTGGGCGACGTCGCTCAGCGGCTGCGGCGCGTCGCCGCCGAGGACGGCATGACCGCGGCCGTCGACTTCCTGGTCACCCGGACCCGGGCGCACCCCGTGGCAACCGGCCCCCGCGCGCGGATCGACCGCAGAGGCCTGTCCGCCCGCTGCCGGCAGAACCAGGCCGCCCGGCTCGCGGCCCATCGATCGGGCGCCCTGCCGCGCCGGGCGACCCGGGCAGCGGCCGCGGACCGCCAGCCGTTCGCAGGCGGCTTCGACCCGACGACCGCCACCGTCCTGCGGCCGGCCCCGCGCCGCCGCTCGAACGGGAGGTGAGCCAAGCATGTGCGGGCTGACCGGAGAGATCCGCTTCGACGGCGGGCGCCCCGACCTGGCCGCCGTGGAGCGCATGACCGACCGGCTGGAGGCTCGCGGGCCGGACGGCCGGGGGTTGTGGTCGCAGGGCGCCGTGGCACTCGGCCACCGGCGTCTGAAGATCATCGACCTGTCGGAGCGCGGCGCCCAGCCGATGACCGACGTTGAGAGCGGCCTCACCGTCGCCTTCAACGGCTGCGTGTACAACTACCGGGAGCTGCGGCAGGAGTTGGAGGGCCTGGGCCACCGCTTCTTCTCGACCTCCGACACCGAGGTGCTGCTCAAGGCCTATCGGCAGTGGGGCACGGCTTGCGTGGAACGACTGTTCGGCATGTTCGCCTTCGCCGTGGCCGAGTTGGACACCGGTCGGCTGGTGCTCGCCCGCGACCGGCTCGGGATCAAACCCCTCTACCTGGCACGGCGGGCGGACCGGCTGCGCTTCGCCTCCTCACTGCCCGCCCTGCTCGCGGGCGGCGGGGTGGACACCTCCATCGACCCGGCCGCACTGCACCAGTACCTGACCCTGCACGGCACGGTCGCGGCCCCGCGCACCGTGCTCACCGGCGTCCGCAAGCTGCCGCCCGCCACCGTGCGGGTCGTGCAGCCGGACGGCGGCCAGCACGACGAGTGCTACTGGCAGCCGTCCTACAGCCGCCGGCCGGAGCACGCGGGCATGGACGCCGCCGACTGGAGCGACGCCGTGCTCGACTCCCTGCGCACCGCCGTCCGCCGCCGCACGGTGGCGGACGTACCGGTCGGGGTGCTGCTCTCCGGCGGCCTGGACTCCAGCCTGATCGTGGCGCTCCTCGCCGAAGCGGGCCAGGACGACCAGGCCACCTTCAGCGTGGGGTTCGAGGCGGAACGCGGCGAGCAGGGCGACGAGTTCATGTATTCGGACCTGGTGGCCCGGGAGTTCGCCACCGACCACCACCAGATCATGGTCCCTTCGGACCGGGTGCGGGGTGCCCTGGACCGGGCGGTGGCGGCCATGAGCGAGCCGATGGTCAGCCACGACGTGGTCGCCTTCCACCTGCTGTCAGAACAGGTCTCCAAGCACGTCACCGTCGTGCAGAGCGGGCAGGGCGCCGACGAGATCTTCGCCGGATACCGCTGGCACCCCGCCCTGGCGGCCGTGTCGCGTGAGCGGGAGCCCGAGACGTTCGCCAAGGTGTTCTTCGACCGGTCGCATGCCGATCTCGCTCGGATCCTCCAGCCGGAGCTGCTGGCGGACCACGACGCCGCCGGCGAACTGGTCCGCGCACGCATGGCGCCCGCGGGAGCCGAGACCGCCCTGGACGCCGCCATCCGGCTGGACACCCACGTGCTGATGGTCGACGACCCGGTCAAGCGGGTGGACAACATGACCATGGACTGGGGGCTGGAGGCACGCGTGCCGTTCCTGGACCACGAACTGGTCGAGCTGGCCGCCGCCTGCCCGCCGCAGTTCAAGCTCGCCCACGGCGGCAAGGGGGTCCTCAAGGACGCGGCCCGCAAGCTGCTGCCGCACGAGGTCATCGACCGGCCCAAGGGCTACTTCCCGGTACCGGCGATCCGCCGGATGGCCCCGCCGGTGCTCGCCCGGATCCAGCAGGCCCTGGCGGCCCCCGAGGCCCGGTCCCGGGGGATCTTCCAGGAGGCGTACCTGGCCGAGCTGCTGGCCGCACCGGACACCCATCGCACGGCGCGCGGGGCGAACGCCCTGTGGCAGGTGGCCCTGCTGGAGATGTGGCTGCAGTCCCACGGGATCGACTGAACGGGAGGCGGACCGTGGTGGACCAGCGTTCCGACCCCGTGGCCTCGCCGCCGGCGGCCCCCCTGGCCGTGGTCCTCCCGGACGCCCACGACACCCGGGAGGGCCACAGCCCGGTGACCGCCCACGGCTGCTGGTACCCGTCGGCGGACCCCACCGGGGGTCAGGTGGCCTTCATCTGCAACCGCGGCGGCGTACCGCAGCTGTGGACCGGATCGGCCGACGGCGACGACGTGCACCTCCTGGACACCGGGCTCGACCCGGTGATCGAGGTCTCCTGGTCCCCGGACGGCCGCTGGATCGCCTACACCACCGCCCCCGGCGGGGGCGAGCACACCCGGGTGCTCTGCGTCCGGCCGGACGGCGGGGACCGCCGGATCCTGGCCGGCGCAGTGGCGGGCAGCACCGCCTATCTCGGCCGCTGGACCCGCGACGGTTCGGCCATCGCCATCACCACCACCGATCCGCTGGTCGGTCTGCCCGTCACGGAGCTCGGCGGCGCCGCGCCTTCCGAGCCGTACCAGGAGGTGCGTGCGAGTGAGTGGGCCAGCCGCGACGGGCCCGCCGTGCTGCTCGGCGGCGGGGGAGAGATCGGGACACCGCTCCCGGGAGCCGGTCCGCCGGGGGCACCGGCGTCGACCGTGCTGCGCCCGCCGACGCCGGCCCCATACGAACCCGCCCCCGAGCCGCATCTCACGGGCGGGGGCCTGGCCGCCTACCTGACCGATCCGGCCGGCGTGCGGCCCCCCGAACTCCTCGCCACCGAACCGGCGGGCGCCACCCTGCGCGTGTGCGACACCACCCCGGACGGCCGGCTCGTCCTGCTGCTGCGCGGGCCGCGCGGCGGGCGTGAGGCCGTGGTGCTGCGGACCGACCGCGGCGAGACGGCCTGCAGGGTGCCGGTGGCCGACGGCGATCCCTGGATCGGCCGGTTCTCGCCTGACGGCCGGATGCTGTACCTGCGCAGCGACGCCGACCGCGAGTTCGCGGCCCTGGTCGCCGTCGAGCTCGGGCCGGACGGCGCCGGGCGGCGTCGCCGGGTGATCGCCCAACGCGACGGCGTCGACCTGGAGTTGCTGTCCGTCCGGGACGACGGCCGCAGCGCCGTCCTGGCGTGGAACGTGCGCGGCCGCACCGAGTTGGAGGTTCTCGCCCTGCCTGTCCCAGTCCGCCGCCGGGCCGGCGACGGCGTCGGGGCCAAGGTGGACGGCGGGCACGCACCGCCCGAACTCGCCCCGCGTTCACTGCCCTTGACACACGAGGTGGTGACCCGGATCAGCCCGGCGGGCCCGCGGGGCCTGGCGCTGGCCGTCTCCGGTTCCGTCCGCCGGCCCGGCATCTGGCACGGGGCCGACGGCGGGTCACCCGTCCGTACGCCGTGGTCCTCGCGTGACGAGGACGCCGTCGCACCCGGCCGCCCGCCGGAGCGGCCCGAGCACCTGCGCCTGCGGGCCCGCGACGGGCTGGAGTTGGGCGGCTGGTACTACCGCGCCCCCGGGCGCGACCCCGACTACCACGCTCCGTGCGTCGTCCATCTGCACGGCGGCCCGGAGCAGCAGGAGCGGCCCGTCTTCGATCCGCTCTACCACGAGCTGCTCGGCCACGGCCTGGACGTCTTCGCGCCCGACGTACGCGGCTCGCTGGGTGCGGGCCGCTCCTTCGTCAACGCCGACCTCGGAGCCGGGCGGTTCGCGGCGATCGACGACGTCGCGGACTGCGCGGTGCACGTGGTCACCCTCGGACTCGCCGACCCCAGGCGGCTGGCCGTGATGGGCCACTCCTACGGCGGCTACCTGACGCTGGCCTCGCTGGTCTGGCATCCGGAGCTGTTCCGCACCGGTGTCTCGGTGTGCGGCATGTCCGACTTCCTGACGTTCTTCGCCGGCACCGAGCCGTGGATCGCGCGATCGGCCGCCGTGAAGTACGGCCATCCCGAACGCGACCGGGACCTGCTGCACACGCTCTCTCCCATGAGCCGGATCGACGAACTCCGGGTACCGCTGCTGGCCGTCCACGGTGAGCACGACACCAATGTGCCACTGGGCGAGTCCGAGCAGATGGTCCGGGCGGCCCGCCAGCGGGGATTTCCCGCCGAACTGCTGGTACTGCCCAACGAGGGCCACGAGTTCAGGAACACCCGCAGCCGGGTCCTGTTCCGCCGTACCGCGGCCGCCTGGATCGAACGCCACCTCGCCGCCTGAGCGCGGTGCCGGTGGCGCGAGGCCCGGCTGGGCCCGGCGGGGAAGATCTACTCCCTCGAACCCGGCTGACATATCATCAGCGCATGACTGACCTGGCGATGATCAAGCCTGGTGGCAGGGAACGGCTGCACGCGCCGGCCGGGTCGTATCTGGTCCACCTGTCGGGGGAGCAGACCGGTGGTGCGCTGGCCGTTGTGGAGTACAGCTTTCCGGCCGGGGCGGTCGGGGCCGCGCCGCACATCCACCACGGCCATGCCGAGCACTTCCACATCCTCGAAGGCGAGGTGACCTTCGACCTGCCCGACGGTATGAGCACGCTCGGCGCGGGCGGGACGGTCTCCGTGCCGATCGGCCTGGCCCACGGATTCCGCAACACCTCGTCCGCCGTGGCCCGTTGCCTCTTCCTCCTGACGCCGGCCGGGTACGAGGACTACTTCCGCGACGTCCACCGCGCCCTCGAGGCCGGCGAGCCGCTCGACCCCGAACGGCTCGCCGCGCTGCGCGCCAAGTACGCGACCGAGACGTTGTAGACCTCGGACGGGCTCACGGCCCACCCGCTCCTCAGTCGGCGAGGGCGCCCATCGGGTCCCAGGCGGGGAGGACGATCGGCGGTCGGTCGAGGGCGGCAGCCAGCTCCGGGGGCAGCGCGGAGCGCCGGACCGCGATCTCGAAGACGTGTTCACCGAACCATGAGTCGTTCATGGTCCAGAAGCCCTTGTCGGCCCGCTCCTCGCCCCAGCTGTTCTCCACCCGCCAGCGGCGCGGACTGCCGTCCACCACGTCCACGCCGGTGAACAGCATCGCGTGGGTCATCCGCGTGTCGTGGTGCAGCAGCCGGGCGGCCTTGTCCATGGTGAACCGGGTGTCGTAGACGGCCGCGTAGTCGAAGAGCTCGGCGTCCCAGACGCCGACGTCCGCGCGCATCATCTTCTTCACGTCGCAGCCGAACCACACCGGCTCGCCACCCGTGATCGCGTCCATCGCCAGCCGCTTCAGCAGCTCCATCGGCACATTGAGATAGACCACGGGCGGCGCGTCCACGACATTGCCCAGGTACTCGACGGTGAAGGTGCGGCCGACCGGGCTCGACTCCCGCGGATCGTGCACCAGGCAGACGTAGTCCTCCAGCGGGAGCCGCACGTACGAGGCGGCGAACTCCGCGGGGGTGAGCCAGCCGTCGCGGTGGAACTCCTTGTTCTCGTCCCGCCACTGCCACAGGAACCGCCGCGGCGGCGTGCCGAGGTGGATGCTGAGCACCCGGTGGACGGCGGCCAGCACCTCGCGCTTGCGCTCCCGCTGCGCCCCGACCCCTTCACAGGCCAACTCGCGCAGGTCGCGGGCGCCTTGGCGGAGCAGGGTCTTCAGGGCCCGGTTCATCGCCCGGGTCGCGGAGGAGCTGTCGGTCTCCGGCATGGCCGACTTGGGCACCAGGCCGTGCTTGGCGACCAGCGCCACGAACATGTTCCACTGCCCGCCGTCACCGATCGGGCTCTCCAGCAGGTGCGCCACCGTGCGGTCGTCCACCTCCCGGTCCGAGGTCTCGATGACCGCTTCGAGGAAGTGGTTCGCCCGCTCGAATTTGTCCCACCACAGCAGGTAGTTCTGGGAGAACTCGAAGTCCTTCACACCCAACTTCCGCGCGGCGCCGACCCGGAGCAGGTTGAGCCCGGCGAACATCCAGCAACGCCCGCTCTGCTTCTGGTTGGTGGCCCTCCAGGCGTCCAGGTGGTGGGAGACCGAGCGGTCGATGCCGGTGAGGATCCGCCGGTCCAGGGCGACATCGTCCACCGGCGACTGGGTGACCGCGTTCTGCATCAGCCGGTTCACCGGCCGGGCGGCGAAATCCTTCTCGAAGTAGTCGAGCTGATCCGGCGTCAGACCGCGGTCCATGGCCTGGCGGGAGTGATCGGTGCCGAACGTCACAGCGGTATGCCTCCAGTTCCCAGGGGTTTCCTCAGGGGCGCCTCCTCACCGTCGCACGGCCGTCCAGCAGCCGTCAACGGAGGGTGTGCGCGGGGCTCATGGCCACCGAAGCGCTCGAGCTCGGCTTGACGCAGGGCGGCCAGCATCAGTCGGGAGTAGGGGGTTAGCACCCGTACGGGATGGGTGCTAGCCCCGTTCTGCGGGTCCGCCCGCCGAACCAGACTCTTGGGCATGCCCACACTTCACCAGACGACAACCGTCACCCCTGCTCCCCGGCCGGCGCCAGGCGGCAGCGACTTCGCCCAACTGAGCCGCCGAATATCCGCCGCAGGCCTGCTCGACCGGCGCCCCGGCTACTACAGTGCCCGTGCGGGCCTGGTGCTCGCCGCCTACCTCGGCGGCTGGTGGGGCGTGTTCGCGCTGGGCGACACCTGGTGGCAGCTCGGCCTGGCGGCGGCCATGTCCGCCGTCTTCGCCCAGGTCGGGCTGCTCTCACACGATCTGGCGCACCGTCAGGTGTTCACCCGGCGGCTGCCGAGCGAGATCGGCGGCCGGATCGCCGCCAACCTGCTGATGGGGATGAGCTACGGCTGGTGGATGAACAAGCACACCCGCCACCACGCCAATCCCAACCACGAGGAGCGGGACCCGGACGTCGCCCCCGACCTCGTCGTGTGGTCGCAGCGCCAGGCCAGTCAGGCGAGCGGCCTGGCCCGGTTCATCGGGCGCCGGCAGGCGTACCTGTTCGTCCCGTTGCTGCTGCTGGAGGGCCTCAACCTCAGCTTCAACAGCTTCCGTGCGCTGCGCAGTCCCGCCGTGAAGCGCCCGTGGCTGGAGGGCACCCTGCTGGTCGTCCACTTCGCGGCCTACCTCGGCCTGGTCTTCGCCGCTCTCCCGGCCGGCAAGGCGGTCGCCTTCCTCGCCGTCCACCAGGCGCTGCTGGGCCTCTACCTGGGCTGCGTCTTCGCCCCGAACCACAAGGGGATGCTGATGGTGACACCCGAGATGAAGCTCGACTTCCTGCGCCGCCAGGTGCTCACCTCGCGCAACGTCCGCGGCAACCCGTTCCTCGACACCCTGATGGGTGGCCTCAACTACCAGGTGGAGCACCACCTCTTCCCCAACCTGCCGACCCCCGCCCTCGGCCGGGCCGCGCGGATCACCCGCGAGTTCTGCCGGGAGCAGGGCATCGCGTACTACGAGACCGGCCTGCTCCGCTCGTACCGCGAGATCTTCACCCACCTCCACCGCACCGGCGAGCCGATCCGCGCACGCGGGTGACCACGGGTACCCCGAGGACGCGACGGTCGTCGCCTGCGGCATCAGTGGGTGATCCCCTCCGGGGTGCGGAGGTCTGCGTCGCGGGTCGCGGCGGCGGTGAGCAGGGCGCGTAGGCCGTGGGCGACAGCGGTGGCGGCGGGGAGCGCGGGCTTGCCCTGGTCCCTCGGCGCACGGGTTCCACGAGCCGTTCCCGCGCCGGAACCAGGTGCTCGCCGGACTGCTGGAGTCCGGCGAGATCGACGACGCCGAAGTCGAGTTGACCCAGATACCTGGACGACGCGCGCACGGTGATCGTCAACGCCGTGGCGGAGAAGGGGCAGTGACGGTGAACCGGCGGTGTTCCCGGGGCAAGCGCAGCTGATCGGCCGCCGTGGTCAGCGCCCGGGCGGGGCCACGTAACCGCGGCCCGCTATCTGCTCGAAGATCAGGTTGGTCCGGGTCTGCGCCACCGCCGGGTGGGTGGTGAGGTTGTCGACGACGAAGTCGCGCAGCGCCTCGGGGCCGGCGACGCCGACGTGCAGCAGGTAGTCGTCGGAGCCCGCCATGTGGAACACGGCCAGGACGCCGGGCAGATCGGGGGCCGTACTGCGGAAGCTCGCGACCTGCTCACGGGTGTGGGCCCGGAGCCGGACCGAGATCATCGCCTGGAGCGGCAGACCGATCGCGGCTGGGTCGACCTCGGCCCGGAAGCCGCGGATGATCCCGCGCTCCTGCAGCGAGCGGACGCGGGCCAGGCAGGTCGAGGGGGCGATGCCCACCGCCTCGGCGAGGGCGTTGTTCGGGAGCCTGGCATTGTCGGCCAGGGCGCGGATGATCGCCCGGTCCACCTCGTCGATGGACGCACCGCGAGCCTGCGGATTATTCGACATGCTTCCCATGATCGCCGCTGGAACCGCCGATCTGCAAACCAAACCGGATGTCGGCCGAATCTTGTTCGGCTCGGCTTCCATCAATCGTCGAAAGGTTCCATCCTGGGCCCGCGAGTGGCCAGCGCCTGCCACCGTTCCCAGCCCGGCGTACCGGCCGGCCAGCGTCCCCGGAGTTTCCGTGTCCATCAGCTCGAGCCCGCTCGACATCCTCGCCGCCGCGTCCGCCGTCGACTCCGGGCCCGCGGTCGACCCCGGGCCCGAGCTGGACTGCCGCGACTTCGAGCTCCCCGCGAGCGGGTTGGACGACGCCCGGCGGCTGCACGTCCTGGACACCGTGGACGAGTACCTGACCAGGAAGCGCCGCCACCTGGTCGGCTACCAGGCCACCCAGGACATGCAGGGCTGCGCGCTGGATCTGGCCCGGTTCATGCCGAACAACATCAACAACCTCGGCGACCCGTTCCAGAGCGGCGGCTACAAGCCGAACACCAAGGTCGTCGAGCGCGCGGTGCTCGACTACTACGCGAAGCTGTGGCGCGCCAACGGCCCGCACGACCCCGCCGACCCCGAGTCGTACTGGGGCTACATGCTGTCCATGGGCTCGACCGAGGGCAACATGTACGCGCTGTGGAACGCCCGGGACTACCTGAGCGGCAAGGCGCTGATCCAGCCGCCGACAGCCCCGTTCGAGGCGCTGCGCTACGTCAAGGCCAGGCCCGACCGCAGCAACCCGAACGCCCACCGCCCGGTGGCGTTCTACTCCGAGGACACCCACTACTCCTTCGCCAAGGCGGTCCGGGTGCTCGGCGTCGAGACCTTCCACGCCGTCGGCTGGGAGCTGTACCCGGACGAGTGCCCGCTGGTCGACCCGGCCACCGGGCGCCGGGAGTGGCCGATCGAGGTGCCGTCCAGCCCCGGTCCCTCGGGCACCTCCTGGGACGGTCCGGGTGAGATCGACGTCGACTCCCTTGCGGTACTGGTCGAGTTCTTCGCCGCGAAGGGCCACCCGATCTTCGTCAACCTCAACCTGGGCAGCACCTTCAAGGGCGCCCATGACGACGTGCGGGGCGTCTGCGAGCGGCTGCTGCCGATCTTCGAGGAGCACGGCCTGATCCAGCGCGAGGTGGTCTACGGCACGGACCGCCGGACCGGTGAGCCGCTGGTCGACCTGCGCCGCGGCTTCTGGATCCACGTCGACGGTGCCCTCGGCGCCGGCTACGCGCCGTTCATGCGGATGGCCTCCCAGGACCCGGCGGCCCACGGCTGGACCCCCGACGTGGAGCTGCCCGAGTACGACTTCGGACTCACCCTGCCCACCCGGGAGTTCGGCGACCTCGACATGGTCTCCTCGATCGCGATGAGCGGCCACAAGTGGCCCGGCGCACCGTGGCCGTGCGGCATCTACATGACGAAGGTCAAGTACCAGATCTCGCCGCCGTCCCAGCCGGACTACACAGGCGCGCCGGACACCACCTTCGCCGGCTCCCGCAACGGCTTCTCCCCGCTGGTCATCTGGGACCACCTGTCCCGCCACTCCTACCAGGACCAGGTGGACCGGATCCGCGACGCCCAAGCCCTGGCCGACTACTTGGAGTGCCGACTGCGGGCCATGGAAGGGGAGTTGGGCGTCGAGCTGTGGCCGGCCCGCACCCCGGGCGCGGTCACCGTGCGGTTCCGCAAGCCCAGCGCCGAGCTGGTGGCGAAGTGGTCGCTGTCCTCCCAGGACGTGCTGATGGTCCCGGGCGACGAAATGACCCGCCGCAGCTACGTGCACGTCTTCCTGATGCCCTCGGTGGACCGGGCCAAGCTGGACGCCCTGCTGGCGGAGCTCGCCGAGGACCCGGCCATCCGCGGCCTGCCCGCCCGGTCGGCCTGACGGGCGGTCGCCGCCCGGTGCGAGAGGCGGGGGCTCCTGATGCGAGGGGTGGGGCTTCGGAAGCGGTGGTTGGGGGAATCCGTCCGGAGGCGGAACCGCCCTGGTGACGGCCCGCCACCCTCAACTCCGTTGCACCGTGAGGAGATCAGCCCGTGCATTCACCTCGCGCCACGCTCAGATCGTCCCTGTCAGCCGGCTTCTGTGCGGGGATCGCCGCACTCGCCTTCACGGCGAGCCCCGCACTGGCCGCACCGGCACCCGTCAACGCCGTCACCGCCGCGACCTACACCACCAGCACGCCGTCGGACATCTCCGGATCCTGCGCCGGGCAGAACGCCGAGACCATCGAGGCCACCGATCCGGCCGCGAACGCCGTCTACGAGGAGTGGATGGGCTGCAAGGGCATCGGAGTCGCGGCCTCGCTGAACGGCGGTGCCGGCTTCGGCACCCCGCTCACCCTGCCGGGCAGCGTCGGCCAGAAGGGCGGCCGGTCCTGGGATCCGGCGATCACCGTCGCCCCGAACGGCACCGTCTACGCGGCGTTCATGGTCTCCCGCGCCGGCCTGACCTATCCCGTCATCGACGTCAGCACCGACCACGGCGCCTCCTTCACGACCGCCGGCGTGATCACCCCGCCGGACTCCGACAACTGGGGCGACCGCGACTTCATCACCGTCGGGCCGGACGGCACCGTCTACCTGACCTGGGACTACGGACCGAGCGCCGCCGCCATCACCACCATCTGCGCGTCCAACGGCAGTTGCGCGTTCGCCACCGGCGACGTCAACGCCGTCATGCAGAAGTCCACCGACGGCGGCCGGACTTGGAGCGCGATGTCGCACATCAGCCCCGGCTACCCGAACAGCGGCGGCGACAGCGCGCCGATCCTGGTCGAGCCGGACGGCTCGCTCGACGTGGTCTACCAGGGCTACACGGTCACCGACATCCCGACCGACGACCTGACCGTCGCCTACACCTACGCGGCGCGCTCCACCGACGGCGGCGCGACCTGGTCGCAGCCGGTGCGGATCGGCCCGGACGCCGGCTCCATGAACAACAGCGAGTGGTGGATCGACGGCAGCGAAGCCCTCGGCCCGGACGGGACCCTGTACGCCACCTGGGACACCCAGGGCACCAGCACCGACACCGGCTGGCTGGCCTACTCCAAGGACCACGGTGCGACCTGGTCCACGCCGGTCCAAGCGCCACCGGACACCCTGAACGTGCCGCACATCATGCAGGTCGTCGCCGGACCTCCCGGCATCGCCTACGTGGGCTGGCTGGGCTCCAGCGACCCGCGCGGCTACGCCCAGTACCTGCGCACCTTCTCCACCACCCAGGGCTGGCTCTCCGCACCGGCCCAGATCTCGCAGAGTTTCGGCACCACCACCGTCTGGCCCGGCGACACCTTCGGCTTCGCCACCCTCTCACCGACCCGCCTGGCCCTCGCCTGGGGCAGCGCGGTCGCCCCGACGGCCTCGACCGACTCCATCTGGGCCGCCACCGTGGGGGTGACGCTGCCGTAACGCCCCTCGCCCCTCGCGGGCAAGCGCAGGGCGGCCGTTCGGATGATTGGCGGCCCTGCGTCGTGCGCCCGCACAACCCCGCCGGGTAGTCCTCCGCCCACGAACTCCGGACGGACAGCAGGCACGAGTGTGAGGCGGAAGCGGCTGACAGACACCGGCAAGGCCCCCAGGACGCCACCGGGAGGCTCCCGATGACCACCGGAGTGCCGCTGACCGCCTCGCCCCTGGTGAGTGCCGGCCTGCCCGAGGCACCGCTGCCCGACCTGCCCGACCTGCCCGACCTGCCCGCCGCCGATGTCGAGCAGTTCGTGGCGCTGTCCGTCGCGCTCACCGGATTCGACAGCTTCGAGCTCCGCGGCACCGGGATGGCCGCGCGCTACCTGCACGCCGTCGTCGAGGAGGTCGGGGAGCAGGCGTACCGCGACTTCCGGGCGGCCCTGGAGGAGGTCGGGCTCGACCCGGAGCGGCTCCGGGGCGAGGCCGACCAGGACCTCGCCCGGGTCATCGCCCACCTGTGGTACCTGGGGGTGTGGCCGCCGCTCGCCGCGCCGGCTTGCCGGTCGACTGGACCGCGGCCCACCGCATCGACCCCGAGGCCAAGGTCGCCGACTACCCGCCGGGCACCGAAGTCCGCACCGCCGCCGACCTCTTCAACCGCGTCAACGCCCGCCTGCTCTGGCTCCTCGACCGCTCCTTCAACGGCGAGCCCGAGCAGCTCCGAGCAGCCGTCCCGGTGATGCTCGAACTACGCGACCTCGCCTGGCAGTTGTACGCCAACCCACACCCCGACCCCCGCAAGGCCGCCCACGGCATCCACGCCAGCCCCACCTTCGAGATCACCCGAATCGAGCTGGCCCACGCCAAGGCCGACCTGGAGGCTGGGGCCGGTTCGGTGATCCTGGCGGGGCTGAGGTGATTGGTCGCCAACTAGTGTTCTACGTCTTTAAGTTCGCTTAGTGTGTGCCGCGATTCATGCGCGCCCCGTCAGCGGAGCGGCAGATATCCATCGAACTCACTAACCAGTGCCGTGACCGCATAGCTCCGCCGGGTTGGCGCTGGTGGGCCCTCGGCCGGTTGGATGTCGCGAGACGTTCAACTCGGAGGGGCGCGATGGCAGGCCGGTCAGGGTCCGCAGGCTCACGGACCGGGAAGGCCGGCAGTTACAGAGGATCGTGCGGCGGGGCAGCACCATCTCGGTGCGCTACCGGCGGGCGGAGCGCCACCAGGAGATCAACCACGTAGCTCTCCTCCACCTCCTCGCGGGGAAAGAGCCTGCCCAGCCGCTCACGCTCATCGACGAAGAACGCATGACGGGCGGCCTCTTCAAGGACGAGGAATGCCGACCGGCTGCCAATGTTGGCGAGATGCATGTCCAGCGAGACGGCGCGGCTCCAGCGCACCTGCCGGCGCACAACCCGCAGCCCCGTCAGCCCCGCCAGCCGGATGGCATCGCTGTCCGAAGGGCGCACCGCAGACCTCGGCTTCACCCCGCAGTGGCGCGCGATGCGCCCGTGCTGCTCGCGGATCCACGGCACGTCGAAGGCCGTGGTGTTCCACCAGATCGCCAGCGCACCGCCCGCTCCCAGGACACGCAACGCCTCCGGGACGGACCGGCCGGGATCGGTCCACTGCCAGGACTGCGCATACGTGATGAGGTCACAGGAAGCTGACGCCAACGGCAGAGCATTACCGTCACCCCTCACGATCGGCACGCCCGGGAGTGCCCGGCGGAACTCACCAGCCATGGCCTCACCTGGCTCCACAGCGATCACATCCGCTCCCCGCTCCCGCAGCAGCACGCTGGCGATTCCGGTACCCGCGCCGACATCGGCAACCCGGGCACCCGCCAAACCACGGCCTGCGAACTCCTCGATGGAGTCAAAGAGCTCGGCTGGATAGGAAGGCCGACTCGCCGCGTACTGAGCTGCGGCTACATCGAACGACTGGGCGCGAGAGCTAGCGGTCATACCCTCATCATCGCCCCCCGCACCAAACATTCGACCACCGCCGACCCGGTGATCGTTTCCGATCGCAGCACCTAGCTGCTCAGTTCAAGATCATTAAGAACCGCGAGAGCCGGCCCCCAGCACATCATCACGGTGTAGTGATCAGGCTCTACCCCGCGCTCCTGCTGATGGCGGATGTGCACGAAGTTGCGGTACTCGCGGACGATGTTCATGAAGTCGTGGGCGTCGATCTGGATCCATGATCGTTCCTTGGCGATGTTGAGAAGCTCCGCGAGACCGGGGCGCCAGGGTTGCGGGGGTTTCCCCGGCTTGGGCTTGGCGGATTTCTGGGCCAGTGCCGGCTCCCGCTTGGTGACGACGTCCAGGAGAAGCCCCTCTGTGAAACTGCCGATGCCGATGACGGCGAAGACATAGGCGCCGTGGTCCGCGCAGATCTGGGTCTCGGTGACCCGCTGCATGAGCTGCCGCACCACGTCCTCGCCGCTGACCAGCGGACGCAGGCGGGTGGCGAGGTCCTCGGGCAGCGTGAAGGTGGTCGAGCGCCCGTCTGCTGCCAGGATGCCCACCACGGGGTGGCCACTGACGTAGGTGACCGACAACCGCTCTGCGGCGAGGATCTGGTTGAGTCCTTGGCGGACGATGTCCGCGGTAGCCATCCCGTCGTCGTACTCCAGCGGGTCACAGATGCGGCAGAGGAGTCGCCCGACGGCGGGCTCGTCAGCGGCGGCCTCCCCGATGGTCTCGGCGAGCCAGGTCACGCGCGCCGTACCGTCGTATTCGACGGGCACCGGCCAGCCTGACCGCCCCAGCAATTCGGCGAGTTGGTAGCCTGGGCGTTCGAAGGGTCCGTCCACATCCACGATGAGTCGTGCGACACGTTGGATGGTGGAGGGGTCGAGCTTCGGCATCAGGTGAAACTCCCGTCTGTGAACTGCTGGGCGTGGTTCAGGGTTCGAGTGAGACGGTCGACGATGTTCCGTCCGCGTTTGCGGAAACCCAGTTCGGTCATGAACTGTCCGAGCCGGGTGTCCAGGTCGAGCTGGTATCCGTCGCTGAGGATCCATTCGGCGAGTGAGCGAAGCTCTGCGTCGGAGTAGTCGCTGATGCGGCGGCCCGGCGGCACCGGCGGCCGGTCGCCGCGCCGCGCCAACTCTCGTTCGCCCTGCCGCGGCACGAATGGCGGATCGGGGTCGACCGGGCTGACCGGAGGTTCGTCCGCCAGGCGCACGGCATCGCGCCAGGCGTCGACGAGTCGGGTCGTCTCTGCCTGCTGGTCGGTGAACCAGTCCGCGGCCCAGATCCGGTGGAACTGCCAGCCGAGCCTTTCCAGATGCGCCTGGCGCAGTCGGTCGCGGTCTCGCGCGCGTGCGGTGCGGTGGTAGCGGTCACCGTCCGTCTCGACGGCGAGCAGCATCTGGCCGGGCCGGTCCGGATGGGCGAGTGCGAAGTCGATGCGGTAGCCAGACACGCCCCACTGGGGGACGACGGGGATGTCTGCGTCCTGGAGGACCTCCAGCACTTGCTGTTCGAACGGGTTGAGCTCGTAGTGGTCTTGGCGGCGGCCGACTCGTCCGAGGTCGCCGTGGTGAGCGCAGTACTCGAGGTAGCGGCGAAGCAGTTCGGGGCCGCGGTTCTTCGTCGGCGCCTGCGGATCGAAGTCGTGGTGTGAGAACGAGCTGACCACGGTCATGCGCTGTCGGGCGCGCGTGATGGCGACGTTCAGGCGACGCTCCCCGCCCACGAGGTTCAGCGGTCCGAACCGGAGCGGAAGCCGTCCGTTGGCGGCCTTGGCATATCCGATGCTGAGAATGATGGCGTCGCGTTCGTCACCCTGCACGCGTTCGAGGTTCTTGACGAAGAAGCGCCGGCCCGGGCCGGCCTCAACGCTGAAGAACTCCTGCAGGTCCGGCTCGCTTTCGAGTGCTTTGCGCAGGGCGAGGTCGATCCGATCCGCGTGCTTCTGGCCCATGGTGATGACACCGAGACTGAGCTCGGGAGCGCGGCTCGCGTGGTCGAGTACCAACTCGACGACCCGGTCGACTTCCTGGGGCGCGGAGCCGTCCTGACCGGGTTGTGTCCAGCCGTCGACCACCTCCAGACGGATGGGACTCTCGACGGCGGTCCCGGGGAAGGTAACCAGGTCGTTGTTGTAGATCTCCTTGTTGGAGAAGGCAATCAGCCGTTCGTCACTGCTCCGGTAGTGCCAGAGCAGGGTGTGCACGCGCGGCAGCCGGCTGCTGAGCATGTCGAGGAGCGATTCGAAGACGCCGGGATCGTTTGCGTCCTCGCCGTTCTCATCGTCCAGGCTGTCCGCTCCGCTGAGTACGCGGCTGAAGAACGAGGTGGGCGGCAGTTGGTGCGGATCGCCCGCGACGACTACCTGGCTTGCCCGCATGATGGACGTGATGGCGTCATGCGGGAGGATCTGGCTGGCCTCGTCGAAGACCACCACATCGAAGAGGCGAGTGGCCGGCAGCACCCGGCTGACCACCAGTGGCGACATGGCCCAGCACGGCTTGGCGGCCAGCAGGACGTCAGAGGCCTTGGCGACGAGCTTGCGCAGCGGCAGGTGACGGGTCTTACGGGCCGCTTGGTCCTTTACCACGGCGTTCTGTTCGCGGTGGGCGTCCCGAGCCTTGCGCAGCCCAACGGCGACCGAGTACCGCACCCGGCGGGCGTTGGCGGCGAGGTGCGCCGCATCGATGCGGCGGAACTCGGTGACGGCGTGATCGTGGGCGCGGCCGGCAAAGGTGCGGACGTGCTCGGACTGCAGTTTGATCTCGTCGAGGACGGACGCCCACCAGGCGTACTGGAACCTGGCGACGCCCACATCGGGTGCGACGTTGTCATGGGCCAACTCGTCCAGCAGGGGGCCGAGGCCGGCCTCTTCCAGACGGGCGGTCAACTGGTTGAGTTCCGGCATCCGGTACAGCGTCTCCCGGTCGCCGTCCAGCTGTTCGACGATCTTCGCCACTTCATCGGTCGGTTGTGCCGCCCAGTCGGGCACACCGGCACAGAGCGCCACGGCGGCCAGCCGGTCCCGCAGCGCGGTGAAGTGCTTCAGGGTGTCGCCAAGGGCCGGGACCGCAGACGGAGGCGCCTGGTTGTGGGACGCGGCCTGCCAGCGGGTACGCAGTTCCCGCGCCTGCACCAGGAGCGTGTGCAGGGCTTGCTTGTCCCGGAGTCCGTTCCGGTGGATGCTCCGAACCGTGCGGACCAGGCTCCGGCGGTGCCAGAGGCCGACGGGCTGCTGATGTTCCTTGCGCCAAGTGCGGTCGGCGGTGGCGGCAAGGAACCGGTCGAGGCCCGGTCCGAACACCTCGTCGGTGAACTCCGCCAGGATGCCCGACACAGCGTGCAGCAGTTCGAGTAGCTGCTGCCAGCCGTTGATGTCCTGAGCCTGACGCAGTCCCGCCGCCGCCACGAGCGCCTCGATCTCCTGGCGAGTGTCCAGGAACGCCGTGCCGGCCAACTGGTCGAGTTGGTCCAGGACCGGACGGAGTTCCTCAACGCTGCGCACTGCGGCCCGCGCCCATGGGGACTCACCGCGCCGGATCCGAAGTCCCTGCCGATCGAGGAAGTCACGCAGATCTTGCTCGACTTGCCGCCGGGTCTCGCGGTCCATCGGCTTGAGGCGGCCGCCGCGCAACCGCCAGCGGGTGCGCTGCGAGGACGGGAACCCGGGGAGCGCTGTCAGTGCCTGGTGGGCGGTCACTTCCCATGGCGGGCGTGGCTGGTGGAACTCCGCGACATGCCGACTCGTCTGGCGGCGGTAGTGCTCCAGCTCGGAGTGCAACTGCTCGGGCTGCGGCCGTGGCTCTTGACCGGCCCGCTCCAGGGTGTCCAGGAGCTGCTGGGCGAGCTGGCGTCGATTCAGCTTGTTGCCGTGGAGGTCGAAGACGAGCCCGTCAAGGTCGACCGCCGCAAGCCGGTCGGTCACTGCTTCGATCGCAGCGCGCTTCTCCGCGACGAACAGGACCCGGCGCCCCTCGGCGGCGAGCGCGGCGATGAGATTGGCGATCGTCTGGCTCTTGCCGGTCCCGGGCGGGCCCTCGATGACCACATGCCGGCCGTTCAGTACGGCATCGATCGCCCGTTGTTGTGAGGCGTCGGCGTCGTGGACCAGGAACTCCGTCCGGGGCAAGGGCTCGGAGACGCTCATCGGAGACTCGTTGGTGCGGTCCTCGAATAGCGAGTGGGCCGCCGCAGTGTCGCCGGCGAGCGCCGCGATGACCGGGTGCTGAGCGAGCAGCGGGCCGGAGTTCCGCAGATCGTTGACCATGGGGAGCCGATCGAAGCTGAATGCTCCGGCCACGATGCGTTCCTCGAACGACGCGGACAGACCGCTGCTGGTCAACGCGGTGGCGAGGAGCTCGTACACGGCCTGGACCCGGTCCACGGGGTCGGTGTGCTCCTCTAGCGCGCCGGTGACCTGTTCGATGAGCTGATCGATGACGGCGTCCATGCCGTAGTGCCGGTCCAGCGCATAGAGCAGGACGGGGTTGATCTCAGGCTCGCTGCCCACCTCGAGCACGTAGTCGTTCTCGGTGGAGGTGCGGGGCTGGATGGTCAACGGGAGCAGCACGAGGGGAGCGCGCAGTGGGAGGACGGCCGCCGTGCCACGTGTCGTGGGTGGATCGACACGAAGCAGGCCGTGCCCAAGACGTCCCGCCTCGACCCCCTGTTCCTCATCGAGCTCCACGATCCGGCGGCGCACGTTGCGCGCGCGGAGGCAGGCGGCTTTGTGCTCGGATCGATCCGGGAAGAGGCTCGCAAGTCGAACCTTGCCGCCGGTTAGCAGCGCACGCCCGCCTACGGCGGTGCAGCTGGTCAGGTCGAGAGTCCCGGTCTTGGTGTCCTTGAAGTGCAGCAGCGTGTTGTGAGGCCCGAAATCGATGAGTTCGTCGGCCCAACGCTGGGCCTGGGAGGCCACCGTGTCTTCCCGAGCGCGACCGGCAGTGCCGTCCACCTGTTACCCCTCCGGTCCTGGTCGTCGTCAGCAGTTCGCCGCTTAGTTGGCGAACGCACCAGCGTACGGTGAGAGTTGAGGCGAGCAGGAGAAAACTGCCACCTGATCGAGGATGTCCTGGAGCGCGTTGGAGCGCGGCGAGCAATCTGCGCGCCCCCGCGCGCCCGTGGATGGCAGGTGGGTGGAAGCCCGGCCGACAAGTGATGTAGACCTGTTGACGCCCTCCCGGGCCGCTCCTACGCCGCCTCGCGCCCGACGTCCCCCACCGTCCAGCTCTCCACCTCCCAGGCCAACCTGGAGCGGATCATCGACGGAGCGCTCGCCCGGATGCCGGCCGGCTTCGGCCTCAGCATGGCCCCCGTGAAGGCACTCCAGGGCCGCTGATCGTCCCCGGCCACGTCCCAGCCGGCCCGGCGCCCGGGCGGCCCCCGTGCTGATCCGCACTGCCTTCCGGGGGCGCCGGGGCACTGACAGCGCAGCGGCAACGCAGCGCGGCTACCCTGGACGAGTACACCGACCCGCCAGCGCCAGGACAGCGACTCCAAGCCCCGGCACCTCACCGGTGAGCAGTGCGCCGCCGGGTCGATGAAGACGGTGCCGGCCTGAGGAGGGATCGGCCGATGGAGGCTCGAACCCTGCACGGCGAGCAGGTGGTGCTCCGCCCGGCGGAGGCCACCGACATCCCCGCGCTGGCCGCGATCCGCGCCACCCCCGAGGTGTACCAGCGCTGGCGCGGCGGCACCGACCTGACGGCCGCCGTCGCCGAGGACCTGGCCGACCCGGGGGACGAGACCTTCACCGTCCTCCACCGCGACCGGGTGATCGGGGCCATCCAGTGGTCCCAGGAGACCGAGCCCGACTACCGGCACGCCGGCATCGACCTCTACCTGGACCCCGCCGTGCACGGCCGGGGACTGGGCACCGACGCGGTGCGCACCCTGGCCCGCTACCTGGTCGAGGAGGTTGGCCACCACCGGCTGACCATCGACCCGGCTGCCGACAACGCCGCCGCCATCCGCTGCTACAGCAAGGTGGGCTTCCGTCCGGTCGGTGTGCTGCGCAAGTACGAGCGCGGTGTGGACGGCGACTGGCACGACGGTCTGCTGATGGACCTGCTGGCCGAGGAGCTGCGCTGACCCGGGCACCCGACTGTTCGGCTCCTGTTCGCCGGAGCTAACCTGCACCACGAACCAACAGCAGCGACGTCGGGGGTGGTTGTGGTGCGGGATGACGACTACGAGCGAGGGGACGGCTCCACCTACCGGGCACCGGAGGCCTGCCCGCTGTGCGCGGGTGAGTTGCGGCCGGTGCAGGTGGTCTTCAGCAACCAGGTGGGCGGCCTGATGGTGAAGGTCCACGTGGTCGGCAGGATGTTCGCCCGCAAGACCTATGTCGAGGCCCTCGCCTGCCGCAGCTGCGGGCACCTGCTGAGCTTCATGGCCAACCCCGAGATCATGGACGAGCCCCCGGCCAAGACCCGCCGCGGTCGCGGCCAGTAGCCAACAGGTCGGCTGGAACCTGTGCGCTGTACGGCTAGGAATTGAACCCCACGTGCACATGGTCGTGGTGGGTGTCGTCGGTGAAGAACTGGTTCGGCGTGGTGCCGCCGGTCAACTGGCGCGGCCCGCCGACGTTGTAGGAGCCGGCCGCGGCGGCGGCGCGCATGAAGCCGTCGACCAGGTCGTGCGGGGTGGCGGGGTCGACCACGGCCAGGCCGTTGATGCGCCAGACGTCGAAGGCGCGTCCCAGGGGATGGTCGCTGGGGCGGGTGGTGCCGAACACGTCGATCGGGTGGCCCGAGCGGACCACGCTGATGCTCATGGTGTACGTCTGAGCCAGCGTCAGCATCGCCTGGAGTGCGCTGTCGTGCACCTGGCCGCTGCGGACGTCGGCCAGCGCGGCGGGCGGGAGTTCGATGTGCGGGGAGCCGAGCACCGCCTGCGCCGCGGTGGACAGCGAGGCGGCCGCGGGGCCGGGCGCGGCGGGGTGCAGCGCGGTGACCGTCCAGCGCGGGCCGGCGGCGCTGAGGCGCACATCGACCGTGGTGCCGCCGGCGCCCTGCGGCGTCCACTGGTCGCAGACCACCAGCACGCTCGCGGAGTCGGTGAGCAGGCCGCCGTACTGCGCGTAGATCACTTGGAGCGCCGCTTGATCGGCGGTTGACAGGAGCGGGCCTGCCTGGTTCACCAGGCCCGGGTCCAGTCCGCCGAGCGCGGCGACGCGGCCTTGGGCCGCCGCCGCGCCGGAGCCGCCGGGCGGCCAGTTGCCGATCGCCTCGACCAGCTGCGTGGCCCGCGACTTGACGTCGGGTTGGAGCTCGCCGGGTCCCGGACGCCAAGGGGAGGTCGCGGGCAGTGCGGTACCACCCGACGTAGGCGAGGGCGTAGGCGAAGCCGAAGGCGCGAGCGACGACGACGGCGCATGCGAAGGTGCTCCGGATGCGGTCGCGGCCCGCGAGGGTGCCGCCGGGTGCCCGCCCCCGCCGCAGCCCGCGAGCGCACCGACCGCCGCCGTCAGCAGCACCCGCCGACTCACCGCCCCGGGCACTCGTTCAGCTGTCATGCCCCACTCTGTCCCGGGCCGCCGTCCGGCGCGTGCGCACCGCGCCGGACGGCGTGCGGGAGGGGCACTCCGTCAGCTCACGGTCGTCAGCTCACAGTCCCAGCGAGGACAGCGCCGTCGTCCAGTCCGTGGCAATCGCGTTCTGTGCGTCGGCCAGCGAGGCCTTGCCCGAGCAGACCGCCTGCTTCAGCTTGTTCTCCACGCCGTCCTTGGTGTACGAGGTGCCGCCGCTGCCGGTCGAGTAGTGCGGCTCGGGCCAGAGGTTCTGCGGGTCGGTCGGGGAGCCGCCCAGCTCCAGCGGTATGAAGTGGTCCTCCTCGTAGTCCGACATGCTGGTGTCGGTGTAGCCGTAGTCGATGATCCCCTGGGCCTTGAGGCGATTGGTGTAGCTCGTCGACGGCCGAATGGTGGCGGTCCAGCCGGAGACGCATATCGTCGAATCTATGGTGTCCTGGGTGACGTCCGGGTTGAGCGCCCCAGGCGTGCAGTTGGGGTCCGGAAGCGGCAGGTAGTTCTGCGAGCAGACGGCAGCCGTGGCGTGGGGGCGAACGGCGGCGTGCGCGGCGGGGGCGAGCACGAGGGCGCCGCTGGCGAGTGTGACAGCCAGGGCGGTACCGCCGGTCGCGAGCCGTCGGTGGAGTGAACGCATCGAAGCTCCAGGGGAGTTGACCCGGCTCTTGGGGTCGCCGGGTGCGATGCGTCCATGACAGCAGTGTGATGGTAGTACTCGAAGGGGGTAGCCGGTGAATTGTTGGTTACGCGCGTAGCATGGTCTTCGCGATTTGTTTACGCGCGTAGCGCAAGCCCCCTGACGATCGGTCAGTCGTCAGGGGGCGCGTGGTGTGCGGTGCGACTTCGATTCCCGGGGCCGAGGGCGGCCGCTCAGCTTGCGAGGTGTCGCTCAAGCGACTCCATCTTGCGCGTCAGGCCATCGGTCACCCCGGCCCGGTCGTCGATCTTGATCACTGTGCTCACCCGGCTGGCGAACGGCTTGACCGCCTCGACGGCCGCCTTGATCACGGCCATCACCTCGTCCCAATCCCCCTCGATCGAGGTGAACATGGCGTCGGTCTGGTTGGGCAGCCCACTGGCGCGGACCACCTTGACGGCCGCCGCGACGGCTTCGGCGACATCCTCACCGGCCCCGAGCGGGGTGACACTGAATGCGGCGATCATGCGGGCGCTCTCCTCAACTGACTCTCGGCTCAGCCGACTCATGGCCGGATGCTCCGCATGCTGCCATATCCGACGGGCCGTCAGCCGCCCTGGACACGGGCGGCAGTGGTGCCGCCGTCAGCCGCCGTAGATGCCGCGGCACAGCTGCGCCTGATCCGAGTTGGGAGTCAACTGGCCGTACTGCTCGCCCAGTGCGCAGATCCCGGTCCCACCGGCGGTAGGGATCGGGTGCGACTCGGGTTGCACCGGAGGATGCGGGCCGGGGGACGGCTCGGGCCTGGAAGCGTCACTGGACTGCGGCGAGCGCGCGTGCGGGTGCGGGGCCGTCAAGGCCGAGGCCGACGGACCGGCCGGCGCCGGCACCTGCGGCCCGGCCGGGTCAGCGCCGGGCGGGACGGAACCGCCCGGGCCGGAACCGCCCGGCGCGGGGCTCGGCGGGAGCGCGATCGCGCTGTGCTCCAACTGGGCCCGGGGACTCGGCACCGACGAACCGGGCGACGGGCTGGGCGAGGAACTGCCCATGTTGACCAGGGGGCCCGGGCGCTCGACAGCACAACCGGTGACCGTGACCGCCGCCGAGAGGGCGAGACCGGCCAGCGCGGTTGCGGTGTTTCGATGGTCCATGGATGGTCCAACGAGCGACCCGGGCCGAAGGCGACGCCCCGTCAACGCCGACGAGCCGCGCTCACCCTCCGGCGGCGGGGCAGGGCCGCGCTCGCGCCCCTGTGGCCGGCCCAGGGCCACGCTCGCGCCCCCGTGGCCGGGGCGCGGCCGCGCTCACGCCCCCGCCGACCGGGTCAGAGCCGCGGGATGATCTCGCTGCCGTACGCGTCGATGGTCGGCTCGATCGCGTCGTGCATCGCGTAGACCGCGAACTGGTCCACGCCCAGCTCGCGCAGCCGCGCCAACCTGGCCAACTGCGCCTCGACCGGGCCGAGCAGGCAGAACCGGTCCACGATCTCGTCCGGCACGAAGGCGGTGTCGGGGTTGCCGGCCCGCCCGTGGTGCGCGTAGTCGTACCCCTGGCGGCCCTTGATGTAGTCGGTCAGCGCCTCCGGCACCAGCTCGGAGTGCTCGCCGTAGTGCCGGACCAGGTCGGCCACATGGTTTCCGACCATGCCGCCGAACCACCGGCACTGCTCCCGCGCGTGCGCGAGCGCTGCGGGGGAGTCGTCGGCGGTGACGTAGGCGGGTGCCGCCACGCAGATGGTGACCGAGGACGGGTCCCGGCCGGCCTCGGCGGCGGCCCGGCGGACCGCCTTGATCATGTACTCGGTGAGGAACGGGTCGGCCAACTGCAGGATGTAGCCGTCCGCCTGATGCCCGGCGAGCGCCAGCGCCTTCGGGCCGTACGCGGCCATCCAGACCGGCAGCCGGCCGTCCCGCACCCAGGGCAGCTGGAGCTCGGTGCCGTCCAGCTCGACGCTGCGGCCCTCGGCGAGCCCCTTGATCACCCGCATCGCCTCGCTCAGCCGGGCCAGGGTGGCCGGCTGCCGCCCGGCCACCCGCATCGCGGAGTCGCCGCGGCCGATCCCGCAGACCGTGCGGTTGCCGAACATGTCGTTCAGGGTGGCGAACGTCGAGGCGGTCACCTCCCAGCTGCGGGTGGACGGGTTGGTGACCATCGGGCCGACCGTCAACCGCTCGGTCTGCGCCAGGATCTGACTGTAGATCACAAAAGGTTCCTGCCAGAGCACGGCGGAGTCGAAGGTCCAGCCGTGGCTGAAGCCCGCCGCCTCGGCGCGGCGCATCCGCTCCACCACCAGCCGTGCGGGCGGATCGGTCTGGAGCACGAGCCCGATGTCCATCGGCCAACCACCGTTCCTGAGAGAGGGTCAGGGCGAACAGAGAGAGTCAGAGCGAAGGGTCAGAGTGAACGGAGAGGATCACAGAGCACTGGAAGAGCGTCAGAGGTACTGGCAGGTGCCGCGCCGCAGGAACCGCCCGTGCCCGGCGCGCCCGAGCCACCGGCCGTCGTCCAGCACGACGGTCCCCCGGGAGAGCACGGTGCGCACCGCGCCCCGGATCCGCTGCCCCTCGTACGCCGAGTAGTCCACGTTCATGTGGTGGGTGGCGGCGGAGATCGTCTGCTCGGCCTCGGGGTCGTAGATCACCACGTCGGCGTCGGCGCCCGGGGCGATGGTGCCCTTGCGCGGATAGAGGCCGAACATCCGGGCAGGCGCGGCACAGGCGATCTCGATCCAGCGGCGCCGGGAGATCCGGCCGTCCACCACCGCCTGGTGCAGCAGGTCCATCCGGTTCTCCACCCCGGGAAGCCCGTTGGGGATCTTGGAGAAGTCGTCCCGCCCGAGCTCCTTCTGCCCGACGAAGCAGAACGGGCAGTGGTCGGTCGAGACCACCTGGAGGTCGTCGGTCCGCAGCCGCTTCCACAGCTCCGCCTGGTGCTCGCGGGGTCGCAGCGGGGTGGAGCAGACGTACTTGGCACCCTCGAAGTCGGGCTCGGCCAACTTGTCGACGGAGAGGAAGAGGTACTGCGGGCAGGTCTCGCCGAAGACGGGCAGGCCCTGGTCGCGGGCGGCGGCCAGTTCGGCCGCCGCCGAGGCCGCCGAGACGTGCACCACGTAGAGCGGCGCACCGGCCACCTGGGCCAGCTTGATCGCCCGGTGGGTGGCCTCGGCCTCCAGCAACTCCCGCCGCACCTCGCCGTGGTGCAGCGGATCCGTGCGCCCGGCGGCCAGTGCCTGCGCCACCAGGACGTCGATGGCGATGCCGTTCTCGGCGTGCATCATGATCAGCGAACCGCTCTGGGCGGCCCGCTGCATGGCCCGCAGGATCTGCCCGTCGTCGCTGTAGAAGACGCCGGGGTAGGCCATGAACAGCTTGAAGGAGGTGGCCTCGCCGGAGTCGGTGAGCTGGTCCATCTCCTTGAGCACCGCGTCGTTGACGTCCGAGACGATGGTGTGGAAGGCGTAGTCGATGGCGCAGTTGCCCTCGGCCTTGGCATGCCAGGTGTCCAGGCCGGCCCGCAGCGAGCCGCCCATGGGCTGCACCGCGAAGTCCACGATGGTGGTGGTGCCGCCCCAGGCGGCGGCCCGGGTGCCGGTCTCGAAGGTGTCCGACGCCTGGGTACCGCCGAACGGCAGCTCCATGTGGGTGTGCGCGTCCACGCCGCCCGGAATGACATAGCGGCCGGTCGCGTCGATGACGGTGTCGGCCTGCCAACCGGACGCCGCGGCGCTGCCGGTGGCGGCGAGGGCGACGACCGTCTGATCCTCGATCAGCACATCGGCCCGCAACTCGTCGGCGGCCGTGATGACCAACCCGTTGGTGATGTGGACCCGGCTCATGCTCCTGCCCTCCGCAGTGCCTCGATCAGTAGGTCGGCGCCCTCGCGGGCCTCCGCGTCGGTCAGGCTCAGCGGCGGGGCGATCCGCAGCGTGTCACCGGACCGGCCGCCCTTGCCGATCAGCAGCCCCAACTCGCGGGCGTGCTCCAGGGCTGCGGTGGCCGCGGCGGCGTCCCGCAGTGCGACGCCGATCATCAGGCCGCGCCCGCGCACCTCGCGCACCACCGGCAACTCGGCCGACTCCAGCGCCGAGCGCAGCAGCGCCCCGGTGCGCCGGGCGTTCGCCTGCAGGTCGTGGGCGAGCAGGTGGCGCAGGTTGGCGAGCGCGGCCGCGCAGGTGATCGGGCTGCCGCCGAAGGTGGAGATGGAGTTGGCGTCCAGGCAGTCCATCACCTCGGCCCGGGCCACCACGCCGCCCATCGACATGCCGTTGGCGATGCCCTTGGCGAAGGTGAGGACGTCCGGCGGGCCGGACTGCCCGTGCGCCTGCCAGCCCCAGAAGTGGTCGCCGGTGCGGCCCCAGCCGGTCTGCACCTCGTCGCTGATCCACAGGATGCCGTGCCGGTCCAGCACCTCCTTGAAGGCCGCTAACAACCCGTCCGGACCGTGGGTGAAGCCGCCGACTCCCTGGATCGGCTCGGCGATCAGCGCGGCCACCGTGCCCTCCGCCTGACCGAGCATGTCCTCCAGGTCCTCGACGCAGGCGGCGATGAACTCGGCGTCGGAGAACCGGGCGTAGGGCCCGCTGTCGCGCACCCCGCCGTGCACGTAGAGGGTCTGCAGCGGGGAGAGGCTGGTCGGCGACCACGAGGTGTTGCCGGTGATGCCGACGGTGGAGAAGGATCGGCCGTGGTAGCTGTTGCGCAGCGCCAGCACCTGGTTGGAGCGCCGGTAGGCGGTGGCCAGCAGCAGCGCCGCGTCATTGGCCTCGGTGCCGGAGGTCGTGAAGAACACCTTGGCGTCCGGGATCCCGGAGAGCTCCGCGATCTGCTCGGCCAACTCCACCATGGGGGAGGAGAAATAGAGCGTGGACGTGTGCAGGATCCGGCCGGCCTGAGCGGCGACCGCCTCGGTGACCTCGGGCAGCGCGTGCGCGGTCATGGTGGTGAGGATGCCGCCGAAGAAGTCCAGGTACCGGTTGCCCTCGGCGTCCCAGACGTGGCGGCCCTCGCCGTGGGTCAGCTCGATCGGCTCCCGGTAGTACGTCGCCAACCAGGCGGGCAGGACGCCGCGGTGGCGCTTGCGCAGCGCGGCAGTGCTGCCGATTCGCTGACGATCCGTCATCTGCCGCCCCCTCAGGCCTCGGTCAGCGGGCCGTACGCCTCCGGGCGCCGGTCGCGGTAGAACGCCCACTGCTGCCGGACCTGCTCGATCGCACCCAGGTCGAGGTCGCGCACCAGCAGCTCCTCCTCCTTGTCGGAGGCCGCCTCACCGACCAACTGGCCGCGCGGGTCGACGAAGTACGAGGTGCCGTAGAAGTCGTTGTCGCCGTACTCCTCGGTGCCGACCCGGTTGATGGCCGCGATGAAGTACGCGTTGGCCACGGCGGCGGCCGGCTGCTCCAGCTGCCAGAGGTAGGAGGACAGGCTGCGGCTGGTCGCGGACGGGTTGTAGACGATCTGCGCGCCCGCCAGGCCGAGCGCCCGCCAGCCCTCCGGGAAGTGCCGGTCGTAGCAGATGTAGACGCCCACCCTGCCGACGGCGGTGTCGAACACCGGCCAGCCGAGGTTGCCGGGCTTGAAGTAGTACTTCTCCCAGAACCCCTTGAGCTGCGGGATGTGGTGCTTGCGGTACTTGCCGAGGAAGCGGCCGTCGGCGTCGATCACGGCGGCGGTGTTGTAGTAGATGCCGGGCTGCTCCACCTCGTAGACCGGTACCACCATCACCAGGCCCAGTTCGGCCGCCAGCGCGGACATCCGGGTGACGGTCGGGCCGTCCGGCACCGGCTCGGCCCAGCGGTAGTGCTCCGGCTCCTGCACCTGGCAGAAGTACGGCGAGTTGAAGACCTCCTGGAAGCCGATGATCCGTGCCCCCTGCGCCGCCGCCTCACGGGCGTACCGCTCGTGGAGGTCGAGCATCGAGGCCTGGTCGCCGGTCCAGCGGGCCTGGACCAGCGCGGCGCGGACGATCTGGGCGGGGGCGGGCTGCGGTAGTTGCGACGGTGACTGTGACGGCGACTGCGACATGGGAACCGCTCCTGAAGGGCTGGTGAGGCACAGGCGACTGGCAGGCCCCCGGTCAACCCGGCGAACGGGTGACGGGGCGGGCGGTTGGTATCCCTGATTGCTCCCCGTGCGGAGGGTGATCGAATCCCGACAGTCTGTCAGGGGAAGCCTCGAACCCGGTGGAACCCCTGACACTCCGCCGGTCGCGTCGGCACGAGTGCGTGCGCTGTGCCGGGACGGTCGACCGGATGGGTCAGCCGCGGATCACTCGCCCGGTGGCGCCGGGGAGCCGTTGTTGCGTTCCGGCCCGCCCCCGCAGGCCGCCGGCATCGACGGGTGCCGGCCGATCACCACGACGCCGGTCACCATCGCCAGCAGCCCCAGCACCTCCCAGGTGAGCGCGCCCGGGGTGACCCGCAGCCGGTCGCCCAGGAAACCCACCGCGCAGGCGATGCCGGCCAGGGGCTGGGCGGCGGTGAGTGCCGGGAGCGATATCCGCAGCGGTGCCGCCTCGAAGGCGCTCTGCACCAGCAGCAGCCCGAAGACGCCCAGGGCGACCACCGCGTACGGCTGCCAGCGGTGCAGGACGGAGAGCACCCCGCCGCTGTCCGCGATGCTCGCGGTGGCCCGGGTCAGCGCGTCCTGCAACCCGTACAGCAGCCCGGCCGCCAGCGCCAGGATGGTCGCCTCCTCGAACAGCGGCAGCCGGCGGGCCAGCGAGACCAGCAGCAGCGCCAGCCCGGCGACGATGCCGACGACGAGCCAGTGCCGCAGTTCGTCGGCCGTCCGCCCGCCGCCGCGCGGGTCGCCGGCCAGGATGAAGGCGGTCACCCCCACACCGAGCAGCACCACCCCGCCCCAACCGGAGCGGCCCAGCCGCTGCCGGGAGATCCGACTGGCCAGTGCCATCGCGAAGACCAGGTTGCTGGTCAGCACCGGTTCCACCTGGGAGACCTCGCCCGACCCCAGTGCCAGTGCGCTGAGCACCAGGCCGATGATCATGATGCCGATGCCGAGCAGCCACTCGGGGATCCGGCACAGGTCGAGCAGCAGCCGCCAGCGCAGCAGGTCGGCGCGCGGGGCGAGTTGCGCCGCGTGCTGTTGCAGAACAAAGCCGAGGCCGAGGCAGCAGGCAGCGCCGACCGCCAGCAGAAAGACCGCCACTCAGGATCACCCTGTACTCCGTGTGGCCTGACCGCACCCCCACGGTCCCGGCCGAGTTGCCCGCCAGCGTACCTCCGGCCAGGCGACGGCGGGCCTGTTCCGCACAAGCTTGCGCGTGTCGATGGCAGGTGCGCATGGCGGCGGACGCCGGGGGGCGAGCGCCTGCTTGGTGCCGCCGCGGTCTTGGCGCCCTGGTGGGGCCGGTGCCGCCCGGTCAACCGATACTGGACAGCAGGGAACCCCCGCTTCCAGTCGGAGGCAGCGATGATCGTGCGGATCTGGGAGGCGCAGGTCGCGCCCAGGATGGTCGCCGAGTTCTGTGCGGTGCTGCAGACCCAGGTGATGCCGCAGCTGGTCGGGCTCGACGGCTACCTGGGCGGCGAACTGCTGCGCTCACTGCCGGACAGCACGCACCGGGTGCTGGTGGTCACCCGCTGGCGCGACGAGGAGGCGCTGCGCGGGTACGCGGGGCCGATGTGGGCGATGCGGCCGGTCGGGTCGGAGGGCGAGCTCGGCTATCTGGAGCATCCGCCGGAGGTGTCCCACTTCAGCGTGCTGACCAGCCAGTGAGGCCTGCCCGGGGGCAGGGACGAGTTGTCGCGGGTGCGAGGGACGGAGGGTTCATGGCCGAGCAGCGACCGATCCTGGTGACCGGTGCCGGTGGGGGCGTGGGCGGTGTCGGCCACCGGGTGGTGGCCCGGCTGAGCTCGTCGGGAGTGGCGGTGCGGGCCATGGTGCACCGGGAGGACGAGCGGGCGCGGGCGCTGCGCGCGATGGACGGTGTCGAGGTGGTGGTGGGCGACCTGACGCGCGGAGCCGATGTCGCGGAGGCCGTGGACGGCTGCCGGCGGATCCTCTTCACCATGAGCGTGTCCCCGTCCTACCTGGAGGCCACGGCCACGGTGGCGGCCGCAGCGCTGGCGGCGGGCCGGGTCGAGGTGCTGGTCGACATGTCCCAGATGACGGTCTCGCAGATGGACCTGACCAGTACGGCCGAGTCCCGCCAGCAGCACCAGCACTGGCTTGCCGAGCACGTCCTGGACTGGTCGGGCCTGCCGGTGACGCACCTGAGGCCCACGGTTTTCATGGAGAATCCGCTGTTCGCCGTCCTCGCCGCTGCCTCGATCCGGCGGGACGGCACGATCCGCCTGCCGTTCGGCACCGCGCGAACCTCGCCGGTCGCCGCCCGGGACGTGGCCGACGTGGCCGTCCGGGTGCTGACCGACCCGGGACCGCATGTCGGGCACGTCTACGAGTTGACCGGGGCGGCGTCGCGGGACATGGCCGCCATCGCCGCTGAACTGTCCGGGATCCTGGGCCGTCCGGTGGAGTACGTCGACGTTCCGTACGAGCGGTGGCGCACTGAGGAACTGGCGCCGGCCGGCCTGGATCCGCACGTGGGCGAGCACATCGCCACGATGGCCAGGTTGCACGGTGAGAACCGGTACGACCGCTCGACCGGGGACGTCGCGGCCCTCCTCGACCGCCCGCCCTCCGGGCTCGACGCCTTGGTGGAGAGCAGGGCCGGCGACTTCTGAGGTCCCGGGCCCGTGCGTCTCCCCGGTCAGCCCCGGCAACCGCAAAGGGTTCTTTGCGATTGATCGCAAAGAACCCTTTGCAAACATCTCTTTGCGGTCTACGGTGAACCGCATGAGCGACCCCACGCCCAACCTCGTCGTCCTCGACGCCAAGGGCCTACGAGCCCTGGCCCACCCCGTCCGGGTCCGGCTGCTCGGCCTGCTGCGCCGCCACGGACCATCCACCGCCACCAAGTTGGCCGCCGGGCTCGGGCTCACCTCGGGTGCGACCAGCTACCACCTGCGCCAACTCGCCGCCGCCGGCTTCGTGGTCGAGGACACCGAGCGCGGCAACGGCCGGGAGCGCTGGTGGCGGGCACTGCACGCCGGGACCAGCCTCAACGACCTCGAACTGGCCAACAGCGAGGCCGGCCAGGAGTACCTGCAGTCGGTCATCGCCGCCCACACCCTGCGGGTCCAACGCGCCGTCAACGAACTGCCGACGATGGCCAGTCCATGGCGGGAGACCTTCGACCTCAGCGACTGGTCGCTGCGCCTGACGCCCGAGGAGGCCCAGCAGCTGAACGCCGAACTCGTCGAGGTGGTCCGACGCTACCGCCGCGACCTGCCCGAGGCCGCCGATGCCGCACCCGAGGGCACCGCACGCATCGGCCTGATCATCCAGCAGATCCCGGAACTCCCGGAGGCAGGCCAGTGAAGTCGTTAACCTGGACGCCGCGTCCGCTCACCCGCCTGCTCCTCGCCAACGGCGTCTCGTTGCTGGGTACCCGGGTCGCCGCCATCGCGCTGCCCTGGTTCGTCCTGGTCAGCACTGGCAGCGCGGCCCGCACGGGCCTGGTCGCCGCCTGCGAGTTGACGCCGTATGTGATCTCCAAGGCGCTGAACGGACCGCTGGTCGATCGGGTCGGGGCCCGCAGGGTCTCGGTCACCGCCGACCTGCTCAGCGCCGTCGCCGCCGGCCTGGTGCCCCTGCTGCACGCGGCCGGGCTACTCTCCTTTCCGCTGCTGCTGGTGCTCGCCGCCCTGTTGGGCACCGTGCGCGGGCCGGGCGACCTCGCCAAGTACGTGATGGTGCCGGAACTCGCCGAGCGTGCCGGGCAGCCACTGGAACGGGCCAGCGGACTGGTCTCGGTGGCCGAACGGCTGTCCCAGGGAACTCTCGGACCAGCGGTCGGCGGACTGCTGGTGACGTTCTGCGGGCCGATGCTCGCGGTGCTGGTCAACGCGGGCTCGTTCGTGGTGGTCGCACTGGTCGTCGCCTTCGGCCTGCCGCACGGCAGCGGTGCGCCCACAGCCCCGGCGGCACCCGCTGAGACGGACCGGGTGGAGCAGGAGCCAGGCTACTGGCGGCGGTTCGGCGAGGGGCTGGCGTTCCTGCGCTCCGATCGCCTGCTGTTCGCCCTCACGGCGATGGTGACCGCCACCAACCTCTTGGACGCGGCGTTCACCTCGGTGCTGCTGCCGGTCTGGGTCGAGCGGTCGGGACACAACGCGAGCGTGCTCGGCCTGCTGTTCGCGGCGAGCGGGTTCGCGGCGGTGGGCGGCAGCCTGATCGCCACGGCCATCGCCCACAAGCTGCCCCGGCGGCTGGTCTTCTTCCTGGCCTTCCTGTTCGCCGGTGCGCCCCGGTTCATCGCGCTGGCGCTCGGGCTGCCGCTGCCCGTGATCGTGGTGGTCTTCGTCTGCAACGGCTTCTCCGCCGGCTTCATCAACCCGATCCTGGGCGCGATCGACTACGAGCGGATCCCGCGCCACATGCTCGGCCGGGTGGGCGCGATCGGTGACGCGCTCGGCTGGGCCGGTATCCCGCTGGGCGGGATCCTCGCCGGGTTCGTGGTCGGTGCGGCCGGCCTGGTGCCGGCGCTGCTGATCGGCGGTATCGCCTATGCGCTGGTCACCAACCTGACCGGCCTGCGGCCCGAGTGGCGTGCGATGGACCGCAAGGCCGAGGTGGCTGACGAGGTGTCAGTACCTGAGGGTGAGGGGGTCCCGAGCCTCCGGTGAGCCGGGGCAGTGCGAACGGGCGTCTCCCGCCTCAAGGGCGTCTCCCGCCCGAGGGCGGAAGACGCGTGAGCGAGGCTCAGAAAGCGACGATGCCCTCGCCGCCGACGCCGCCCGGGACGGTCTGCGAGCCGATCGGGGTGAGCGAGCCGTCGTCGTTGATGGTGAACTCGTCGATGATGCCGTTGACGCCGGTCTGGACGTAGAGGTGGTGGCCGTCGCTGGAGACGGCCGAGTCGGTCGTGCCGGGGTCGGTGGGCGTGTTGCCGAGGAGGGTGAGCTGTCGGCCGTGGTCGGCGGTGCGGATGCCGGTGAGGGTCGAACTGCCCGCGTTCGAGACGAAGAGCAGGTCGCCCACCGCAACGACCCAGCAGGTGGCGGACTGGCCGGTGGCCACGGAAGCCTTCTCGGCGGCCCTGCCGTCGGCCCGGACCCGGAAGGTGGCGAGCATGTTCGGGCCGGCCTCGGTCAGGAACAGGCCGTGCCGCCCGTTGGGCACGAAACCGAACGGCACCGCGCCCGGCACGGTGGTGACCGTGGGGGAGTCGGAGGGAGCCCCGGAGGAGTCGAGCGCGAAGACGTCGATGGCGTTGCCGTTGGCCTTGGTGGTGACCACCAACTGCGAGCCGTCGGCAAGGAAGCCGACCTGCCCCGGGGTGTTGGTGAACTGCGGTGTGGCGTTGGGGTCCAGGCCCAGGGCGCGGTTCCAGTGCGCCTTCCTCTTCAGGTGTCCGTCCATCACACGGTAGCCCTGGATCGAGCCGCCGTTCAGCGCGTTGAGCACATAGACCACGTCGCCGTGCACCGCGACGCTGACCGGGAAGGTGCCGCAGGACTCGACCTGCTCGACCAGCTTCAGCCGATCGCCGTCCACGGAGAACACCGAGACGGTGTTGCTGCCGGCATTCACCGCGTACAGCAGTGCGTGCTCCGGGTCGTAGGTCAGCGAGCCCTGCGAGGCCAGGTGGTCGGCGACCGAGCCTTGCAGCATGCCACCGAGGCCGCCGGTGTCGTACACCGCCGTCTGGGTGAGTCGCCCGTCGTCCGCGCGGTGGTAGGCGACCACCTGGTTGCCGGCGGGATTGTTGGTCTGCGCGAACACGGCGTGGTGGGCGTGCGGTCGGCCGTCGTCCGCGCGCGCGGTGGCGGAGGCTGTGGCTGCCGGGGCGCACACGGCCGCCGCCGCGAGGGCGGTGGCCGCGGCCACGCCGGTGAGGAGGATCCTTCGCACGATCTGCTGCTCCTTCGGGGATCGGTGGAAACGTCCTGCTCGGAGGCTGTGGCGTGGTCCGGCCGCCGGGAGTCCACCTGCGTGTTCGTGCGACTGGAAGGGCAGCGCCGCAGTTCCAACCGGGTACGTTATGCCACGATCCGTTCCGATTTGGGGAGATGCTGCGGCGGGCCCGTAGCTTCACCCGGAAAGAGGCAGCGGAGGGGCCTGGAAGCCCCTCCGTCAGGCACCGAAGTCAGGCGCCGAAGTTGAGCCCGTACCAGGCGGCCGGTGAGGTCGTGGTGACGAAGTCCATCGGGACGACGCCCAGCGCCGGGCGGCTGGCGTGGTCGAGCCCCGCGAGGTAGCCGGACAGCTCGGAGTTCATGGCGTCCGCCGCCTGGCGCGGCCACAGGCCCCAGCCGGAGGAGGAGGTGAAGGTGATGAACAGCCGCTGCGGATCGGTGGCGGCTTCGGCCGCGCTCAGGTGGGCGGAGACTTCGGGCCACTTGCGCCCGTTGAAGTCGAAGATGGTGCCGATGTCGTAGTCGTCCTCCAGGTCCATCAGCGGACCGTTCCAACCGATGCCCGGCAGGCCGCCGTTGTCGGCGAGCAGCACGACCCGGCCGCGCACCTCGCCGAGGGTCGGGATGCGGTTCTCCATCCAGAACAGGCCGGGCCAGCGGCTGAGATAGGTGTTGAAGATGGCTGCGAAGTCCGCGTCGGAGATCGTCGAATACTCCTGCTTGACCCGCATCAGCACGGTCTCGCCCGGGTGTTGGGCGAGGAAGGCCTGGCAGTCGTTGAGGACGTCGCCGAAGAAGATGTTCTGAAAAAATTGCGAGTGGTGGATCGCGAAGACGCCGTTGATCGCCCGGCAGCGCATGTCCAGGAAGCGGATGCCGGCGGTGAGTTGGTCGGGCACGGACAGGGTCTGGCACTGGACGAGCGGGCCGTCGTAGAGGGCGCAGGTGTCATGGGTGCCGGGGATGGTCAGCCGGGCCAGCGGTGCGCTGTCGGGCAGGGCGGCCAGCCAGTCGGCGCCGCCGGGCGACGAGGCGGCCCGGGCGGTGCCGAGAGCGCCGAGCCCGGCTAGCGCGCCTGCTGCGCTGAGCACGACCGCCGACCGGGTGAAGGTACGCCGACTCAGTTGAGGTCCGGTCAGATCCATGATGGAACTCCCTTGGTAGCCATGAAGGTTCGCCGATCCTGGCATGCACATTATTGGGGGAGTGAAGCCCTGTGCCCAGGGGCGGGACGAACGCGGTTCACGGTCGGCTGAGGACAGCCGCTGACGTCCTCATGAATTCCTCATGGTGGCTCGGTCTGGCTCTCGGCCGCAGCAGTTGGCTGAAGTGGGACGGAGCAGGGCAGTGCGAGGACATGAGCGGACGAACCGATCGGTGGGCCGTGGCACGGCTGCCCTGGTCCTGGTGGTGGGCACCACCGGAGACGCGGCGACCCCGTACGAGGACGCGAAGAGCCCCGCCTCCCAGTGCCCGGCGGCATGCTGCTCACCTTCAACGGCCTTGGCCACACCGCCTATGGGCGAAGCGACAGCTGCGTCACCGACGCGGTGGACGGCTACCTCGTCGCCCTCAAGCCCGTCCAGCCCGGCGCCGGCTGCTGACCGAGGACTCGCTGACGAAGCGTCAGTGATCCAGGATGTCCGACCCGGCCGCGAGGCGGATGGGCCGGGTCAGTGGCCGGGTTCGGGCTCGCAGGTCGGGTGTGTCAGATTGTGGAAAGGACCCGCAGTAGCCGCGCCACCTCCGCCGCGACGGCGTCGCGGGCGGGGCCGAGGTACTTGCGGGTGTCGGCGGCCTCGGCATGTGTGTCGAGGTATGCGCGAACGGCCTGGGTGAACGTCTTGTTCAGGTGGGTGGAGATGTTGACCTTCGTCATGCCCGCCCGGACGGCCTCGGCGAGGTCGATGTCGCTGACGCCGGAGGAGCCGTGCAGCACGAGCGGCACGGGCACGGCGTCGCGCAGGCGGGAGATGAGGGCGAAGTCGAGGACGGCGTCGCGGGTGAGCATGGTGTGGGAGCTGCCCACGGCAACGGCGAGGGCGTCCACGCCCGTCGCGCCGACGAACTCCTCGGCCTCGGCGGGGTCGGTGCGCACACCGGGAGCGTGGGCGCCGTCCTTGCCGCCGACCTCGCCGAGTTCGGCCTCGACCCAGACACCCCTGCTGCGGCAGTACGCGGCGATCTCCCGGGTGGCGGCGACGTTCTCCGCGTAGGGGAGCTTGGCGGCGTCGAACATGACCGAGGTGAAGCCGAGTTCGACGGCCTCGCGCACGAGGTCGACCGATTCGGCGTGGTCGAGGTGGACGGCCACGGGGACGCTCGCGGCCCGGGCAGTGGCGAGCGAGGCGAGCGCGATCGGTTCGAGGGCGCCGTGGTAGCGGGCGGTGTTCTCGCTGATCTGGAGGATCACCGGGCGCCCGGCCGCCTCGGCGCCGGCCACGATGGCCTGCGCGTGCTCGAGCTGGACGACGTTGAACGCGCCTACGCCCACAGTGCTTTCGGTGGCGGCTCGGGCTATCTCATCGGTCGGGGTGAGCGTCATGGATCTCCTCCACAGGAACGGTGGTGCGCAGGCGGTGGTAGGTCTGGCCGTCGAAGTCGCCGGCGACGGGACAGAGAACGGCGGCAGCCGAGAGGGCCACGGCCTCGCGCAGGGTGTCGGGCCACGGCGCGCCGGCCGCGAGCCCGGCGGCGAGGGCGGCGACGCACGCGTCGCCCGCTCCGGTGGGGTTGCCGCTGAGCTGCTCGGGGGGTGCGGCCTGCCAACTGCCCTGCGCGGTCAGCGCGTGCAGCCCGTCCGGGCCGCGGGAGGCCACCACCGCGCGGGCGCCGAGGGTACGCAGTTCGGCGGCCGCGGCCGCGATGTCCTGGCAGCCGGTGACCGCGGTGAGTTCGGCGGCGTTGGGTTTGACCACGTCGGGCCCGGCGCTCAGCGCGGCCAGCAGCGCCGGGCCGCTGGTGTCCAGGACGGTGGCGGCCCCTGCCGCCGCGGCCACCGCGATGAGCTGCGCGTACGCGTCGGGCGGCAGGCCGGGAGGGAGGCTGCCGGAGAGCACGACAACGTCGGCGAAGCGGACCAGCCGTGCGTAGCGGGTGCCGAAGTCCGTCCAGTCGGCCGGCTGAACGACCGGCCCGGCCTGGTTGAAGACGGTGGCGTCGCCGTCCTCGCGGGAGACGATGGTGACGGTGCGTCGGGAGTCGCCCGCGATGGGAACCAGTTCGTCGCGCAGGCCGGCCTCGTGCAGTTCGGCGCGCAGCGCGGTGCCCGTCGGGCCGCCCGCGAGCCCGGTCACCGTCGTCGGTCGCCCCAGGGCGGTGAGCACCCGGGAGACGTTGATGCCCTTGCCGCCGGCGCGTTCGTGGACGGTGTCGACGCGGTGTGAGCTGTGGGGGACCAGGCTGTCGACGAAGTAGGTGACGTCCAGGGCCGCGTTGAGGGTGACGGTGAGAATCACGGTGCCCGACTCCCCGTCAACTCGAAGGGCGCCGTGGTGTCGCTGACCGCGCCGCGCGCAGCTCCGAGAACGGCTTCGGCACACCCGCCGGCCCGGACGTCGTGGCCCAGGGCCACGGGCAGTCCGGTGCGCTGTTCGAGGAGGTCGGCGAGCGGGAGGTCGCGCCGGCCGAGGTTGGCCGAGGAGACGGCGCGGGCGCGGTCCTCATCGACGATGCCGGGGACGACGACCCCGCCGTGACGGACCATCAGTCCGAGTCCGGCGGCCTGCTGGGCGAGCGCGCGCAACGTGGCGGCGATCTCGTCCACCACCGCGCCCGGGCCGGCACCCCGGGGGGTCGCCCGGCGAACCGTCTGCAAGGGCCGCAGGCTGCGGTCCAGCAGCGCGCCCTTCATACCGGTGCCGCCGATGTCCAGGGCGATCACGCAGTCGCCCGGGTCGGGGCCCTCACGCATCGGCGTCGTCCAGCACGACCGACCGGGTGAGGTTCAGCGGCCGGTCGGGGTCGTAGCCGCGAGCCTCGGCGACCGCGACCGCCAGCCGCTGGGCCCGGACCAGGTCGGCCAGCGGGTCCAAGTCCCCGGCGGCGTGCTGCGAGTCGGCGACCAGGGTGCCGCCGACCCGCTCGATGTCACCGGCCAGCCCGGGCGGCAGCGAGCCGAACATCCATGCCACCCGCCCGGGCCGGGTGATGCTGATCGGCCCGTGCCGGTACTCCATGGCCGGGTAGGCCTCGGTCCAGGCGCCGGCCGCCTCACGCATCTTCAGCCCCGCCTCCAGCGCCAGCCCGTACGTCCAGCCGCTCCCCAGGAAGGTGATCTGCTCGGCGTCGCACGCCTCGGCGGCCAACGGGGTGCCGATGGCCCGCTCGGCGTCGTCCGCAGCCCGGGCGAGGGTGGGCACGCCGGCCGGCAGCGCGCCCTCGGCCTCCAAGTGGGCGCGGAGCAGGGCGAGCACGGTGGTGGCGAAGCGGGTCTGCACCACCGACTCCTCGTCGGCGAAGTCCAGCACCGCGACCTCGTCGGCGGCCGTCATGATCGGGGTCGCGGGGTCGGCGGTGATGGCTGCGGTGCGCACGCCCGCGGCGCGCGCCCGGCCCAGCAGGTCCAGCACCTCGGTCGTGGTGCCGGAGCGGGAGATGGCGAGGATCCGGTCGTAGCCGCCGCGCCCCTGCGGGAACTCCGAGGCGGCGAAGGCGTCCGTCACGCCGTGGCCGCCGCTCTCCCGCAGCACGGCGTAGGCCTGGGCCATGAACCAGGAGGTGCCGCAGCCGACGACCGCGACGCGCTCGCCGCGGCGGGGCAGGGCGGAGGCGTGCTGGGTGAGTGAGGAGGCGGCCTGGCGCCAGCAGGCGGGCTGGGAAGCGATCTCGACTGAGGTGCGCGAGGGCGTGGCGGTGGTCATGCGGGGGCTCCTTCGGAGCGGATCGGGCTGGGGCGCGAGTTGGGGCGGCGGCGTGGTGGCTACTTCACCGAGCCGGCGGTCAGTCCGGAAACCACCTGGCGCTCGATGAACGCGAAGAGGACGACCACCGGCAGGATGGCGATGACCGATCCGGCGAAGAGGTAGTTCCACTGGACGGTGTAGTCGCCGATGAAGCTGTTGATGCCGACCGTGAGCGGCTGGCTGGTGGGGACGGTCGAGAGGGTCAGGCCCATCACGAACTCGTTCCAGGCCGAGATGAAGGTGAAGATGACGGCGGTGACCACGCCCGGCATGGCCAGCGGCAGGACCACCCGGCGCAGCACGCTGAGCCGCCCGAGGCCGTCGATCATCGCGGCCTCCTCCAACTCCACCGGGATCGAGGAGATGTAGGCGGTGAGGATCCAGATCGCGAACGCCAGGTTGAAGGCGGCGTTGCACAGGATCAGCGTCCAGACGGAGTTGAGCATGTCGAGCTGGAAGAACTCGCGGTACAGGCCGACCAGCAGCGAGGTGGGCTGGAACATCTGGGTGACCAGGACGAGCAGCAGGAAGTACTTGCGTCCGCGGTACTTGATCCGCGCGGTGTAGTACGCGGCGGGCAGCGCGACCAGCAGGGCCAGCAGCGTGGAGCCGGCCGCCACCAGCAGGGTGACCTGCAGGTTGTCGCCGAGGGTGGAGTCGCGCCAGACGTTGATGAAGTTGGACCACGCGAAGTGGTGGGGGAGGTAGCTCGGGTCGCGCAGTTCGTCGGCGGGCCGCAGGGCGGTGATCACCATCTCGGCGTACGGCAGCAGGAAGACCGCGGCCAGCAGCCAGGCGATGGCGGCGACGACCATCGTGCGCGGCCGCAACCTCGGTTTGATGGAAGCTGTCTGACGGTCCATCAGCTCTCGTCCTCCTTCCAGCGGCTGGCCTTGAGGAAGGCCAGAACCATGACCACGACCAGGGCGAAGTTGACCACCGACATCGCTGCGGACTCGCCGATGTCGGTGTCCTTCAGCTGGTACATGAAGACCGTCGTGGTGGCCGTGGCACTGCTGGGTCCGCCCTGCGTCATGCCCCAGATGATCGGGAAGGAGTTGAAGACGTTGATCAGGTTGATCACCACGCCGACCAGGAAGGCCGGTCGCAGCAGCGGCAGGGTGATCTTGCGGTAGGTCTGCCAGGTGGACGCGCCGTCGACCCGAGCGGCCTCGTACACCTCGCCGGGGACGGTCTGCAGTCCGGCCAGCAGGGTGTAGGTGGTGAAGGGCAGCGAGACGAAGACGGCGACGAACATCATCCACGGCCAGGCGGTGGAGGGCTTGCCGAGCCAGTCCTGGGGGCCGCTGATCAGGCCGAGGTCGGTCATCGCGGTGTTGAGCACGCCGGCCGTCTGGTTGAGCATCCACTTGAAGCCGATGGCGGTCATCAGGACGGAGGCCGCCCAGGGGGCGATCAGCGCCCAGCGGGTCAGTCGACGGCCCGGGAACTGCTGGTTGAACAGCTGCGCCAGGGCCAGCGAGAGCACCATCGTCAGCCCGACGACGGTGACGGTCCAGATGACCGTGGAGACCAGGACATGGCCGAGGTCGGACTCGGCGAAGAGCTTGCGGTACTTGTCCAGGCCGGCCGAGCCGCGGACGAACCCGCTGCTGCTGATCCTCAGGAACGAGGTGTGGACCATCTCGTAGACGGGCCACAGGACGACCAGCAGGATCAGCAGGACTGCCGGGGCGATCCAGGGCAGCGGGCCCAGCCTGTCGAGGCCCGAGCGCCGCGGCTTTGACGGTGCCCGGCGGGGCGGTTCGCCCCGGCTCGGCCCGGGGGCCTTGGGGGCGGTGGAGGCGAGGGACACGGGTGGTGCCTTCCGTGTGTGTGCGGCAGTGCCTGCCGCACGGCTTTCGACGTGCGGTGCGCGGCGGGTGGGGGAGCGGCAGTCCGGCGCCCGTGCTCCTCCCACCCGCGTCCGGGGGCTACTTGTTGGCGACGGCGTCCTGGGCCTTCTTCTGCAGGTCGCCCAGCACCTTGGCCGGGTCGCCGCTGACGGCGGTGCCGATGCTCTGCTTCATCTGGGCCGAGACGGTGTCCCACGTGGTGTCGCCCACCGGGTAGAAGGACGCCTGCGGCAGCAGCGCGAAGAACGGCGCCAGGTCCTGGTGCTTGCCGCTGGAGGTCATCGCCTGCAGGGTGTCCTGGGTGACCGGCATCAGGTTGTAGGTCTCGTCGAACTTCAGCGTGTTCTGCTCGGAGTACGCGAAGTCCAGGAACTTCTTGATCTGGTCCTTGTGGCCGTTCTTCTTGAAGGCCATCATCCAGTCGGCCACGCCCAGGGTGGACTTGAGCGCGCCGGTCTTGCCGGGGATCGGCGCCACGCCGTAGTCGACCTTGCCGTCCGTGGCCATCTGGATCAGCGAGGGGTGGCCGTTGAGCATGGCGGCCTTGCCCGCGGCGAAGTCGGCGAAGGCGGTCTTGCGGTCGGTGGTGGCGGGGTTGGCGTAGGTCAGGCCGGGGCCGACCAGGTTGCTCTTCAGCCAGCTGAAGGTGTCGATGTCGGCCTGGCTGTTGAGGGAGTAGTGACCGGAACCGTCGGTGGGGCCGCCGCCGTTGCCGAGCTCCCAGATCATGCTCTCGCCCTGCGCCTCCTCGGGGCCGAGCGGCAGCGCGTAGGGGGTGACGCCGGGAACCTTCGCCTTGATCAGCGCGGCGTCGTTCTTGACGTCGTCCCAGGTCTGCGGCGGGGTGGTGATGCCGGCTTGGGCGAAGATCGCCTTGTTGTAGAAGAAGGCGCGCGCCGAGGAGACGAACGGGATGCCGTACTGGGTGCCGTCGACCTGGCCGGCCTTGGCGAAGCTGGGGATCAGGTTGCTCGCGGTGGAGGCGGACAGGACGTCAGGGGTGGCGTAGAGCAGGTTGTCGGCGACCTTGTCGGCATAGCCGCCGGTCTGCAGGATGTCCGGCATGTTGCCGCTCTGGATCATCGTCTTGACCTGCTTGTCGATGTCGTTCCAGTTGATCACCTGAACGTCGACCTTGATGTTCGGGTTGGCGGCCTCGAAGTCCTTGACGACGCCGTTCCAGTACAGCGTCGAGCTGTTGGACGCCTTGTCGCCGTAGTCGGCCGCGACGAGCTTGAGGGTCACCGGGCCGCTCGCGGTGCTGCCGCCGCTGCTGCCGCTGCCGCAGGCCGTGAGTGCGAGAGCGCCGATCGCACAGACCGCCGAGAGACCAAGTACGCGCTTGTTCACTGAAGTTACCGCCTTCGTGCCTGCGGACCCGCGCCGTGAACGGGTACCACTCGTGAGGGTTTGAGAGCCGGCAGTCGCCCTCGGAAACACCGTCCTGGGGGTAGCCGTGTCGATGGCTGCCGTGCCCGCACGCCGACTCGCCCGACCGGCCAGGTGCCCTGCGTGAACCCGGGGACTCACTGCGCAATCTTGCACAAAGTCTGGAGAGTTCGAGCAGTTCCGAAAGCCCTTGCCGTCCGCGAAGTATTCACGAGGCGGGCCGCCAGGTCCAGATGTCGTTACGGGACCGTTGCGATGGACCGAAATCTACTCGTCTGACCTGCTACGGCCGAGGTCGTTCGCCGTTCCTTGGGTGCTCGCCGCCCAACGCAGGCGGAGCGTAGGGCGGCCGGTGGCATCGCGTGACGAGGTGTCACGCACGAGTAGTCCTGTGCGCGTTCCTGTTGACTCGGTCCTGATAGTGCGCAGATTATGTCACCCACTCGTCAGGCGTCCCTGTCCATGACAGAACCCTTCGGCTCCATGCGCCGACAGCCCATGACGAGCCGTCGCCGACCGCGGCCCGGCAGTGCCGCTCGGCAACCACCCTCGGCCCAAGGAGCCCACCCCCGTGGCAATCCGAACGCTCCGCAGACCCCTGCTCGCCGTGCTGACCGTGGCACTGATCCCGGCCGGCTGCCTCCTCGGCACCGGCACCGCGACCGCCAACGACGGCGTCAGCCGGCCGGCCGCGAACTTCTCGTCCGCGGCGACGCCGAACACCCCGATCGCGCCGGTCCCGCCGATGGGCTTCAACAACTGGGCGCGCGCCACCTGCACGCCGCAGGCCCCGTTGGACGGTTCCAGCCCGCTGAACTACTCGTTCCAGCAGTACATGGAGGACAACGCCAAGGGCCTGTCCGACGCGGGGCTCATCGGTGCCGGCTACAAGACGGTCACCGTCGACGACTGCTGGATGTACCGCAACAGCTCCGGCTACCTGCACGGCGCGCTCAACTGGGGTGGCGCCACCGACGTCCGCGACACCACCCGGCAGCCGGGCTTCGACTACGAGCTGAGCGGCTACGGCAACTACCTGCACGGCCTCGGCGCCAAGTTCGGCATCTACGAGACCTCCGGCACGCACACCTGCAGCACCGCCGCGCCGACCGCGCCCAACCTGCCCAACGGCAGCGAGTACTACGAGCAGAACGACGCGAACTCCTTCGTCTCCTGGGGGGTCGACGAGCTCAAGTACGACAACTGCGGGCAGGTGGAGCCGATGCAGACGCTCGACGCCCGGATGTCGGGCGACCTGAACACGGCCGTCACCAACGCGAACCAGGCCGGCACTCCGACGCCGAACGTGATGTTCAACATCTCCGCGCCGGCCGCCTACGGCAACGGCTCGGACAAGTTCGCCTCGATGAACTCGGTGCGCGGGCTGGGCCAGTTGTGGCGCGTCGGCCCGGATATCTGGAACTACGGCGACGGCAAGGACCCGTGGAACCAGCCGCTGCCCAGCGGTGGCTACAACTTCGGCGCCTACCAGAGCTTCGACAACACCCTGGAGCTCAGCCGCTACCAGGGCCCGGGCAACTGGAACGACGCCGACATGCTGCTGATCGGCGACAACGGCATGACCACCGCCGAGGAGCGCAGCCAGATGGCGCTCTTCTCCTCGCTGGCCGCCCCGCTGGTGATCTCCACCGACGCCCGCAAGTTCGAGCCCGCCTACCTCGCCGCCCACCCGAGCGAGGCCGCGCACCTGAAGGCCTCGGTGGCGATCCTGGGCAACCCCGAGGTCATCGCGGTCGACCAGGACCCGCTGGGCGCCGGCGGCTACCGGGTGTCCGGCGGCGGCGCGAACGCCGACGGCTCGCCGGCCGCGACCGGCGGCATCGACGTCGTGGTCAAGCCGCTCGCCGACGGCAGCCGGGCCGTCGTGGTGCTCAACAAGGGTGCGACGTCCGCCAACTACACGCTCTCCCTGTCGAGCCTCGGCCTCGTAGGCGCCGGCTGCGGCTACGACGTGCGCGACCTGTGGGCGCACAGCACCAGCAGCTCGACCGGCAGCGTGCCGCTCACCATCGGCTCGCACGACAACGCGATGCTGAAGATCACCCCGCAGAACGGCTGCGGCACCGTCACCCCGCGCGGCCAGATCACCGCCTCGCGCGACGACTGGGGCAAGGCCTCGCTCTGCCTGGACAACTACCGCTCCGGCACCGGCACCGGCAACCCGGTCGACGTCTACAACTGCACCGGCGGCTCCAACCAGCGGTGGCAGCTGGGCACCGACGGCTCCGTCCAGCTCCTGCAGAACGGCACCTCGAACCTCTGCCTCACCGCGCAGAGCGGCACCGCCACCGGAGCGATCAACGGAAAACCGGGCCAGTGGGTCGGCGTCGCACCCTGCGGCTCCGCTCCCGGCCGGCAGACCTGGACCTACAACCGGGACGGCAACCTGAAGCTCGCCGGCACCAGCCAGTGCCTCGACGTCTACAGCGGCACCACCACCGCGCCCGGCACCCCGGTGGACCTCTACGACTGCGGCGCCGCGCCGAGTGCCATCCAGACCAACCAGACCTGGGCCGCGCCCTTCAGCACCCCGCCCACCTCCTGACCTGACAACGATCCGACACTCCGGGTGGGAGGTCTGTGGCGCCGCCCAGCGCCGCAGGCCTCCCACCCGGCCCACCCGCAGGGCCGAAGCGGACCGCAACCGGCACCGCGCCTACCTGGAGCTACACTCCCGACATGCTCAAAGCTGATCGAACCGCGCGCATTCTTGACTACATCGTCAAGGAAGGCAGCGCGGATGTGCACGCCCTCACCGAGCTGCTCAGCGTCTCCGAGGCGACCGTCCGTCGAGATCTGCAGAGCTTGCACGAGCAGGGGCTGCTGCACCGCACCCGTGGTGGCGCGATGACCGGCGCGGTCAACCTGGAGCTGCCGCTGCGTCACCGGGCCGGTCGGCAGCAGGAGGAGAAGCGGCGGATCGCCCTTGCCGCCGCCGCGCTGGTCCCGGACGGGGCCGTGGTCGGCATGACGGGCGGCACCACGGTCACCGAGATCGCCCATGCGCTGGTCGAGCGCAGCGGGCTCACCATCGTCACCAACGCGGTCAACATCGCAGCCGACCTGATCGTCCGGTCCGACATCCGGCTGGTGGTCGTCGGCGGAAACGCCCGCACGGCCAGCTACGAACTCGTCGGACCGGCGGCGGAGCGGATGCTGGACCAGTACCACCTGGACATCGCCTTCATCGGCGTGGACGGCCTGACCGCGAGTGAGGGCTGCACCACGCACGACGAGATGGAGGCCCACACGGACCGGGCCTTTCTGCGCAGCAGCGCCCGCTCGGTGGTCGTCGCGGACAACACCAAGATCGGTCGGGTGACCTTCGCCACGATCTGCCCGCTCGACCGGATCGACGACCTGGTCACCGACGACGTCCTCGACGAGGCGCAGGAGAAGGCCATCACCGCCCGTGGCGTGCGGGTGCTGCGCGCCTGACCCCCCAGAAGGCGCGTCGGTGGCCGGTCCGTGATGTCCACGCACACCCAGAACGACCGTCACCTCGCAGCCTTCACCCGGAGGTCGGTCAGATGACCGAGTCGCGCTTGCCGTTCACCAGTCGCCGCTTCCTCGGCGGGGCCGCCGCAGCCGGCGCCTGTCCGCGCGGACTCGCGCGGACTCGCGCACAGACATGATCGCGGGAGAGGCCGGGGCACCTCGCAGCTCAACCGCGTGACGGGCCCCGCCGAAACGCCCATCCTCGCAGTCGGGCCGCGTCACCACCGGTCCGGTTCGGTGGCCCACTCCGCCAGGGTGGCGGACGGCGTGCCCACGGCGCCGACGGCGACGCCGATCCACAGTGCCCAGTAGCCGCGGGTGACCTGGGCCGGGTGGCCGGGGTGGGCCGGGTCGATGCGGACGGTGACGCGGTGTCCGTCCGGCCAGGCCTGGGCCGCGGCGTCCCGGGAGCTGTACGCGTGTCCGTCGACGAGCCAGTGGTAGGTGCATGATCGATGACTCGCTCAGCGAGGAACTCGGCGACCAGGGCGCCGACATGTCGTCGGTCGCCCAACCCGACCTCGGCGGCGTGGACTTCTCCACGCTTCAGCTGCGCTACGTCTCGGACACCTACCACCATGGCGACGCCTGCCGGCAGGTGAGCACCCATGCCGCCGGAAGCATCCGACCGGGTACGCCGACCGAGCTGAGGCCCGCTCGGGTCCATGAATGGAGCTCCCTTGGTGGCCACGGAGGTTCGCCGAGCCTGGCATGCACATCATTGAGGGAGTGAGGCCCGGCGCCCAGGGGGCGGGATGAACAGTGTGCGCGGCTGGCTAGGGTGAGGGCATGAACGCCCCTGCACTGTCTCCCGAGTTCCTGGCCTTCTGGGTCGAGCGCCACATCTGCACGCTGACCACGCTGCGGCCGGACGGCACCCCGCACGTGGTTCCGGTGGGTGCCACCTTCGACCCGGAGACCGGGACCGCCCGGGTGATCACCAGCGCGGGCAGCCGCAAGGCGCGCAATGTGGCGGCAGCCGGCCCGGACGGCGCCCGGGTCGCGCTCTGCCAGGTGGACGGCGGGCGGTGGGCCACCCTGGAGGGGCGGGCCGTGCTGCGCACCGAGCGGGCCGAGGTGGCCGACGCGGAGGAGCGCTACGCCCGCCGCTACCGCACACCGCGGCCGAACCCCGAGCGGGTGGTGATCGAGATCCGCGTCACCCGCACCCTCGGGCGCGGCGTCAGCCCGCGTCCGGCCGGCAGCCGACCAACCGGCTGACCGACCGTCAGCACCCGGCGGTGGCCCGGCGCAGCGCCTGCAGCGCGGCCGGCTCGATCCCCAGCACCCGGGCGCGGAGCAGCACCGGGTGCGCCCGCAGGGCGGCGCCGGCCCGCTCGTACTCCGTCCAGAGGCGGTCGAACTCCCGCTGCTCCGCCGCTGCCCAGGTGCAGCGCTGGACCGCCTGGTGCGGCGCGGGGAAGGCGGCCCGGCGGCGGTCGCGCACGGCCAGCGCATAGTCGCCCACCGCCCGGTCGGCGCACAGCAGTTGCTGCTGCAGGGCGATCAGGTCGTCGGGCAGGGAGAGCGGCAGGGCGGTCGCGGTGAGCACGGATCAGACGCTAGGCGGCGGGTGTGACAACCGGGAGCCGGGGCATTGACGCTCCTATGGGCCGTCAAGCGGCTTCGAGCCAGTTGCGGTAGGCGTTGGCGAGGTCGTCGTCTCGGCGGATTCCGCGTTCGAGGGTGGAGATGGTGGCCGGACGGCCAACGCCGACCTGCTGCGGGAGCGGCTGGACGGCGCGACCGGCTTCTGAGGCGGGCCCGGCTTACAGGCCGGCGGCGAAGGCGTAGCTGTTGGGGACGTTGACCTGGGAGTTCTCCGCCGCGGTGCCGTAGACCAGGGCGATCTCGTCGTGGGCGTGCAGCACGATCGCGGCCGGGTCGCCGGAGACCGCCTTGCCGTTCACGTACGCGGTGAGGGTGTGGGTCTGGTCGGTGGTGGCGCCGCCGATGTGGTCGGCGGACATCGAGACCTGCCACTCGGTCATGAACTGGCCCAGGGTGAAGTCGGTCTGGACCGGGGACTCGATGTGGATCACGCCGCTGGTGTCGTGGGTGTGCAGGGGGCTGATCTGCTGGGCGCTCTCGTCGATGCCGAGCAGCGCCGGTACGGTGACCTGCTTGCCGTCGACGTAGACGTCCAGGTGGGTGTGGATGTGCTCGGCGGTGCCCTCGCTGCTCAGCATCGGCAGGCCGGCGGCGGCGACCGCGGCGCTCGCGTCGGCCGGTGCGTCCCACGGGGCCGCGCTGGTCCGGCCGTCGGCGGTGGTGCGCGGATGGGCGGGCATCGCGGCGGCCGTGCTGCTGTGCGAGCCGGAGCTCTGGGAAGCCACCGCGGCGCCGACCCCGCCGAGCACGGCGAGGGCCAGCGCGCCGACGGCCGAGCGGACCAGCAGGCGGCGCCGGCGCTCGGCCTTCAGCTCGGCCTGCCGGGCGGCGGCCGCCTTGGCCCGGCGGTCGGCTATCCGGTCGGCGGGCTGCTTGTCGCGGGGCTGCTTGGCCATCTCGATCCTGTTCCTCGGCTTCCTCGGTGGTGACGTCGGAGGTGGACGCCAGGGCTGGTTCGAATTTGAACCTCAATCGAGAGTAGCCGGTGAAGTGATTGTGACCAAAAAGTGAGAATCACACATGCCCTTACCAGAATGCCAGGTCCGAAATCCGCCGGTCCCGGCCCTCGGAGGGCGGCACAGTAGAGGGGTAGCAGGATCAGCAGGAAGAGAGGCAGACCGCTGTGAGCAGCACCGTTCAGTCGAGCATGAAGACGAGCACGAAGGCGGGCGGCATCGTCCACACCACCGTCGACAGCCCGCTCGGGCCGCTGCTGCTGGTCGGCGAGCGGGACGCCGCCGCGCCGGGCGGGGTCGCACTGCGCTCGCTGTCGATGACCGGGCAGAAGCGTGCCGCCGTCGTCCAGGACGGCTGGGCGGACGATCCGGCGGCCTTCGCCGGGATCGCCGAGCAGCTGTGCGGCTACTTCGCGGGGGAGGTGACCGAGTTCACCATCGAGCTGCGCGCCCAAGGCACCGAGTTCCAGCAGCGGGTCTGGCAGGCCGTCGACGCCATTCCGTACGGCGCCACCACGACCTATGGGCGGCTCGCCGAGCAGATCGGGGCGCCGCGCGCGGCCGTCCGGGCGGTCGGCGCCGCGATCGGGGCGAACCCGGTGCTGCTGGTGCGGCCGTGCCACCGGGTGGTCGGCGCGACCGGCGCGCTCACCGGCTATGCGGGCGGGCTGGAGCGCAAGGAGTTCCTGCTGGCGCGCGAGGGGGCCGTGCCGCAGCAGCTCGGCTGATCACGGTGCGCGGGCGGCCGGTTACCGGGCCGCCCGCGCACCGTCCGCAAACGGCGTCTACTCGGCGGGCTCGACGGCGCGCAGCTGGCCGAGCAGTTCGGTGGCCACCCAGTCGAGGGCGTCGTGCAGCTGCAGCGCGTCCAGCGGCATCCAGAGCGAGACCAGGGACAGTCCCGCGCTGCCGAGCCGGCCGAGTGCGTCGACCAGCTGCGCCGTGCTCGCGCCCGGCCCGCCCAGCGGCTCACCGGGCAGCGGCACCGCCGGCTCGAAACCGGGCGGCACCACGAAGCACACCGAGGAGAGCATCAGATCGCTCGGATCGCGGTCGACCTGCTCGCCGAAGGCGTCCAGCCGCCCACGTACCTCGTGCACCTGCTCCGGCGTGCTCACCCCGCCGTGCCAGCCGTCACCGAACCGGAGCGCCCGGCGCAGCGCGGCGTCACTCTGCCCGCCGACCCAGATGTCCGGCCCTCCCTTGGCGCGCGGCGCGGTCGCGGGCACCGCCTTGGCCAGCGTGGTGAACCGGCCCTCGAAGTCGACCGGCGCGCCGTTCCAGAGCGCCCGCAGCACGGCCAGCGCCTCGTCGGTGCGGGCGCCGCGCTGTCGCACGTCGAGGCCGAGGGCGGCGAACTCCGCCGGATCCCAGCCGGTGCCGACGCCGAGCGCGAACCGTCCGCCGGAGAGCACATCCAGCCCCGCCGCCTGCTGGGCGACCGTGAGCGGGTGGCGGTAGGGCAGCGCCAGGATGCTGGTGGCGAGCCGGATCCGCGAGGTCGCGCCGGCCACCGCCGAGAGCAGGGTCAGTGGATCGAGGACCGCGCCGCCTTCGCTGTGCAGCAGATGGTCCGACGCCAGCAGATAGTCCAGGCCGAGCTGTTCGGCCCGCAGTGCGGTCTGCAGGACCAAGCCGCCGGCGCCGGTCGGCCAGCGCGGCGGTTCCAGGGACACTCCCAGCTGCATGCTGAGTCACCTCTCCCGAGTTCCGGGACCGGCGAGTCGCCCGCCCCCGGGCGCCACCCTAGAAAATACCTGACAGGACGTCAGCCACCGGGGTGGCCATGTCACCCTGGGTGGCCGCGCTGGCAGTAATGTTGTGCTCTGCAACCAGTAGCCACTGGTAACCGTAGCCCTTGCCCTGTAGGAGACGTCGTTGTCCGGCCGAGACGCCTCGATCGAGACCATCCAGCGCGAGCTGACAGCCTTCGCCCGGCGGGCCCGGCACAAGGCCTCGCAGCTGCACCCCGAGCTGTCCCTGGTGAGCTACAGCATGCTCGACCTGATGCACGAGCGCGGCGGCTGCCGGGCGGCCGACCTGGCGGCCCACTTCATGCTCGACAAGTCCACGGTCAGCCGGCAGGTCGGCGCACTGGAGAGGATCGGGGTGATCGTCCGGGAGGTGGACCCCGACGACCACCGCGGCCAGATCCTGCGGCCCAGCGAGGCGGGCCTGAAACTGCTCAACGAGGCCTACCAGATGCGCCGGCAGTCCTTCCTGGAGCGGTTCACCGACTGGGACGACGACGACCTGGCCGGCTTCGCCCGCTATCTGGTGCGCTACGGCGAAGCCGACTGACCCCGCCGCCGTCCCAGGAAACGCCGAGGCCGGCCGGCCCGACGCGGAGTCGGGCCGACCGGCCAAGGGCTGAGAGGGGATCAGCGGTACAGCAGCACCGGTCGGTCGGACAGGTCCGACCGGTGAGACCGGGTCACCCGGCTTAGTACGCCGAGTGGGTCTGCCAGAACGCCCAAGCGGCGTTCGGGCTGCCGTAGGTCTGGTTCATGTACTGCAGGGCCCAGCGCAGCTGGGTGGCCGGGTTGGTCTGCCAGTCGGCACCGGCGGACGCCATCTTGTTGCCGGGCAGGGCCTGCGGCAGGCCGTAGGCGCCGGAGCTCGGGTTGGTGGCGGACACGTTCCAGCCGCTCTCGTGGCTGATGATCTGGTCGAACGAGGCCAGCTGGTCGGCCGGGACGATGGAGGCGGCCAGCGCCTGCAGCGAGCCCGGGGTGGAGGCGACCGGCGCCGGGGCGGCGGCCTGGGTGGTGGTCTGCACGGCGGCGGAGGTGCTCGCGGCCGGGGCGGACTTGTGCTGGACCGGGGCGCTCTGCTGCTGGGCCGGCGCCGGGGCGGCGGCCTGCTGCTGGGCGGCACCCAGGGCCAGGTGCTGACCCGGGTAGATCACGTTCGGGTTGCTGAGCACCGACTTGTTCAGGTCGTAGAGCTTCTGCCAGCCGCCCTGCACGTTGTGGGCGTTGGCGATCTTGAACAGGGTGTCGCCGGAGACGACGGTGTAGCTCGCCGGGGCGGCCTGGGCCGGGGCCTGCGCGGCGGCCGGCTGGGCGGCGACCGGGGCAGCGCCCTCGTGGTGGGACTGCACGGCGTGGTGGCCGTACTGCTGCGGGGTGGCGGCGTTGGCGCCACCGGCGGCGATCAGCGGGAGACCGGCGCCCACACCGGCCACCACGGCGACGGCGACGGCGCGCTTGAGGGCGGAGCGGCTGGGCAGGCTGGGACGACCGTTGGTCGAGAGCATGAAGTGTTTCCTCTCCCACGCCTACGAGGTGAGCTGTCGGGTTCGGGCTGGAGTTGCCCGGCCGCGCTAGGCGCGGCTTCACCCCAAGCCCCGCCCGGAGAAGCTCCGGGTGGGGCGGTCTTACCTGTGGGTCCCCCGCCCTTGCCGTGGTGCTTGGGTGCACGTGCTCGCTCGGTCCGGCGGCAAGGCTCGGCGTTCCGGAGAGCGAGGTTCGTGTGAGGACGAACGAGAAGAACCGTAAACAAACCATCGGCCGTATCACAAGCTGATGTGAGCTGTCTCATGTTTCGGCCGGGGAAGTCGTGGGAGATCGACCGGGGCCTCTGACGATGAGTCAGCCGACGTGCCAGCCGGTCGGGTCGACACCTCCCGGAATCGCCTCCGCCGGGCCGTACGGCGCTCTGGTCAGGATGAGTCCGCCCAGGTCAAGGTGGGTGACCGAGCCGTCCGCGGCATGGCCGACCCGCAGTGGCTCGCCCGCGTAGTAGCCGTCCAGACAGGTCCAGCTGCCGTCGGCCTCCGGGCGCAGCCGAGTGGGCGCCGAGGCGGTGGCCGGCTCCCGCAGCTCCAGCTCGCCGCCCGCCCGCAGATGCACGGCGAGCGACCTCGTCCCCCAGTACCAGGGCCCGGTCAGCGCGAGCAGGCTCGGATCGGCGTCGGTGAACGGGCGCCACGGCGCCGGGAACCGCGGCTCGTGCTCGGCCACGATCCGCACCAGATCGGCGGCGATCGTTCCCGCGGACGTGCCGGACGTCACATTGGCCAGCGCGACCCCCGCCAGATCCTCGCTCTCGCTCGCCCACAACCCGGCCACGAACCCCGGGATCGAGCCGGTGTGGCCCACCAGCAGCCGGCCGTCCTGCCGCTTCACCTCCAGGCCCAGGCCGTGGCAGAGCGTCCAATCGCCCTCGGGCGCGCTCGCAGGCCGGCGCATCTCGGCCAGCGTCCCGGCGGCCAGCACCTTGTCGTCCCCGCCGACCAGGAACGCCGCCCACCGGCACAAATCGGCTGCTGTGGACCAGAGTTGGCCGGCCGGCGCCATCTCCCCGGTGTCGGTGAGCGGCTCCGGCAACATCACGTCGGCCCACGGGTGCACCGCGAACCCGCCCGCGTGCGGGGCCTGCGGCAGCAGCGCGGTGCGGATCAACCCCAGCGGCTCCAGCACCTCGTGGCGCAGCACCTCCCCCCACGGCTCGCCGCGCAGCCGCGCGACCAGCGCGCCCAGCAGCGCGTACCCCGGGTTGGAGTAGCGGAAGCGCTCCCCGGCCGGGTACCGGAACGGCTGCTCCTCCAGCAGATCGGACAGCTCCGGGCGCAGCGAGCCGGGGGTGCGCTCCCACCACGGGCCGGGCGGCTCCGCGGCCAGCCCCGCGGTGTGGGAGAGCAGCTCGCGGATGGTGGCGTGCCCGGCGGCGGTGCCGGGCAGGTGCTGCTCCAGTGGGTCGGCCAGATCGAGCAGGCCCTCGTCACGCAGCCGCAGCACCAGCACGGCGGTGAAGGTCTTGGTAATCGAGCCGATCCGGAACTGCACGTTGGCGTCGGGCGCGTGGCCCTCGATCATGCTGCGCGCGCCGGACCAGGCCATGCGCCCGCTGCGCATCACGGCCCCGACCAGCGAGGGCGTCCGGCCCTCCGCCTGGCCGACCGCGATCCGGTGGAGCAGGGCCCGGCGGGTCTGCGGAAGCAGTTCCAGCGGGAGCAACTCGTCGGAGACGACCGACATCTGACCTCGCATTCGCGGCTGGGTGGATGGCCGACGACCGACCATACCCGGCCGGACCCGCGACAGCCCGGCAATTCGCAGCCGGTCCGTCCCCGGCGCGGCCCGGCCGCCCGGGCGGGGTGGGAACGCTCCTCTATAAGCTCTGCTGCATGAGACGCCGGACCCCGCCCGCCCCCGCCCCGCTGCCCCAGCGGCAGGGAGTCGATCCGGTGCGGGTCCGACTGCCGCTGGACGGTAGCTGGGCCACGGTCGCCGACTACCTGGCGCACCGGCTCCCGGACGAGGTGGGGGACCGGCTCGCCGAGATGGTCCAGGGCGGCGAGATCGTCACCGCCGACGGCCCGATCGACGCGGCCACCCCTTATCAGGCCGGCGCCAGCGTCTGGTTCCACCGCGATCTGCCCGTCGAGACGCCGGTCCCGTTCCCGGTGGAGCTGGTGCACCGGGACGAGCGCCTGGTGGTGGTCGACAAGCCGCACTTCCTTGCCACCACGCCGCGCGGCAGCCATGTGGTGGAGACGGCGCTCTCCCGGCTGCGCACCGAGCTGGACCTGCCGCACCTGGTGCCCGCGCACCGGCTGGACCGGCTGACCGCGGGCTTGGTGATGTTCATCGCCGACCCCCGGGTGCGTGGCGCCTACCAGGGCCTGTTCCGCGACCGGCTGGTGCACAAGGAGTACCAGGCGGTGGCGCCCTACCGGGCCGAACTGGAGCAGCCGCGCACCGTGCGCAGCCGGATGGTCAAGGAGCGCGGGGTGATCGCGGCCCGGGAGGAGCCCGGCGAGGTGAACGCGGTCAGCCGGGTCGAGCTGCTGGAGCGGCGCGGCGGGCTGGCCCGCTACCGGCTGGCGCCGCTGACCGGGCGGACCCACCAGCTGCGCCTGCACATGAGCTCGCTGGGTGCGCCGATCGTCGGCGACCCGGTCTACCCCGTGGTGCTGCCGCCCGTCGCGCCGGACGACTTCAGCCGGCCGCTGCAGTTGCTGGCGACCACCCTGGAGTTCACCGATCCGATCACCGGGCGCGAGCTGCGGCTGCGCTCGCGCCGGACCCTGGCCGCCTGGCCGACCGGCACGTCATAGCCGATCAACACCTTCTGGAGCGCTGATGACCGAGTCGCCGGACCGCCGCCTCGCCGAGCTGCGGGAGCTGCTCTTCGCCCGCCCCGCGATGGCCCGCGAGCTGCCGGGCTTCGACCCCGAGGCGGCGCCGGCCGGTCCGGGGGAGCTGTTCGTCGACTGGCTGACGGGGGCAATGCGGGCCGAGGTGCCCGACGCCCAGGTGGCCGTCCTCGGCACCACCGGGCTGGACGGCACTCCGGACGCCCGGGTGGTGATGCTGCGCGAGCTGGACCCCGTGGCGGGTGTCTGGTCGTTCCACGCCGGCGCCGACAGTCCCAAGGGGCGCCAGCTGGCCGCCGACCCGCGCGCGGCGCTCACCTGGTACTGGCCGGCACTGGGTCGGCAGGTGCGGGTGCGCGGGCCGGTGGTGACCACGCCGGCCGAGCGGCTGGCCGAGGTGTTCCGGGCGCTGAGCACGAAGAGCCGGGTGGCGGCCCTGGTCGGGCGGCAGAGCGAGCCGCTGGCCGAGCCGGCCGAGTTCCGCGCCGCCTGGCAGGCCGCCGAGCGGCGGCTGGCCGAGGATCCGGAGCTGCTGGACCCCGCGTACGTCCGGTACGGGGTGCGGGCCGAGCAGGTGGAGTTCTGGCAGGGCTCCTTCGACCGGCAGCACGTCCGGCTGGTCTACCGCCGCGCCGGTGACGCCTGGACGCGCGAGCTCGTGTGGCCGTGAGGCGGCCCGTGATCGCGGGCCGGGCGTGTGGCCCGGGCCACGGGAGGCCCGGATTCTCACCAAGGGCGGTTCCGCTATGACGCTCAGCTGATAATCCGGCGGCTTTTCCCGGTGGGCTGCGTCACATCGAGCCTCAGGAAGCCTCGCTACTTTGCCGAGTTTTCGGTGGTTTTAGTCCGATTTGCTCCCGAAGTTTCCGCGGGTAACAGCCTCTGGCCTGCGCTGATCCCAAAATGGTTGAAACCGGACATCCGGTTGCCTAACTTCGATCTCAGCGCAGCGAGCGCTACCCGGGATCACCCGAAAGGCCCCACCGCGGTTCACGTGGTGCGGGTCGGGTGCGCCGGACGGATGCAGGACGTCGGACACGTCACTCTCCGTCCAACGGACGCGGCCGGGAACCACGTCAGTCAGCTGACCTTGGTTCCGTGCGGCCCCGGGACCTTGTCGAGAGGGACAACATTGACTTTCCGTAACGAGAACGCCGCCACCACCACCGCCGTCGCCACCGAGACCCCCAAGAAGCGCAACCGGGTCCGGATGGCCGTCATGGGTGGCGTGATCGCCGCCCTTCCGGTGGCGGGCCTCGTCACGGCCACCACGGCCTCTGCCGCTCCCACCTCCACGTGGGACGCGGTCGCCCAGTGCGAGAGCACCGGCAACTGGAGCATCAACAGCGGCAACGGCTTCTCCGGCGGCCTGCAGTTCACCCCGTCGACCTGGGCCGCGTACGGCGGTACCCAGTACGCGCCGGCCGCCTACCAGGCCACCGAGGCCCAGCAGATCTCGGTCGCCGAGAAGGTCCTGGCGGACCAGGGCCCGGGTGCCTGGCCGATCTGCTCCGTCAAGGCGGGCCTGACCGCCGGTGGCGCCCCCGCCCAGGTGGACACCTCCACCCCGGCCGCCGCCAGCACCACCACCAGCACCACCACGCAGAGCGCCCCGGTGAAGCAGGCCGCCCCGGCCGCCCCGGTCCAGCAGAGCGCCCCGGTGAAGCAGGCCGCCACCCCGGCCCCGCAGCCCGTGAAGCAGGCCACCCCGGCCCCGCAGCCCGCGAAGCCGGCCGCCCCCGCCGCGCCGAAGTCGGACGCCGGCCAGGGCCACCGCGACTACCGCGTCGCCAAGGCCAACGGCGGCAGCTACACCGTCAAGAGCGGTGACACCCTGAGCGCCATCGCCGCCGCCCACGGCGTCAGCGTCCAGTCGCTGTACAACAAGAACGTCCAGGTCATCGGTGGCGACATCAACCTGATCATGCCCGGCCAGGTGCTGAGCATCTGACCTGAGGTCAACTGACGCGACGGCCAAGCCCGTCCGCATCGCACGCCCCGTGCCCCGACCCGCTCCGGCGGGCCGGGGCACGGGGCTGTTCCACGTGTGAGTGCGGCTTATGCTGCTCCCAGCCGAGTCCCTACCGAGGAGTAGCCGTGGTCAACCCGCTCACGCACGGTTCTGTCGAGGTCAACGGAATACGTCTGCACATCGCCGAGCAGGGGGAGGGGCCGCTGGTCCTGCTGCTGCACGGCTTCCCCGAGAGCTGGTACTCCTGGCGGCACCAGTTCGCGCCGCTGGCCGCGGCCGGCTACCGGGTGGTGGCCCCCGACCAGCGCGGCTACGCCCGCAGCGACCGCCCCGCCGACGTGACGTCATACACGCTGCCGCACCTGGTCGGTGACGTGGTGGCGCTGATCAAGGCGCTCGGCGAGGAGTCGGCCGTAGTGGTCGGCCACGACTGGGGCGCGCCGGTCGCCTGGCTCACGGCGGCACTCCGCCCCGACCTGGTACGTGGCGTCGCGGGGCTCAGCGTGCCGCCGTCGCTGCCGGGCGGCCTGGCCCCCACCGCCGTCAGCCGCCGTCTCTACGGCGACCGCTTCTACCAGCTCTACTTCCAGCCCGAGGGGGTGGCCGACCGCGAGCTGGCCGCCGACCCCGCCGCCACCTTCCGCCAGACGCTGGTGGGCGGCAGCGGCGACAGCGGGCGCGAGCCCCGGCCCTGGGTGGTGCCCGAGGGCCAGGGGCTGGTCGGCATGCTCGACGCCGCCGCCGAGCTGCCCGGCTGGCTGACCGAGCAGGACATCCAGGCCTTCGTCGAGGACTACGCCCGGCACGGCGAACACGCCTTCACCGGCCCGCTCAACTGGTACCGCAACATCGACCGCAACTGGGAGCTGCTCGCCGCCTTCCAGGGCCTGGGTGTCACCGTCCCGGCGCTCTACGTGGTCGGCGACCGCGACATGGTGACCAGCCTGCACGGCGTGGACAAGCTGATCGAGCAACTGCCGCTCACCGTACCCAAGCTGCACCGCACCGTCACCCTGCCCGGCTGCGGCCACTGGACCCAGCAGGAGCGCCCGGCCGAGGTCAACGAGGCGCTGCTTGACTTCCTCACCCACTTGGAGAAGCAGCCCGCGTAGTGGCGGGTGCTGCCACGGGAATACAGTCGTCGACGTCAGCGTCTTAGACGAGTTGTCTGTCACCGATACGCCGGAACGAGGATCATGAGCACCACGCACTACGACGTCGTTGTCCTGGGAGCGGGCCCTGGCGGTTACACCGCGGCCGTCCGCTCGGCCCAGCTGGGCCTGAAGACCGCGGTCATCGAGGAGAAGTACTGGGGCGGGGTCTGCCTGAACGTCGGTTGTATCCCCTCCAAGGCCCTGTTGCGCAACGCCGAGCTGGCCTCCATCTTCACCCGTGAGGCGAACACCTACGGGATCAAGGTCGACGGCCAGGTGACCTTCGACTACAACGAGGCGTTCAAGCGCAGCCGCAAGGTGGCGGACGGCCGGGTCGCCGGCATCCACTACCTGATGAAGAAGAACAAGATCGACGAGCTCGACGGCCGCGGCACCTTCGTCGACGACCACACCATCCAGGTGGCGCTGACCGCCGGCGGCTTCGCGACCGTCACCTTCGACCACTGCATCATCGCGGCCGGTGCCACCACCCGCCTGCTGCCTGGCACCTCGCTCAGCGACCGGGTGGTGACCTACGAGGAGCAGATCCTCAGCGACAACCTGCCCGAGTCGATCATCATCGCCGGTGCCGGCGCGATCGGCGTCGAGTTCGCCTACGTGCTGAACTCCTACGGTGTCAAGGTCACCATCGTCGAGTTCCTCGACCGGATGGTTCCGCTGGAGGACGCGGACGTCTCCGCCGAGTTGTTCAAGCAGTACAAGAAGCTGGGCATCCAGGTCCTCACCTCGACCCGGGTCGACGCGATCGACGACAGCGACCCGAACACCAAGGTCAGGGTCACCGTGACCAAGGACGGCCAGCAGCAGGTGCTGGAGGCCGACAAGGTGCTGCAGGCGATCGGCTTCGCCCCGCGGGTGGACGGCTACGGCCTGGAGGCCACCGGCGTCGCGCTGACCGAGCGCCGGGCCATCGCGGTGGACGGCCGCGGCCGCACCAACGTGCCGCACATCTTCGCCATCGGCGACGTCACCGCCAAGCTGATGCTGGCGCACGCCGCCGAGTCCATGGGCATCATCGCGGCCGAGACCATCGGCGGCGCCGAGACCATGGAGATCGACTTCGTGATGGTGCCGCGCGCCACCTTCTGCCAGCCGCAGGTGGCGAGCTTCGGCTACACCGAGGCGCAGGCCCGCGAGAAGGGCTTCGACGTCAAGGTCGCCAAGTTCCCCTTCACCGCGAACGGCAAGGCGCACGGCCTCGGCCACCCGATCGGCTTCGTCAAGGTGATCAGCGACAACACCCACGGCGAGCTGCTCGGCGCCCACCTGATCGGCCCCGAGGTCACCGAGCTGCTGCCCGAGCTGACCCTGGCTCAGCAGTGGGACCTCACGGTGCACGAGGTGGCCCGCAACGTGCACGCCCACCCGACCCTGGGCGAGGCGGTCAAGGAGGCCATCCACGGCCTGTCCGGGCACATGATCAACTTCTGAGCCCGTTCGACCGGTCGGGCCCGCACCCCGCGCAGGGTGCGGGCCCGAGCCGCGTCGGCCCCGGGAGGCCACCGAGACGGACCGCACCCGCATCGGGTGCCCGGGCTCGGTGGCCGCGCTCACCGCTGGGCCGAAGGCCGCCGGCAGGCCACCGCCGACCGCGACGTCCAGCACCAGGAACACCCCGTGGTGCACCGCCTGGTCCCAGGCGGCGGCGAGGTGCCCTTGGCCACCGGCACGGGCACCGGCACCGGCACGTAGAGGGTGCGGAAGCCCAGGCCGTGCAGGGCGAGGCCGGTGTACATGTCCTCGCTGTGGTCGAGCCGGGCGAACCCGCCGGCGGCGTCGATCGCGCTGCGCCGGTAGACGACCGCGTTGCTGCCGCAGCAGATGGCCGCGTCACTGGCGTCACGGGAGGGCCTGGATCCACCAGAAGAACCGCTCCTGGGCGGCGCCGGCCGCCCGCTCGATCCAGCCCATCGCGGCGGTGGTGTCGGAGCACTGCCGGCTCTGCACGACGCCGATCGCCGGGTCGGCGAAGTAGGGCACCAGGTGGTGCAGGAAGTCCGGGCGCGGCGCGAAGTCGGCGTCCAGGATGGCGATGAACTCGGCGCCGGAGCGGGTCAGCGCGTGGTTGAGGTCGCCGGCCTTCTTCAACCGGCCGCGATCCGGCCGGACTTCATAGCGGAATCCGAACTCCGCGGCCATGTGGGCCACTTCAGGCCGGTCGGCGTCGTCCAGCACCCAGACGGTCAGTTCGCCGGGCCAGTCGACGGCGGCGACGGCGCGGTAGGCGTTGGCCAGGATCTCCAACGGCTCGCCGCAGGTGGGCAGATAGAGGTCGACGCTCGGCGTGGTCGCGCCTTGCCAGGCACGCAGCAGCACTTGGTGCGACTGCCGGGTGAGCCGGCGGGTCCGCAGGCTGTTCACCGAAGAGAGTGCGAGTGCCAGCACATTGAGTGCCAGGACCGCGAGGAACGCCCAGAGCGCCGGCGTGCGGAGCGCGAACGCGGGCATGGTCGCGGCGGTCAGGACGAAGGCGAGCGATGTGCAGAGCAGGACCCACCGGCACTGCGGACCGAAGCACCCGTAGAGCTCCTGGTCGTTCGGTGGCGCCGGAAGGTGATGGACGGTCATATGGCCCCCACAGCCGTGTCGAACGGTCACCCTGGGCGATTGGTATAGACCATTCATGGCGAGGTGGTGGAGCTCGGTGAACACGGGAACAACTCGGGGCGGGCCCGTCGAAACGGACCCGCCCCGAGTCGGTGGACCGCCGGATCAGCCGATCAGGTGCGACAGCGCGCCGTCGCCGGTGGTCTGGGTGGTGTGGCCCACGTTGCAGATCTGCTCGGCCTGCTGGTTGGCGACCGGAATCTCGACGTTGATGGCGGCGATCAGGCCGACCGCGACGTGGTCGATCCGCGGCAGGCAGATGTTCGGGTTGTCCAGCGTGTGGAAGTTCGGGCTGTGGTCGCCGTGGGTGTCGGTCTGGTTGGTGCCGCCGTTGCCCTGGATCGAAGCCGCCGAACCGTCGGCGTTGGCGATGGCGTTCGCGGGACCGGCCATCGCGGCCACTGCCGCCGCGGCGAGACCGGCGCTCGCCAGGACCTTCTTGATCATGAATCGTTCCTTTCACAGGGCCGGCGGACCGGGCTGCCACTAGCCGTCCACCGGCATTCCATACCAGCGTCCGGTGCAACGCGGCACCCTGGTGGGAGGACACTGGGCGGGCGCGGATGTCACCCGTCCGATGGTGTCGTCGGCGAACGGTCAATCAGGCGTTGACGGTTGTGCCGGTCGGGGCGGTCACGACGGTCGGGTGGTCGGGGTGGTCAGGACGGTCGGGGTGGTCGGGTGGTCGGGGCGGTCACGACGGTCAGGGTGGTCACTCGGTCGCCGCGGGCCGCTCGGCCAGCCAGTGCCGGTGGCCGATGCTGATCACGTGCAGCTGGTCGCGGGCCAGGGCGGCGATCCGGCGCTCGGCGGCCCGGGAGCCGGCCGGCGCCTCCATGAACGCGGCCGCGGTGGACACCATGTGCTCCACATAGAGTCCGGCCAGCATCCGCAGCTCGGCCTCGCTCCAGCCGGCGCTCTGCGGCAGCGCGCCCAGCGCGGTCGCCGTCTCCTCGGTGAAGGCGGACAGCTCGGCGGCGATCGCCTCGCGTACCCGGCGCACACCGCCGTGCCGCTCCCGGGCCACGAACCGGATGTGCGGGCGGTATTCGCGGACATGGCGGGCGATCACCGCGATCGTCCGGTCGATCAGCTCGGTCGGCTCGCCCTGCTCGGCCAGGACCCGGCGGACCATCAGGTGCAGGTTCTCCAGCGCTTCGGTGACCAGGGTCACGCCCAGCTCGTCGAGGTCGCGGAAGTGCCGGTAGAAGCCGGCGGGGGAGAGGCCGGCCTCCCGGGTCACCTCGCGGACGCCGAGGCCGCTGAGGTTCTGGTGGTCCAGCAGGCGCAGGCTCGCGTCCAGCAGGGCGCGGCGGCTCTGCTCCTTCTGGGCCTGCCGGGTGCCGGTCGGTGGGGTGGGGGCCGAGGCGGGGGTGGGGGTGTGACTCACGTCATTCAGTAAACAACTGTTTGCTGACATCCGCCATCCCGGCGGAGGCGTAGAGTGGGTGATGTCGGCGAACACTTGTTAGCTGAGTTGGCTGCCGACCGGTGTCCGGCCGTCCCGGTCCGCCTCTGTCGAAGGGTCGATCATGTTCTTCGCCGCACTGCTCGCACTGGGTCTGGTGGTCGGTGCCGCGGCGCACACCTCGCTGACGGGGTTCGTCTTCGCGGCGAGCGCCATCGGCTTCTGGCTGCTCGCCTTCGCGGCCCGCGAGGGCCTGACCCGGCTGCGCCGGCACTGACGCTCCATCGAGGCCGGCAAAGGAACTGGGGAGGAAACCATGGAGACAACCACAACTGTCGCGCCCGTCATGCCGACCGCCGCGACCCCCTCGGTCGCCGCGCGGGTGCGGCGCCGCGAGGCCGACGGGATGGCCGTCGCCTCGTTCATCCTGGGTCTGATCGGGCTGCTGCTCTTCAATCTGATCCTGGGGCCGGTCGCCCTGGTCCTCGGCAGCCTCGCGTTGACCCGCGGCACGGCGCGCCGGGGCCGGGCACTGCTCGGGCTCGCCCTGGGCGCGGCCGACCTGGTGGTGCTCGCGGTGGCGCTCGTCGCCGGGCACGGGGTGCTCTGGCAGTTCGGCTGACACTGCGTCAGCTTGCTTCGGGTGGGCTGCTGAACTTGGCGGGTCTGGACCAGATCAGTGGTCCGGGCCCGCCAAGTCGCTTTCAGCGCGACCGCGTTGCTTCCAGCGCCGCCGCGTTGCTCTCAGGGCGGCTGCGTTGCCTTCAGTACGGCCGCAGTTCCGGCCGCTTGGCCTGCACGTGGTCGCCGGAGGACTCACCGCGCAGTCGGCGGCCCACCCACGGCAGCAGGTGCTCGCGGGCCCACTGCAGGTTCTCCCGGCGCAGTTCGGCGGCGGTGTGCGGGGGCTCCAGCGGCCAGGGCTCGGCCGGGTCCATCTCGGTCCCCAGGCCCAGCGCCCGGGCGGCCAGCAGTGCCACCCGCTGATGGCCCTCCGGAGAGAGGTGCAGCCGGTCCTCGCTCCAGGCCCGGCGGTCCTGGATGGTCTTCAGCGACCAAAGGTCCGCCACCGCACAGTCGTTGCGGTCCGCGATCGCACGCAGGTGCACGTTGTAGGTGGCGATCTTGCCGCGCAGGTGCTTCAGCAGCGGCACGCCGCGGGTGTCGAAGCCGGTGCAGATCAGCACCTTGCCGGTCGACTCGCGCAGCTCGCGGACCGCGGCTTCGAAGCGCTCGGCGACCACGTCCGGGTCGCTGCCCGGCCGCAGGATGTCGTTGCCACCGGCGGCGAAGGTGACCAAGTCGGGGCTGAGCTGCCGGATCCGCGGAATCTGCTCGGTGACGATCTGGTCGAGCAGCCGTCCGCGCACGGCGAGGTTTGCGTAGTGGAACTCACCGGCGGGCCGGCGTTCGGCCAGCAGTCCGGCGAGCCGGTCGGCCCAGCCGGCGAATCCGCCGTCCGGTGCCGGGTCGTTCAGTCCCTCGGTGAAGCTGTCCCCGAGGGCTGCGTAGGAGCTGAGGGCAAGGGTCTCCAGTTGGTCAGCCATGCGTTGAATAGTTCACTATCTCAAGTGACCTACGCCACCGTAGGTGTGGGGTGGCGGAGCGTGACGCTGGCCACCCGGTCTGCGGGAATACACCCGTGATGATCGAGGGGCCGTTTCGTGAGAGCGGAGTTCACCCGCCCGCCGATGGCCGTTCAGACCCCGTGCGATGAGGGTGTGATGTATCCCACGGAGCCCTCCCGGAGCTCTCCCGGGGCCGGACGACCCGGCGCCGCTGCCGACGGTGGTGCCCTCCGTCCGGCCCGATTGCCGTGGTGACCAGGGCGGACCCGGTGGCCGGCCTCCCGGTTCGGGCCCGTGGCGGAAGGTGTCCGAGGCCTGATGGTGGCGTGAAGGTGGCCGGTTCTCGACCAGGTGGCGGATCCGCGGTAAACCGGCGACCGGCAGCCATCCGTTCGTTATGGGACGGTCGGCCGGTGGTCGGCGACGGGACGAAAGGACGGAAGATGGCGGGAGCGGCGGAAGTACTGGCCGAGTTGGTCGGGGACAGGGCGGCCTTGGCCAAGGCGCTGGCGCAGCGGCAGCCGGAGGTGTTCCGCCCCGTCGGCCGGCCGACCGGGCTGCCCACACCCGGCGAACTGGACGAGGCGCTTCGCGGCGGGCTGCTGCGGGTGCCGTACGTCGAGATGGTCCGGGACGGCGAGGTGGTGCCGGCCGCGGAGTTCTGCACCGCCCGCGTCGTCGCCGGACGTCGGGAGGACGGCTTCGCCGACGCCGAACGGATCGCCGCCCTGCTGGCCGACGGCGCCACGCTGCTGCTCCCGCAGCTGGACCAGTGGCACCCGGCGGTGCGCGCGCTGGCCACCAGTATCGCGGTCGAACTGGGCCGCCGCACCGAGGCGTTCTGCTTCGCGACCGGCGCCGGCCGGCGTGGGCTCGATGTCCACCGGGACGACGCCGATGTGCTGGTCGTCCAACTCGCCGGGGAGAAGGAGTGGATCGTCCACCAGGCCCCCGTCGACGGTCGCTGGCGACCCGGGCCGGCCCCCGAGCCCGGCGCGGTGGCGCTGAGGTCGGTGCTCAAGGCGGGCGAGGTGCTCTATGTGCCGCGCGGAGCCCCGCATGCGGCAACGGGGAGCCAGGGGCTGTCGATCCACCTCTCGTTCACCATCCGGGAGGCGGGCACGGGCCGGATGCGCGGCGCGATCGGGCAATGGCTGGCCGCCGGCGAGTGGGCGGCCGGCTTGCCGGAACGTCCGGCCAGCGAGGCGGAGTTGCTGGCCGCGGCTGCTGAGCTGCTGAGGCTCGGCCGCGCCAGGCTGGACCGGCTGACGCCCGAGGAACTGCTGCGCCTGGCCCGCGGGCCGCTGCCCGCGCTCGCGGCGGACGGCGGCGCCGGCGTGCTGGGGAACTGAGTCCGCTCATGCGCAAGGGCGCGGGCTCGGTTGCCCAGCACTAGGCCCGCGCATGCGGAAGGGCGCGGTTGCCCGGGTCGTTTGGACGACCCGGGCAGCCGCGCCCTATGCTGCTGCCTGATCTGACGCTAGGTCAGATACAGAGCGGGCGGGTGCAGGACCCGTCACAGGAGATGCTGTAGGCAGCCTCCTGCTGGTCACCGAGCTCGGTCGAAACCAGGTCCTGCACGTCGAGGTCGAACAGCTCCTGCATGTCGTCGGCCATGGGGGCCTCCCTTCGTCGGTGCCGCGACTGGCCGCGGCGGACTGCAGCGGACGTTAGGCAGCTTGTGAACGGCCGGACAATGGCCCTGCACATCCGGATGGACGGATTCAGCCAATCATCGACGCCTTCCGGACCTCCTCGATCGATGGTGGACAGCTACGGATCACCGGGATACACACAGACCGACAGGCCGCCCCGCAGTCGGTGACGGCACCCGGAACGACGCACCAAGCGCGAGGAGCACCGTGGGCACAACGCACAGGGCACGGCAGAGCGCGCTCTTCACCGCGACCGGCCCGGTCCTGCTGCGGACCCCGGCGCTGTCGCGCTCGCACGGCCGAACGGTCCCCGCCGAGCCCGCGGACCCCCAGGACGACAGCGCGGCCGCACTGCTCGCCCACCTCGCCGAGGCCGCCGCCGACCCCGTCCTGCGGGAGGCGATCGAGGTCTCCAGCCCCTCGCTGGCCGACGTGCTCGACCAGATCACCGCCGGCACCGCCCCCCGCGCTGCCGCCCTGCGTCGTGCGGCCGAGGCGGTCAGCCGCTACCGGCTGCGGATGGCCACCCGGCCGACCCCGTTCGGACTGCTGGCCGCAGTGGCGACGGCACGCTTCGACACGACGGCCAAGATCCGCTGGAACGGGACCTACCGCCGCGCCCTGCGCCCCGACCTCGGCTGGCTGCTGCCACTGCTCGACCGGTTGCGCACCGACCCGGCGGTGCTGCCCGGACTGCGCCTGGTGCTGGACCAGCAGGCCGTGCTGCGCGGGGACCGGCTGGTGCTGTCCTACCTGCCCGAGCGCGGACCCGCCGTCGGCACCGCGGACCAGCCGATTGCCGAACGGACCGTCCGGGCCACCGCCGTGGTCCGGGCCGCCGTGCGGGCCGCCACCGCGCCGATCGCGCACGGCGAACTGCTCGCCGCGCTGGCAGCCGAGTTCCCGGCGGCCCCCGCCGAAGCGATCGGGGCCCTGGTCCGCACCCTGGTCCAGCAGGGATTCCTGCACACCGACCTGACGCCTCCATCCAGTTGCACGGACCTGCTGCGCCACGTCCTGCAACGACTGCCGGCCAACCATCCGGTCCGGCCCGAACTGGTGGACATCCGCGACCAGTTGGCGCGGGCGGCAACGGCATCGCGCGGCCAGGGCGACGAGCTGATCCGTGCGGCGCGGGCGCGGATGGTCCGCCTCGCACCGGCCGACCGCCCGATCCACGCGGACCTCGCGCTGGACGCCGAGATCGTCCTGCCCGAACAGGTCCGCACCGAGCTGGAGCAGGCCGCCACCGTGCTCTGGCGGTTGTCGCCGCCGACCGCCGCACCCGAGCAACTGCGCACGTACCATGCGGAGTTCATCGAGCGGTACGGAGTGCACAGCCCCGTGCCACTGGCCGAACTGCTCGACTCCGACACCGGTTTGGGACCGCCGGCCGGCTACCAGCGTCCGGTCGGCGGCCGTGGTGCGGCCAATCCGCAGCCGACCCGAGCCCGCACCGACGCCGACAAGGCCCGCGACCGGCTCCTGGCCGAACTGGCGGCAGGTGCCCTCGCCGACCGTGGAGCAGACGGCCTGCTGCCGGAAGTGGTGCTGGACGACGAGCTGTTGGAGCGCCTGGCGCCGGGCGAGCCGGCCGACGGCGCTGCCCAGGTCCCGCCCGCCGAGCTGGAGCTGTACGCCGAACTGGCGGCGGAGTCCGTCGAGGCACTGGACGCCGGGGAGTTCCGGCTGCTGCTCTCTCCGACCGCCGGCAGCGACCGGGCCGGTGCGACCTTCGGCCGCTTCGCCACGCTGCTCGCGGGTGCGGGTGCGGGTGCGGGTGCGGGTGCGGGTGCGGGTGTGGGTGCGGATGGGGATGGGGCCGGAGCTGGGGACGGGGATGGCGGAGCGCTGCTGGCCGAAGCCGCCGGGGGTGGGGAAGGCGAAGTGGTGGAAGCGCACCTGGAGTTCACCCCCTACCGGCCGCGCCACGCCAACATCGCGCTGACACCGCGCTGGCTCGACCACCGGGTGGTGGTCAGCGGCTTCCCCGACGCAGGTGGTCCGACCGTGCTGCCGCTGGACGACCTGGTCGTGGTGGCCGACCTCGAACGGCTCGCCGTCTACTCCCGCAGCCTGGGCCGGGAGGTCCGGGCCACCGCCCGCCATGCGCTCAACCTGCGTACGGGCGCGCCCAATGCGGCCCGGTTCCTCCAGGAGGTGCAGCTCACCGGACAGCGCCCCTGGCAGGCCTGGGACTGGGGCGCGGCCGGCAGCGCACCCGCGCTGCCCCGGGTGCGGCGCGGCAGGGTGGTGCTGGCGCCGGCCAGTTGGCGGCTGACCGCACCCGTCCCGGCGGCCTCGGCCCGGTTCGAGCAGTGGGCCGAGGGGCTGGCCCAGTGGCGTCGGCGCTGGGGCGTGCCGGCCGCCGTCCGCCTGGTGAGCGGTGACCAGCGGATCAGCCTGGACCTCGATCTCGCATGGCATCAGCGGCTGTTGCACCGCCAGGCGCGTTCCGACGCGCCCACCGTGCTGCAGGAGGACCTGGCCCCCGCCGGCGATGGCGGCTGGCTGCGCGGACCGGACGGCGCACACACCGCCGAGCTGGTGGTCCCACTGCGGCGCCGGGCCACGCCGGGGTTGACGCCCCGGCCGCGCATCCTGCTCCCCGCTCGGCACCCGCGGGGCGTCGAACTGCCGGGTGGATCCTGGCTGTTCGCCCGCCTGGCCGCCGCCGAAGCACGCCACGAGGAGATCCTGGTCGACCAACTTCCCCGACTGGTCGACGCGTTGCCGGGGGAGGTGGACCGCTGGTTCTTCATCCGCTACCAGGACTCCTCGCCCCACCTGCGGCTGCGCTTCCACGGCGCGCCACCGGCCCTGGCTGCCGACCTGCTGTCCACGCTGCACGACTGGGCAGTCGAGCTGCGCCGGGCCGGGCTCGCCGCCGACCTGCGCCTGGAAAGCTACGCGCCCGAGACCGACCGCTACGGCGGACCCGGCCTACTGGCGGACGCCGAACGGGTGTTCCACGCCGACAGCCTGGTCACCCTCGCCGCACTGCGGCTGGCCCGAGCGGAGCGCAGTCTCTCCCGGGAGCTGGTGGCCGCTGTGAACACGGCGGGCATCGCACGGGACTTCCTGAGCGGTATAGCTGACGGACCGTCAGTCGGCGCCTGGCTGGCGGCGGCCTACCCGAAGTCGGAGCAGCATCACCAGGCGTTCCGTACGCACCGCGCGGCAGCGCTGCGGGCGATCGGCTCCGACGGCCCGAGCTCCCCGGCAGGCGGCCTGCTCCCCGCCGACCCCGCACTGACGGCAGCATGGCAGCAGCGGGCGACCGTCCTCGCCGCCTACGCGGCCAGGCTGGACCGTTCGTCGGCCGATCCGGTGCTGGCCTCCCTGCTCCACATGAGCCACAACCGGCTGGCCGGCATCGACCCCGAGGCGGAGCGCCGGGCATACGCGGTCGCCAGGGGCGCCGTGGAGGCCCACCGAGCGCGGGGGTTGAGCCGGTGAGCGCGGTGGGGGCCATGTGTGGGGTGGCTGAGCTGCCGGGCGCGCCTGAGGTGTTCGGCGTTGGACGGCGGGGTGCTCGGGTTGGGCTGGGCCTGGGGTGTCGTGGAGGCGGATCGGGCTTGGTGGTTGGGCCGGTGAGCCGTGGGGTGGCCGGGCTGCTGGGTGCGCCTGAGGTGTTCGAGATCGGATCGCAGGGCGCCGTGCGTTCGCTCGCGACAGGTCGGGCCTGGGGTGCCGTGGAGGCCCACCGGGCTTGGCGGTTGGGCCGGTGAGCGCGGTGGGGGCCATCCGTGCGGTGGCTGAACTGCTGAGTGCGCCCGAGGTGTTCGATGGCGGATCGCAGGGTGTCGCGCATTCGCTGGCGACTGGCCGGGCCGGTGCCGCCGTTGCGCTCGCCGCGCTGGCTGATGGTGTGGACGATGCCGACCTGCGCCGGGCCGCACACGGGCACCTCGTGGCCGCCGCGAAGTCACCCGGGGCGATGCGGGGGGTTGGGCTGTACTCCGGGGTCGGTGCCATCGCATACGCCGCCCGCACGATGGTTCGGCGGCCGGGCGAGTACCGCGCCCTCCTCGACGGCTTGGCTCCCCGAGTCGGGCAGGCCGCCGCTCAACGCACCGCCATGCTCAGGGAAGACCTGGCCGCCGGCACGGGCCTGCGGGCGCACGCCTTTGACACCGTCTCGGGCGCGACGGGCCTCGGCCGGCTGCTGCTCGCCCTGGCACCGGACCAGCCTCCGCTGGCCGAACTATTGGGCTCACTGGTCGATTTGGCCGCGCCGAGCGGCGATGCCGGGCTGCCGAACTGGTGGACCGCCGGCGGCCCGGGACTGCCCGGCCCCGACCCCGAGTTCCCCAGGGGACACCTCAACCTCGGCCTGGCGCACGGCGTTCCGGGACCGCTTGCCCTACTGGCCCTGGCCCGCCTGCACGGCGTCCAGGTGCCCGGGCAGGACACGGCGATCGAGGCGCTGGCCGGTTGGCTGGTTGCCCGGCGAGTCGATGCCGCCTGGCCGATGACCGTGCGCGTCGAGGACGAGGAGGCGGGACGGCTGCCCGCCGATCCGCCGACCCGCGCCGCCTGGTGCTACGGGACCCCCGGCGTCGCCCGTGCGCTGTTCCTCGCCGGCGCCGCCCTGGGCCGCGCCGACTGGCGGGGCACCGCCGTCGCCGCCCTGGCGGACACCCTGCGCGACCCGTCCGCCTGGCGCCTGGAGGGCACCGGGCTCTGTCACGGCACCGGCGGCCTGCTGCGCATCACCCAGCGGATGGCGCAGGATTCCGGCTCCGCAGACCTGGCCGCCCACCTGCCGGTACTGGCCGCCACGGTCACCCGCGAGCTCGACGCCGCGCTCGGCGCCGGCGAGCCGCCGGGCCTGCTGGAGGGCACGGCGGGCGCCGCCCTCGCCCTGCACGCGTACACCCACCCACCGGCAGGCCCGCCCGAGTGGGACGCGTTCCTGCTGATCAGCTGACGTAAACCCGGTTGCCGCGAGCGAACGGTGGCGGCTAGCGTCACCGGCCATGACACCGACCCTGCGCACCGACCGGCTGCTGCTGGAGCCCTACGTTCCAGCGGACGAGGACGACTTCACGGCGCTCTTCCTGGACGCCAGGGTCTCCAGGTGGATGGGGAACGGACCATGGCCCGAGGCCGACTACCGCGCCACGTTCGCCCGGATCTTCACCCACGCCTACGCGAGCGAGCGCTTCCACGTCTGGGCGGTGCGCCAGGGCGACGGCCGCCTGGCGGGCCACGCGGAGATCAAGCCGGCCAAGGTCGTCGACGGCCACGAGCTGGTCTACTGCCTCGCCCCCGACCGGTGGGGCCAGGGCCTCGGCACGGAGTTGGCGGGGGCCGTGGTGGCCCACGGCTTCGAGGCGCTGGGCCTGGAGCAGGTCTATGCGACGGTGGCCGAGCCGAACGCCGCTTCGCTGGCCGCGCTCGGCAAGCTGGGCTTCCGGCACGTGCGGGACATCGCCGAGGACGACGGGACCGTCACCCGGCTGCTCAGCGCGGCGTCGCCCACTCGCCGCCCGCACGCGTAGACCTGGCGGCGCCGAGGGTGACCACGGCGGCGAGGCCGGCGGGGACGGCGACGGCGGTCGGCTGGTCGCTGTGCAGCACCAGGGCGGCTCCGGTGACCGCCCCGCCGGCCAGGGTCAGGACGGAGAGCAGCTGGCGGCCGCCCTGCTCCTGGAAGCGGCCGGTGCGTCCGGAGTCGGTGAAGACGGCGGTGATGGTGCGTGTGAGCACGGTGGTGGTCAACCCCGGTACGGCGATCACCTGGACCAGCGCGTTCTGGATGCCCATCGCGACGGCCAGCACGGCGATGGTCAGATAGCGGGAACTGTCCGAACTACCCGCCTCCGCCACCGGGTCGACCACCAGTACCAGTGCGGCGGCGGCCAGCAGCACCGTCTCGGCGAGCCCGGCCCGCACCAGCACCCGACCGCGGTGCCCGAGCGGACCGAGCAGGCGCCCGCCGAGGAACGCCCCCACCGCGAACGCCGCCAGCGCGACCAGCTGGGAGGTGACCGAGAAGCCCGGCGCGCCGGCCAGCGCGAAGCCGAGGAAGACCACGTTGCCCGTCATGTTCGCCACGAAGACATGACCCAGGATCAGATAGCTCGCCGCGTCGACCATTCCGCTGAGCAGGGTGAGCCCGAGCAGCAGCGGCGGCAGCGGCCCGTGCGGATCGCCGGGCACGGGCAGGACCGTCCGCCACGCCCCGTGGAGCAGCGCTCGCACCTCATCGCCTCCCCTGGTCCGCGCGGTGTGCTGGTGGGGAGCTTAGGGCCTGCCCCCGCGCCGACCGCGGATCAGCGCGCCCCGGGGCGGATCCGGTCCGGGCGAGTCGACGGCCGGGGTTGCGGGTAGTCACCCGGACGGGACGGCGGTGCGGCCGCTCGCCGGAACCGCGGTTGCGCGGGGCGGGTGATCGGCTTGGCTCGCCGGTGTGACGGACGGTTACCTTCCGGCCGGCACTGGTGAGACTGCCCTTGAGCCGTTCGCTCACGATCGGAAGAGGTGCCGGGCTTGATGATCACCGTGCTGCTGCTGACCGGACCGCCGCTACTCGCCCTGCTGCTCAGCCTCACCGACCCGGGCCGCCACCGCACCGGCGGCCGCCGCCGGGGACGGCACGCGGCCGCCCGGCGATGGGTCGGCGGCCGGCTGGCGGTCCGCGGCGGGCGTTGACCGGCGGTGGGCAAGGCCAGTGCTGTAGTCGGCGGTTGACGACGTCCGGATGCTCCGGGTCGCCGCCGGCAGCGGTGCGGCGGCCTGCGCAGCCTTCGCCGCCACCACCTGGTCCAGCCGCACCACCAGGTTCGGGTGGTCCAGGGGCTTGCCCGGCCACTGGCAGTCGTTGCTGGTCAGCAGCCGGCTGCGGAGGCCGTTCTGCTCGGTGACCGGGCCCGGCACGGTCCGCAGGTTCGGCTGCCAGCTGCGCCCCCAGAGCAGGTGCTCGAGGGAGAGTCGCCAGCACTCCAGGTCCACCTCCAGGGTGGCGCCCGGTCGGCCGGGGAGCACGCGGTCGCCGTAGTCGGTCCGGACCACCACCCGCTGGTCGAAGTCCGCGCTCTTGCTGACGACGGTGATCCGCCACGCGCCGTGAAAGCTGAGCACTGCCCGCCTCCTGCCGTCGTTGCGCGCCACCGACCGGATCGCGCTCCCGTCAAGGTCAACGGCTGCGGGTGGCCGGTCGGCTCAAACGGCGTGCAGTGGCGGCTCAGGCGTGCGGCATCGCCAGCAACGGCGTGACGCACAGGCTGCGTTCGGCTGCCGAGCCGGCCACTTCGAGGCGCTGGCGCCGCAGGCTGTAGTGGTAGGCCTCGCGCTCGTGCGGGGTGGCGAAGTGCCGTTGGTGGCGCGGGGTGGTGTCGGGGCTGGAGACCGTGAGGCGGTGCGCCGTGAGGCAGTCGACGAGTTCCTCGGTGCACTGCCCGTAGAGCGGCCAGCCGAGCACGGCCGGGGGCGTGGTCTGCAGTGCCAGCACCCGGGCCAGGGTGGCGACGCCGCCGGTGGCCAGCACCAGGTCCGCGTCCGCCAGCGCCGCCCGGTCGGCCTCGGTCGGCTCGCCGTGCTCCAGGTCGGTGCTGACCACCGCGTCGAGCAGGCCGGTGGCCAGGCCGTAGCCGGTGGCGGCGGTCGAGATGTCGACGCCGACCACGGTCAGCTCCTGATCCACGGGCCGGGCGGCGAAGTGGGCGCGGTCCCGGGCCACCGCGCCCTCCGGACCGGCCGGGCGCCGGTAGAGGCGCGCGAAGCCCGCGAAGTCCACGCCGTGCTTCAGCAGTGCGCTGTTGACCCCGTAGCCGCAGGCCAGGTCGACCACCTTCAGCCGGCTGCGGCCGCGGCGGTGGCGCAGCTCGGCCACCGTGGCGGTGAGCAGGTCGCGGCTGAAGTCGGGGGTCCGGTAGCGCAGCGGTGCGAGGCTGCCGAAGTAGTCGTGGGGGAGGGGGTACTGGCAGAGATTGGTGTGCGTGGCGTGGGCGTGCTTGGCGAACGGGCTCAAGGCGGCCTCCTGGATCGGTCGCCCGGCGGGTGGAGCACGGGCGGGGCCCTGACGGAATGTCAATCTTGGCATGCTCAGGGCGGCCCCTTGAGCTGCCGCTCCGATACGCCGTCCGTGTTCTCCACCCGCCGGTCGCGCTACTCGTACCGCAGGCCGCCCCGCCGGTCACCGCTACTCGTAGCGCAGGCCGCCCCGCCGGTCACCGCTACTCGCACCGCCGGCCGCCCCGTTGGTCCGCCGCTACTCGTGCCGCAGGCCGCCCCCGTTGGTCCGCCGCCACAGCGCCGGCAGGCTCAGCAGCGTGGTCGCGAGGACCGCGGCGGCCCCGACCCCGGTGAGCACCAGGACGTCCTGCCAGGCGACGACCGGCCGCAGCCGTTCCAAGTAGAGCAGTGAGGCGGCCAGGCCGATCCCCGAGACCGCCGCCAGCGCCAGCCCGACCAGCACCGGGACGCCGCTCTGCCACAGCAGCGAGCAGGCCAGCGTGCGCCGCCGGGTGCCGAAGGCGGTGAGCACGGCCAACGTCCGCCGCTGCTCGCGCAGTTGTTCCAGCAGCCCGACCAGCATGCCCGCGCCGATCAGCGCCAGGATCGCCGCGGTACCGGCGGTCAGTGCCCGACGGATGCTCAGGAAGCCCTGGTCCGGCTGCGGGTCGGCCGGCCGGTACAGCGCGGCCTGCCGGTCCAGCCGGGCCACCGCGGTGCGAGCCAGTTCGTCCGCGTCGGGCTGACCGGGCACGGTGTGCAGCGCCAGGATGGCGCGCTGCGGCTGAAGCAGGGCGGCCGGCACGGCACCCGGCGTGGCCAGCAGGCCGGTCCTGATCGGTGGACCGGGGGGCAGGTCGGGGACGGTCAGCGTGGTGACCGCGGCCCGGGCGGCCGGCGGCTGCCACGGAGTCGCCGCGCCCGCCACGGTGAGCGGGTCGATCGTCGCGGGCCCGGCCGCACTGCGGGCGGTGAAGACGTCGCCGTCGGCGCAGTCGGTGATCGGGGCGAACCGGCGCAGCGTCGGGCAGTCGGCCACCCAGACGGTCATCGCGCGGTCGCCGCTCGTCCCGTAGAACTCGGTGTAGCCGACCACGTCCGCCACCCCGGCGCTACCGCGCACCTGGCCGGCGTACTCCGTGGCGCGCGCGCCACTGCCGGGGGTGAAGTGCGCGGTGATCAGGGCCTGGTCGGTGTACCTGGCGTCCACGGTGCTGCGGGCGGTCGCCATCGCTCCCAGCAGGGACTGCAGGGCGATCGCCCCGGCGACGGTGACCACGATCCCGGTCACCGGGCGGGTCGCGGTCTCCGGGCTGAACCGCACCCGGGCCAGCGCCAGTTGCCAGGCGGGCGGTCCGTCGACCCGGCGCAGCGCCCGTCCGGCCCAGTCGAGCAGCGGCGGCAGCAGCAGCGTGGTGCCGACCAGGAGCAGCAGCAGCCCGGTCACCACGATCGCGATCCCCTGCGTGCCGAACCCGACGGCCAGTTGGTCCCGCTCGCCGACCAGCAGAGCGACCCCCGCCGCCGGCAGCGCGATCCGCCACCAGACGCGGCGCGGCCTGGTCCGGGCGCCGCGCACCACACCCAGCGGCTCGGCGGCGATCCGACGCATGGTCAGCAGCGTCACCAGCACCGCCAGCAGCGGCACGGCGAGCAGCGCGACCGCCGCGAGCACCGGCTGCGGATAGAAGTCACTGCGGAACACGCTCAGACCGGCCACGGTGAAACGTTCGATCAATTGACGGGCCGTCAGATAGCAGCCGGCGCCGACCAGCAGGCCGAGCAGCGACCCGAGCAGTGACTCGCCGGCCGCGATCCGCGCGGTCGTCGCCCGGTCCGCGCCGGCCAGCCGCAGCGCGGCCAGCCGCCGGTCGCGGGCCTCGCCGCCGAACCGGACGGCGGCGGCGAGGAACACCGCCACCGGGCAGAGCAGGATCACCACCCCCGCCACGGTGAGCAGCACCAGCAGTGGATCGGTCGGCTTCGGCGGCAGCTGGTCGGCGAAGTGGTCCAGCCGCACCACGCCCTGGGCGCTGTCGGCGAGCTGGTCGCTGCCGAGGAAGAAGGCGTAGTCGCCGGGGCCGACCAGTCCGGCCGGTCCGACCGTCCCGGTGATCGGCTCGGGCAGCCGGTCGCGCAGCAGCCTGCCGGACGGGGAGCGCAGCAGCTCGGCCAGGGCGGGGGAGACCGCCATGGTGCCGGGCGCCGGATAGCTCGTCAGTCCGGGCGGCACCGGGGCGGCCGGGCCTTCGGGGTGCACCGCCCGGCCGAGCACCTGGCGGCCGTGGAAGCTGGTGCTGATGTCGGCCATCAGCAGGCTGTGGTCCGACCGGTCGGCGTGCGGGGCGGAGATCAGCGCGCCGGACTGGGCGCGCAGCCGGTCGTCCCGGTGGGCGCGCACGGCCGGCATCGAGGCGGCCAGCAGCAGTGCGGTGACGCCCAGCCCGACACCGACAGCGGTGAGCAGGGTGCGCAGCCGGCAGTCCCGGCCGCCGACCAGCGCCATCCGCACACCGAGCAGCAGCTGGGTGGGCCAGGACGCCGAACGCGCAGTGTTCGTCACAGCAGCCGTCCCCGGTCCTCGGTGCGGCCGTCGTGGACCACGACCTCGCGGTCGGCGTAGGCCGCCACCCGCATGTCGTGGGTGACCAGGACGACGGCCGCGCCGCTGTCCCGGGCCGCCGCGCTGAGCAGCGCCATCACCCGCTCGCCGTGCAGCGAGTCCAGCGCGCCGGTGGGCTCGTCGGCGAAGACCACCGAGGGGCCGGTGACCAAGGCGCGGGCGATCGCGGCCCGCTGGCCCTGGCCGCCGGACAGCTCGCCGGGCCGCTTGCCGGCGAGGTCGGCAATGTCGAGGCGCTGCAGCCAGTCGCGGGCCTGCTGCTCGGCGGGCCGGCGGCGCTGCCCGTTCAGCCGCAGCGGCAGCGCGGTGTTCTCCAGCAGGGTGAGCTCCGGCACCAGCTGGCCGAACTGGAAGACGAAGCCGAACTCGGTGCGGCGCAGCGCGCTGCGGGCCGCGTCCGACATGGCCCACAGGTCCGCGCCGCGATAGCCGACGGTGCCCGCGTCGGGTCGGGTCAGGCCGGCCAGGCAGTGCAGCAGGGTGGACTTGCCGGAGCCGGAGGCGCCCAGCAGGGCGATCAGCTCGCCGGGCAGCACGTCCAGACTCGCGCCCGCCAGGGCGGCGGTGGGACCGAAGCTCTTGTGCAGGTCCAGCCCGGCCAGCAGGGCGCCGTCCCGGGCGGCGGCGCCGGGGGCTGTGTTCAGGGCGGTGGTCGTCGTCATCTCAGCCACGCACCTTCCGGGTCAGTTCGTCGAGTCGGGCCGCGGTCAGTTCCAGCCAGCGCAGGTCGGCCTCCAGGTGGAACAGTGCGTGGTCGCAGAGCAGTTGGTCGGCGAGGTCGCCGGTGAGCTTGCGCTGGGTCAGCTCGCGCATCTGGCGCAGGTGCTCGGCGCGCTGGGTGCTCAGCAGCTCGCGGGCCGGGCGGCCGGTGAGCAGCGCCAGCACCACCTTGGTGTAGAGGGTGCTCTGCAGGTAGGAGCTGGGCTGCTCCGGCTCGGCCAGCCAGCGGGCGACGTCGGTGATCCCGGCCTCGGTGATCACATAGCGCTTGCGTTCCGGCCCGTCGCCCGGCTCGGTGCCGTCGACCTCGACCAGGCCGTTCTTCAGCAGGCGGGAGAGGGTCGCGTAGACCTGGCCGTAGGGCAGGGCGCGGGTGTGGCCGAACTGCTCGTCATAGGCGCGCTTGAGGTCGTAGCCGTGCCGCGGCTGGGACTCCAGGAGGCCCAGGATGGTGTGTCCGAGTGACATGCCGCCGACTATACACGCGATGTATATCCACGAGTGTATACACCCCGGTGCTACTGACGCTCCGACAGCTGCGAAGGATCCCCGGCTACTTCTGACAGTCCGGCCGTCCGGGCCGGGGCGCGGTCAGGGAAGCACCCCAGCTGACAGACTCTCAGTACACGTTCTTCGGGCGCCGTACGGATGCCGTCGCGGTACCCACTGGCGTTTCGAAGTGCGCGCGCCACCCGGGCACGGCAGGCTGGCAGAGGCCCATCCTCGCGGCACCGGCCGGCCCGGCCCACCGCCCAACCGCGGCACGAGACGAACGACTGGAGCCCTCTGCATGAGCGTGCGGACACCTGCCGACATCGGCGTCATCGGACTCGCCGTCATGGGTCGCAACCTGGCCCGCAACTTCGCCCGGCACGGCCACCGGGTGGCCCTCTACAACCGGACGCCGACCCGGACCCGCGCCCTGGTCGAGGAGTTCGGCCAGGAGGGCGACTTCGTCCCGGCCGAGACCCCGCAGGACCTGGTCGCCAGCCTCGCCCGCCCCCGACGGATCGTCATCATGGTCAAGGCCGGCGCCCCCACCGACGCGGTGATCGACGAGTTCGTGCCGCTGCTGGAACCCGGCGACATCGTGGTCGACGGCGGCAACGCCCACTTCCAGGACACCCGGCGGCGCGAGGCCGCCCTGCGCGAGCGCGGCCTGCACTTCGTCGGCACCGGCATCTCCGGCGGCGAGGAGGGCGCGCTCAACGGCCCGAGCATCATGCCCGGCGGCACCGCCGAGGCCTACCAGAGCCTCGGCCCGCTGCTCGAGTCGATCGCCGCCCAGGTCGACGGCCGCCCCTGCTGCACCCACGTCGGCCCCGACGGCGCCGGGCACTTCGTCAAGATGGTGCACAACGGCATCGAGTACGCCGACATGCAGCTGATCGCCGAGGCCTACGACCTGCTGCGGCACGGCGCCGGCCGCCAGCCCGCCGAGATCGCCAAGATCTTCCAGGGCTGGAACGCCGGCCGGCTGGAGTCCTACCTCATCGAGATCACCGCCGAGGTGCTCAACCACACCGACGCCGAGACCGGCCGGCCGTTCGTCGACATCGTCCAGGACCGGGCCGAGCAGAAGGGCACCGGACGCTGGACCGTGCAGACCGCACTCGACCTCGGCGTGCCGGTCAACGGCATCGCCGAAGCCGTCTTCGCCCGCTCCCTCTCCGGGAGCGTCGCACTGCGCGAGGCGGCCCGCGACCTGCCCGGCCCCACCGAGACCTGGCTGGACAGCGCCGCCTCCGACCGGTTCGCCGAGGACGTCGAACAGGCCCTCTACGCCTCCAAGATCGTCGCCTATGCGCAGGGCTTCCACGAGATCCAGGCCGGCAGCGCCGAATACGGCTGGAACGTCAACCTCGGTGACATGGCCGCCATCTGGCGCGGCGGCTGCATCATCCGGGCCCGCTTCCTCAACCGGATCACCGCCGCCTACCAGGCCGATCCCCAGCTGCCCACGCTGCTCGCCGACGAGTACTTCACCAAGGCGCTCGGCGAGGCCCAGTCCGCCTGGCGACGAGTCGTCACCACCGCGGCCCAGCTCGGCATCCCCACCCCCGGCTTCGCCACCGCCCTCGCCTACTACGACTCGCTGCGCGCCACCCGCCTGCCGGCCGCCCTGATCCAGGCCCAGCGCGACTTCTTCGGCGCCCACACCTACCAGCGCGTCGACCGCGAAGGCACCTTCCACACCCTCTGGGCCGGCGACCGCAGCGAGCAGCGGCAGTGACCGACGCCAGACCCCAGACGGTCAGCACCCCGCTCACCAGCGCCGCGCGGTTCCTGGTGCTGACCGTCCGGCCCGGCGGCGAGGGCGCGGTCCGCGAGCTGCTCCCCGAGCTCGCCGGGCTGCGCCGCGCCGTCGGGTTCCGGGTGCCCGACGGCCGGCTCAGCTGCGTCACCGGGATCGGCTCCGCACTCTGGGACCGGCTCTTCGGCGGACCGCGCCCAGCCGAACTGCACCCCTTCCCCGAACTGCACGGCCCCCGGCACACCGCCCCCGCCACCCCCGGCGACCTGCTGCTCCACCTGCGCGCCGAACGCGCCGACGTCTGCTTCGAACTGGCCGGGCAGATCATGGCCCGCCTGGGCGACGCCGTACGGGTGGCCGACGAGACCGCCGGCTTCCAGTACTTCGACCGGCGCGACCTGCTCGGATTCGTCGACGGCACCGAGAACCCGGAGGACGCGGAAGCCGACGCCGCCGCCCTGATCGGCGCCGAGGACCCGGCGTTCGCGGGCGGCAGCTATGTCATCGTCCAGAAGTACCTGCACGATCTGACGGCCTGGCAGCAACTCGGCACCGACGACCAGGAACGGGCCATCGGCCGCACCAAGCTCGCCGACATCGAGCTGCCCGACGAGCTCAAGCCCGCCGACTCGCATGTCGCGTTGACCAGCCTGGACCCGGCGCCGGACGGCACCGAACGGCAGATCCTGCGCGCCAACATGCCGTTCGGCAGCTTCGCGGACGGGGAGTTCGGCACCTACTTCATCGGCTACTGCCGCACTCCGGCCGTCACCGAGGAGATGCTGCGCAACATGTTCCTCGGCCGCGGCACGGCCGGCCACGACCGCATCCTGGACTTCTCCACCGCGGTCACCGGCAGCCTGTTCTTCGTGCCGCCCGCCGACCTGCTGGACGACCCGCCGCCCGCCGGCGGCGCTTCGGACGGCACGGCGCCGACCGCCGTCGTGCCCGGCGCAGCCGCTGCTGCCACCGCCGAGCCGGCCACCGCACCACCCAGCTCCCGCGCCGACGGATCCCTCGGCATCGGCAGCCTCAGAAGGAGCCCGCACCGATGAACAACCTGCACCGCGAACTGGCCCCGATCTCCAGCGAAGCCTGGGCCGAGATCGAGGAGGAGGCCCGCCGCACCTTCACCCTGCACCTGGCGGGCCGCCGGGTGGTCGACCTGTCCGGACCCGACGGCCCGGAGCTGGCCGCCGTCGGCTCCGGCCACCAGCGGCCGATCGACCCGCTGGTGCCCGGCACCGAGGCCAGGGCCCGTGAATCCCGCCCGGTGGTCGAGCTGCGGGTGCCGTTCACCCTCTCCCGCCAGGAGATCGACAACGTCGAACGCGGCAGCAAGGACTCCGACTGGCAGCCCGTCAAGGACGCCGCCCGCAGCATCGCCCAGGCCGAGGACACCGCCGTCTTCGAGGGCTGGCCGGCCGCCGGCATCACCGGCGTGCGCAGCGGTGCCCAGAGCGGCCCGATCACCCTGCCGCACGACGTCGCCGACTACCCCGACGCGGTCAGCCGGGCGCTCACCACGCTGCGCCTGGCCGGTGTCGACGGGCCGTACTCGCTGCTGCTCGGCGCCGACGCCTACACCGCCGTCAACGAGACCTCCAACCACGGCTACCCGGTGCGCCAGCACCTGGCCCGGGTGGTGACCGGCGAGATCATCTGGGCTCCGGCGCTGGCCGGCGCGGTGGTGCTCTCCACCCGCGGTGGGGACTTCGAGCTCCACCTCGGCCAGGACCTGTCGATCGGCTACCTCTCGCACGACACCCGCGAGGTGCGGCTCTACCTCCAGGAGTCGCTGACTTTCTCGCTCTACTCGCCGGAGGCGGCGGTCGCGCTGACGGCCGCCGGGGCGGTCGAGCTCTGACCGCTTCCGGGGCGGTGGAGCTCTGAAGGGCAGGCCGTCGTCAGGCCGCGGGCGTCCGTAGGCGGTTGAGCGCCAGCTCCAGGGTGGGCGCCAGCTGGGAGTGCAGCGGGGCCGGCAGGGTGTCCGGGGTGAACCAGTCGAGCCGGTCGAACTTGTGCGGCTCGCCGATCGCCGTCTGCGCCGGGTCCACCAGCACCGCGCAGACCACGGCCACCCAGTGCGAGTCGACCGGCTCGCCGCGCAGCACATTGCGCACGCCCAGCACCTCGATCGCCAGCGCGTCGGCGCGGTACTCCTCCCACACCTCGCGGGCCACCGCCGCCTCGAAGCTCTCGCCGAACTCCAGCGCCCCCGCGCCGCAGTCCCAGCGGCCCGGCTCGTCCCGCGCCGCCGCACCCCGGCGGGCCAGCAGCACGCGCCCCGCGCCGTCATGGCACACGAAGACGCAGGAGACCGACGGAGTCAGCTGACGGGCCATCAGAAGTGCTCTCCCAGCTCGGCGAAGGCGTCGAGGTGCAGGACCCCGGTGTCCGCCGGGTCCAGCTCGGCGTGGTCCAGCACCCAGGTGTGCGGGTTGGGGATGAACACGGCGTTCAGCCCGGCGCCGCGAGCCGGCAGGATGTCCGACTTCGGCGAGTTGCCGATCATCCAGGTCTGCCCGGGGAGCAGTCCGTGCTGGTCGATCAGCTGCCGGTAGGTCGCGAGGTTCTTCTCGGCGACGATGTGCACGGACTCGAAGTGGCCGGCCAGTCCGGAGGCGTCCACCTTGGCCTGCTGCTCGGCGGTGTCGCCCTTGGTGAGCAGCATCAGGTGGTGCCGATCGGCCAGGGCGGCGAGGGTGTCGGCCACGCCCGGGATCAGCTCCACCTCGGCGCTGGTGACCGAGGCGGCCAGCTCCGCCAGCCGGGCCGCCTCCCGCGGGACCAGCGACCGCTGGTGCAGCAGCTCGAAGCACTCGCCCATGCTGCGCTGGAAGACCTTGGAGCCGTAGCCCAGCGTCCTGGCGTTGGCCGCCTCGATCCGGTTCAGCTCGGCTTGAGCGGCCTCCCGGCTCGCCGCGGGCGGGACCACCAGGTCCAGGAACAGCTCGGTCGCCCGCTCGAAGCGGACGTTGTTCTCCCACAGCGTGTCGTCCGCGTCGAAGACCAGGACCTGCTTGTCATGTCGCATCCGGTCACCCTATGTGGTGGCCTCGGGCAGCGTCATGTCGTTTTGGTGGAAGCCGGTCCTCGGACGCCGATCTGATGGCACGTCAGGTCAGGCGGGCGCGCAGCGCGGCGATCCGCTCGGCTGCGGCGGTGAACTCGGGGCGGTTCAGGTGCCCGGTGGTGAGGGCATCGGAGAGCGCGGCCGTGGCATCGGCCCCCTGGTTCGCGTCCTGGGCCGAGCAGAGCAGTAGATCCATGCCGGCACCCGCGGCGGCGACGGCCCGGGCGCCGACGTCGCCGAAGCCCGACAGTGCGCCGGCCTCCAGCGCGTCGGTCACCGTCACCCCGGTGAAGCCCAGCCGACCGCGCAGCTCGCCCTGGACCACCGCCGGGGAAAGGCCGGCCGGATGCGCCGGGTCCAGCGCCGGATAGACCGCCCAGGACACCATCACCAAGTCCACCCCGGCCTCGATCGCCGCCGGATAGGGTGCCTCGTCCACCTGGTTGAGTCGGCTCGGCGAGACCGGCAGGGTGACCGGCAGGTTGTCCGTGTTGGCGTCGCCCGCGGCGGTGCCCAGCCCCGGGAAGTGCTTGGCGGTGGCGGCCACTTGGTGCTGCTGCTGCGCCGTGATGAACGCCTGGCCGAGCCTGGCCACGGCCGCCGGGTCCGGCCCGTAGGAGCGTTGGGTCCGGTCGGTGAAGTCGCCGTGCTGGTGCGAGACGTCCAGCACCGGGGCGAGGTTCACGTTCAGCCCGTAGGAGGTGAGGTTGGCGGCGGCCCCGGCGCCGGCGTCCGCCGCGGCCGTGACCGGATCGGGCTGCGCGCCCACCGCCTTCTGGGACAGCTCCGGTGCGCCGGGCAACCTCCGTACCAGGCCGCCTTCTTGGTCGGTCATCAGCAGCAGCGGCAGATGGACCGGGCTCTCCTGCTGGGCCTGCCGCAGCTGGGCCACCGCCTGGCGGAACCGGTCGGGGTCCGCGGTGTTGCCGTGGAAGAAGATCACACCGGCGGCCCGCCCGGCGCGGATCGCGGTGAGCAGCGGCTCCGGCGGGGTCAGGCCCTGGTAGGAGTAGATCACCCGCTGGCCGGCCAGCTGATCGGGCGTCAGCTGGGTGGCGGGGGCTGCCGAAGCCGCGTTGGCGGTCAACCTCGACGGAGGGGAGGCGCTGGCCCCGCTGTCGTCGGGGTGCGGTGCGGCGGAGCTGCAGGAGGTGGCCAGCAGCAGACCGAGGCAGCCGATCAGCCGGCGGGCGGTGGACGGCATGGGGCTGCTCCTTCGATGGCGGCGCCGCGACGCTGACCGGGGGGATCTGCTACACGATGTGATGGATTGCCCTCTTATCGTAGCGCTGCGCGCTGCCGTGCACAGGCTGCTGCCCGGTGACCGAGGGTGTCGGTCGCCGGGCAGCGAGGGGTGAGGGTGTCACCCCACGGGGGAGCCGGTGCGCGGCAGGGGTACTGCGTGCAGGCACTGGTGCTGGTGGCCGTCGTCGGCGTCCAGGCGGCTCGCCACGCAATCAGCGTTGATCGAGACCTGGAATTCACCGGTCTCGTCCGTGTAGACGGAGTTACCGTCGACGGATCTGGGTGTCCAGTGCACCACGACCACGGTCGCGGGCCGGTGCCCGCAGACTGGGCCGGGGAGGGAGACGGCATAGCGCTGGACAGGATCCACGATCCGACCTCCTCGGGGGCTGGGGCCCGGAGCTCGGCCGGGCCGATCTCCTTGCGTGTGCCCGGTTCGCGTTCGCTCAATCATCCGATGGCAAGATCAACTCTTGAAGTTGCCGATCTTGGAGTACCGCCGTGCGGCTTGCCGTGTGGCGGACAGTGCCCTACGCAGGGAAGGCATAGACGGCACTCGCATGCGCGGCCGGGTCGGTGGCGTCGCCGGCGGTGAGATCCACCTCGATGAACGCGAGCTGCCGCCCTAGTTTGGTCACCCGTGCCGTGATCATCACATCGGCCCCCGCCATCGGCCGCTGGAAGCTGGTCGACTGCTGCACGGTGGTCATCGGCCCGAACCCGCCGCGCGCCGAGGTGATTGCCACGGCGCAGGCCGTGTCGGCGGCCGCCATCAGCGCCTGCCCGCAGATCCCGCCGCCCTCCCGGGCCAGCCGGTCCGACCAGGGCATCCGCAGGACCGCGTGCCGCTCGCCGGTCTCGGTGACGGTCAGGCCCAATTCCAGCACCCACGGGGCGAAGTTCTCGGCGAGGATCTTCTCGGCCGCGACGACAGTGATCGGCATGCTCGCCATTGTGCCGCCGGGCCGGGCCGCAAGCCAGAGCGCGACGCGGGGTCGGCCTGGCCGGCAAGGGAACTGACGCGGATTCGGCTGACCTTCGAACCCCAACGGTTCTAGACTGCGGCCTCGATGACATTACCGGTCGGTAGGGATGGGGTTCGCATGGCTCGTACCGCGGAGCAGCGGGTGCACGCATTCGGCGACGACGCGTTGGGTGACCACGACGCGGTGGCGCTGGCCCGGCTGGTGCGAAACGGCGAGGTCAGCCCCGGCGAACTGGCCGAAGCCGCCGCTCAGCGCGCCCGAAAGGTGGAGGACGCGCTGGCCCCGGTCGCGTTCGCGTCCTACCGGACACCGCGAGTCGGGCGGCACAGCCCCGACGCGCTGCTGCACGGCGTGCCCACGTTCCTCAAGGACAACGTCGACCTGCGCGGCATGCCCACCGGGCACGGCAGCGCGGCGTTCCACCCCCGCCCCGCGCGCTACACCTCGGGCTTCGCCGCCCAACTGCTCGCCACCGGCGTGACCGTGCTCGGCAAGACCCGGCTGCCCGAGTTCGGCCTCAACGCCTCCACCGAATTCGGCACCGCCGAGCCGGTGCGCAACCCCTGGCAGACCTCGCACTCGCCCGGCGCCTCCTCCGGCGGAGCGGCCGCGCTGGTCGCCGCCGGCGTCGTGCCGATCGCGCACGCCAACGACGGCGGCGGCTCGATCCGGATCCCGGCCGCCTGCTGCGGGCTGGTCGGCCTCAAGCCGACCCGCGGCCGGCTGGTGCTGAACGACCAGGGCCGGCGCCTGCCGATCGACCTGGTGACGGACGGTGTGCTGACCCGGTCGGTGCGCGACACCGCCGCCTTCTTCGCCGCCGCCGAGCAGCACCACCGCCCGGCCGCGCTGCCCCCGCTGGGCCTGGTCGAGGGGCCGGGCAGCCGGCGGCTGCGGGTGGGACTGGTGGTGGACTCGCCGGTGGCGGCCACCGACGCGCAGACCCGCCAGGCCGTCGAGCGCACCGCCGCCCGCCTGGCCGACCTCGGCCACCACGTCGAGCCCACCACCCTGCCCTTCGACCGGCAGTTCCAGCGCGACTTCACCCTCTACTGGGGCTTCATCGCCTTCCTGATCGCCGCCACCGGAAAGCTGCTGCTGGACCGCAGCTTCCAGCCCCGCCGGCTCGACGGCCTGACCCTGGGCCTGCGCCGCACCTTCCACCGCGAATTCCTGCGCACCCCTGGCGTGTTGCGCCGCCTGCGGGCCACCGAGCATGCCTATGCGTCGGTGTTCGATGGCTACGACGTGATCCTGTCGCCGGTGCTGGCCCACACCACCCCGCTGCTCGGGCACCTGAGCCCCAACGTGCCGTTCGAGGAGCTGATCGAGCGGCTGCAGCGGTACGTGGCGTTCACCCCCGTCAACAACGTCACCGGCGGGCCGGGGATTTCGCTGCCCGCGGGTCAGACGGCGGAGGGTCTGCCCATCGGGGTGCACCTGTCGGCGGCGCACGGGCAGGAGCGGGTGCTGCTGGAGCTGGGGTACGCGCTGGAGGGGGAGGCGGGGTGGCGGCGGATCCAGGGGTGAGGCCCCGGCCCCGGTCGGGACCGGGGCCGGGGGTCCTTGCGCGGCGTCAGCCGACGGTCAGGGGGAACGGCCCGGCCAGCACCGAGTAGCCGTCATTGGCCAGGTAGTACACGTCGTACTTGCCCGCGCCGTTCAGCTTGCCCGTGGCGAGGGTGACCGCGCCGCTCTGGTTCGGCGTGTAGGCCCAGGCGAGCGAGGACTGCGAGCCCGGGGTGACGCCCGCCGGGTAGATGCCGACCCAGTTCTTCGCGCTGACCTGCGAGGTGTCCGGCAGGGCGTAGCGCAGGGTGACGTTGCCGCCGTTCGCCACCGCGTTCAGGTCGCCGGTCAGCGTCGGTGCGGCCGCCGCGGACGGTGCGAAGGCGGCGTTGAGCGGCGTGGCGTAGGTGTCGTTGGCGGTCAGCCCAGGCAGGCCGAGGGCCGACTCGATGGTGCGGCCGATGCTGTAGTGGTCGTAGTGCAGCGGGCTGCTGGTGCCGGCCGGGACGGTGCCCTGCGAGCCGAGGACCACGGTGGCGACGTGGTTGTAGCCCTCGCTCTCGCTCTCGTCCCAGGTCAGGACGAGCAGCGAGCGCTGCTGGGTCCACGCGGGGGAGGACAGCACCGGGGCGAGGGTCTGCTTCAGCCAACCGTCCTGCGTCTGGAGGCTGGTGGAGCTGCCGTTGCCGGAGGCCTCGCCGTCGTAGTAGTCGTCAGCGGCGATCCAGGAGAAGTTGGGTGTGGTGGCTGCCGACCGCAGATCCGTGGTCAGCTGCGAGGTGTCGAACAGGTGGGCCGCGCAGCGGGCCGGATTGCCGCTGATGTCCGTGTAGTTGATGAACGGCGCGTCGTCGGGCATGTACTTGGCGTCGTACTGGGTGGTGGTGTTGCAGGGCGTGCCCATGCCCTGCTCGTACGCCTTCCAGCTCTTGCCGGCCGCCTCGATGGTGTCACCGAGGTTGCGCTGCGGGGAGTTGATGTTGGGCCAGTAGGTGGCGCCCTTGGTGTAGGTGTCGCCGCCGGCGATGGCCAGGTAGTTCTCGTCGCTCGGGTGGTAGACGCCGTGGGCGTCGGTGAGCGTGGCGCCCTGGGACATCAGGCTGTGGATGAACGGCGTGTCCGTCGGGTCGTTCATGATCTCGGAGTAGTCGGTGTTCTCCATCATGACCGTGAACACGTGGTCGTATCCCGGCACGCTCGACGCGGGCGGGGCCACCGGAGCCGGCGCGGCGACCGGGGTGTTGAGGGTGAGCGAGAGGTTGTCCAGGTAGCCGGTCTCGTTCGAGGTGGACAGGAACTGCACCTCGACCTGGATCGACCTCGTGCCGGCCGGGACGGAACCGGTGGTGCTGCGGGAGAGGAACTCGGTGCTCAGGCCCCGGTCGGTCGCGGAGACGGTCGGCAGCTTGGGGGTCGCACCGATCGGCTGGCCGTTGGTGTCCTTGAAGTGCAGGCTGACGGCGACGTAGCCACCGTAGACGGTCCAACCGCCCAGCCAGCCGGAGAGGTTGTAGCTCACCCCGCCGCCGTCGATCGCCGTGGCCGCCGAGGAGACGTCGACGGTCTGCGTCATCGCGCCGTCCCCGAAGTTGCCCGGGCCGAAGAAGGCCTTGCCGGGGGTGTGGCCGTCGTTCGGCAGGCCGAACGAACCGGCCGTGGAGCACATGGCGTTGATGCCGCCGGCCTCGACGGTCCAGCCGGGCACGGTGGTGGCCGCACTCCAGTCGTTGGTGCAGGAGCCGCCGGCCTCCGCGTCTCCGTTGACGATCAGGTTGCCGCTGCCGGCCGCCGCCTGGGCGGGGGTGGCGACGACCAGCGCGCCGAGGAGGGGCAGAGCGGTGAGCAGGCCGCCGAGGGAACTCGAGCGCAGTCGCATGGGGATACCTCGTCCCGTTGGTGGGGGTGATGGCTTGGCAGTGCGTCACTAACGGGACATAGATACCGGTCGGCGCCATCCGGCGGAAGAACGTCGGCCAAACATGATCAGACAACTTCAGGCCTGGTCCTTCCGCCGGCGGGTGGGTGCTACACCTCCAGGTGGGCGGTGATGATCCGGGCGATCTCGGCGATCGGGCCCGCGTTCATCAATCCGTGGTGGGTGGCGTCGATCTCGTGGTCGGCCACGCGGCCGGCGAGGTACCGCTGCCAGCTGGCGGAGCCGGGCGTGCCCTCGGGGCGCTCGCGGAGCGCGGTGAAGAACAGCGCGTCGCCGCGGTAGGGAGCGGGCTGGTACGCCCGCATCATCCCGACGTGGCGCTCCCAGGCCTCGCCCATCGCGAGCAGGTCGTCCGCTGAGAAGGCGGCGGCGGAGCTGTCCACCAGGGCCTGGACCACCTGGTCGCGGGTGAGCGGGGTGCCCTCGGGGGCCGGACGCTCGGCGTTGAACATCTGCAGGAAGACGGCCAGCGTCTCCTGCTCGTCCCGCTCGGTGCCGGAGACGGTGTAGTCGGCGTAGGCGTAGGAGTCCATGATGCCCAGCAGCGCCACCTCCTCGCCGAGCCCCTGGAGGTGCTCGGCCATGGCATAGACCACCAGGCCGCCGAAGGAGTGGCCCAGCAGGTGGTACGGACCGCTCGGCTGGACCGCGCGGATCAGCGCCACGTAGTCGGCGGCCATCTGCTCCACGGTCTCCGGCAGCCCCTCGCTCCGGGTCAGGCTCGCGGCCTGCAGGGCGTAGACCGGGCGGCCGGCCAGATGCGGCAGCAGCCGGCTGTAGCCGAGGCCGACGCCATACCCCGCGTGGACGCAGAACAGCGGCGGCAGTTCGCCGTCCCGGCGCAGCGGCATCAGTTCGGCGAACTTGTCGCTAAGCTCCGCACCGCCGCCGAGCCGTGCGGCCAACCCGGCAGCGGTGGGCGCCTCGAACAGGTCGCGCAGTGCCAACTCCACACCCAGCGAGGTCCGGACCCGGCCCACCAGGCGGGCGGCGAGCAGCGAGTGGCCGCCGAGGTCGAAGAAGTCGTCGTCGACGCCGACCTGGGGGAGGCCCAGGGTCTCGGCGAACAGGACGGCGATCACCTCCTCCTGCGGGGTGCGTGCCGCACGGGTCGAGACCGGGGTGGGGGTGGGGGCGGGGAGAGCATTCCGGTCGAGCTTGCCGTTGACGGTGAGGGGGAGGGCGTCGAGGACGACGATGGCGGAGGGGACCATGTACGCGGGCAGCATCGCGGCGAGGTCGGTGCGTAGCGCGGCCTGGTCGAGGTCGCCGGTGGGAACCAGGTAGGCGACCAGCTTCTCGCCCTGGACCAGCACGGCGGCCTGGGTGACATTCGGGTGGGTGGTCAGGATGTGCTCGATCTCGGGGAGTTCGATGCGGAAGCCGCGGAGTTTGATTTGGCGGTCGGCGCGGCCGGTGTATTCGAGTTCGCCGTTGTGGTTCCAGCGGGCGAGGTCGCCGGTGCGGTACATGCGGGTGCCGGCGGGGCCGTGGGGGTCGGCGGTGAAGCGTTCGGCGGTGAGGTCGGGGCGGTTGAGGTAGCCGCGGGCTTGGCCGGTGCCGGCGATGTAGAGCTCGCCGATGCTGCCGGTGGGGACGGGACGGAGGCCCGAATCCAGCACGTAGAGGCGTGTGTTGTCGAGTGGGCGGCCGATGGGGAGGGGGCCGGTGGGGTTCTCGGTGAGGGTGTGGGTGGCGGCGAAGGTGGTGGTTTCGGTGGGGCCGTAGCCGTTGACGATCACCGTGCCGGGGCAGGCTTCGAGCACGCGGGTGGTGGCGGTGGGGGAGACGATGTCGCCGCCGGTCCAGACTTCGCGGACGCCGGTGAAGGCGTCGGGGTGTTCGTCGGCGACGAGGCTGAAGAGGCCTGCGGTGAGCCAGAGTCCGGTGATCTGGTGCTGCTTGATGAGGTGGGCGAGTACGTCGGTGGTGAGGTCACCGGTGGGGGCCACCACGACCTGACGGCCGGTCAGCAGCGGGACCCAGAGTTCCATGGTGGAGGCGTCGAAGGAGTGGGGGGAGTGCAGGAGGACGCGTTCCATGGCGGTGCTGGTGAAGCGGTGGTCGGTGGCGAGGGTGGTGATGTCGGTGTGGGTGATGGCGACGCCCTTGGGGTGGCCGGTGGAGCCGGAGGTGTACATCACGTAGGCGAGTTGCTCGGGGTGGGCCTGGGCTGGGAAGTCGGCCCCGTCGACGTCCGTGTCCAGGTCGACGTGGTTGGTGAGGAGGACGGTGGCGGGAAGGTGCTCTGCTTCGGCCTGGAGTGCGGTGTCGGTGAGGAGGAGCTTGGTGCCGGTTTCGGTGAGGATCAGCTCGCGGTGGGCTTGCGGGTAGCGGGAGTCCAGTGGCACGTAGAAGCCGCCGGCCTTGACCACGGCGAGGAGGGCGACGACTAGGTCGGCGGAGCGTTCCATCAGCACCGCGACACCGGTCTCCGCGCCGACGCCGTGCGCCACGAGGGCGCGGGCCAGGCGGCCTGCCTGCTCGTCCAGCTCCCGGTAGGTGAGCGTGCTTTCGCCGGCTACGACGGCGACCGCGTCCGGGGTGCGGGCGGCCTGTGTGGCGAACAGCTCGGGCAGGGTGCCCTCGGGTACCACGGTCGCGGTGTCGTTCCACTCGATGAGGATCCGGGCGCGCTCAGCCTCGTCCAGCACCTCGACCTCCCCCACCCGCCGCCCCGGCTCGGCGACCAGCGCCCGCAGCACCCGCACGAAGCGCTCGCCGATCCGTGCGGCGGTCGCGGCGTCGAACAGGTCCAGGGCGTAGGTGAGACTGCCCCATATGCCGTCCGGCGTCTCGCCGAACGTGAAGTTGAGGTCGAACTTGGCAGGCGCCTGCCCACCGGCCAGCGGCGCGGCCGTCAGCCCCGGCAGCTCCAGCACCGGCTGGGCGTTGTTCTGCAGCGAGAGCATCACCTGGAAGAGCGGGTGCCTGGCCATCGAGCGGGCCGGGGCCAGATCCTCGACCAGGCGCTCGAACGGGACGTCCTGGTGCGCGAACGCCCCCAGGCCCGCCTGGCGCACCCGCCCGAGCAGCTGACGGAACGTCGGGTTGCCGGACAGGTCGGTGCGCAGCACCAGGGTGTTGACGAAGAAGCCGACCAGCTCCTCCAGCGCCTCGTCTATCCGTCCGGCGACGGCGGTGCCGATCGGGATGTCGGTCCCGGCGCCCAGGCGCGAGAGCAGCACGGCCACGGCGGCCTGCAGCACCATGAACACCGTGCCGTTCTCCGCTCGGGCCAGCTCCGCCACACCGCGGTGCAGCTCGGCCGGCACGGTGAACTCGACGGTGCCGCCGCGGTGGCTGGCGACGGCCGGGCGCGGCTGCGTGGCGGGCAGCGCCAGCTCTTCCGGCAGCTCGGCCAACGCCTGGCGCCAGTAGGCCAGTTGCTGGGAGAGGACGCTCTGCGGGTCGCTCTCCTCGCCGAGCAGTTCGCGCTGCCAGAGCGCGTAGTCGGCGTACTGGCCCGGCAGTTCCTCCCAGTCGGGGGCCGCACCGGCCAGCCGGGCCGCGTAGGCGGTCGACACGTCCCGGGCGAGCGGGCCCATCGACCAGCCGTCGCCCGCGATGTGGTGCACCACCAGGAGCAGCACGTGCTCGGTCGGCGCGAGGGCGTACAGCCAGGCGCGCAGCGGGAGTTCGCCGGCCAGGTCGAAGGTGTGCCGCGAGGTCTCGGCCACGGCCGCGTGCAGGGCGGCCTCGTCGAGCCCGTCCGCCGGGACCACGGTCAGCAGTGAGCCGACCGTGTCAGCCTCGCGGATCTCCTGCCAGGGCTGCCCGTCGACGGCGGGGAACACGGTGCGCAGCACCTCGTGCCGCCCGACCACGTCCCGCAGCGCGGCGTCCAGTGCCGTGATGTCCAACTCGCCCGTCAGGCGCAGGCAGAGCGGAATGTTGTAGGTGGCGTTCGGACCGTCCAGCTCGCCCAGGAACCACAGCCGCTGCTGCGCGAAAGAAACCGGAAACATCAGAACTCCTACTTCCTACGCATCGGCCGGAAGGCGGGCCGAGCCTTGTGCAGAGAATCGAGTCGCGCGGCCACGCCGGCGACCGTGGGTGCCTCGAAGAGGGCTTGGATCGGCAGTTCGACACTCAGTGCCGTACGGATCCGGCTGACCAGTCGGGTGGCGAGCAGTGAGTGCCCGCCGAGGGTGAAGAAGTCGTCGTCCAGGCCGACCCTGTCCACTCCCAGGACCTGTGCGAACGTCTCGCACAGCAGTTCCTCGCGTGGTGTGGTCGGGGGCCGGTGGGCCACCGTCGCGGTGAGCTCGGGGGCCGGCAGGGCCTTGCGGTCCAGCTTGTTGTTGGCGGTGAGCGGGAGCTTCTCCAGCAGCACGATCGCCGAGGGCACCATGTAGTCGGGCAGCGCGTCGGCCAGGTGGCGGCGCAGCGCCTCGGCCGTGACCGTGGTGTCCGCCGGGTCCGCCAGGACCGCGTAGCCGACCAGGCGCTTGTCGCCGGGGCGGTCCTCGCGGGCCAGGACGGCGGCGTGGGAGAGCGCAGGATGCGCGCTCAACGCGGCCTCCACCTCCCCCAGTTCGATCCGGAAGCCGCGGATCTTGACCTGGTCGTCGGCCCGCCCGGCGAACTCCAGCAGGCCCTCGGCGGTCCACCGGGCCAGGTCGCCGGTGCGGTACATCCGGGTGCCGGCCGGGCCGTACGGGTCGGCGGTGAAGCGCTCGGCGGTCAGCTCCGGGCGGCCGAGGTAGCCGCGGGCCAGGCCGGTCCCGGCGAGGTAGAGCTCGCCCGTGGTGCCCGGCGGGACCGGGCGCAGCGCGGCGTCCAGCACGTAGGCGCGGGTGTTGTCCATCGGCCGGCCGATCGGGAGCACCGCGGGCACCGAGTCGCTGCTCACCAGCGGGATCTGGGTGGCGCACAGGGTGCTCTCGGTCGGCCCGTAGGTGTTGCGCACCACGATGCCCGGGCAGGCGTCGAGCACCCGCCGCGCGGCGGTCGCGGGGACCACGTCACCGCCGGTGCCTACCTCGTGGACGCCTGCGAACGCGGCCGGGTCGTCCTCCGCGAGCACCCTGAACAGGCCTGCCGTGAGGTGGAGTTGGGTCAGCGCATGGTTTGCCACCAGGGTGCGGATCGCCGCCGCGTCCAACCGGCCCTCCGGCGCCACCACGACCGTGCCGCCGGCCGTCAGCGGGACCCACAGCTCGTAGGTGGAGGCGTCGAAGGCGTGCGGCGACTGGAAGAGCACCCGCCGCGGCTCGGTCTCACGCCAGCAGCCGGCCAGCACCAGGTCCACCACACCGCGATGAGTGTTGGCGATGCCCTTCGGAACGCCGGTGGAGCCCGAGGTGTACATCACGTAGGCGCGCTGGTCGGGCAGCGTGCGCACCGCGAGGTTCTCGGCACCGCCGGTCCCGGTGGCCGCGTCGACCAGCAGCAGGTCCGCGCCCGCCGCGTCGGCCCGCTGGACGAAGGGGTGCTCGCGGGTGCCTGCGTCGACCAGCAGCAGGCCGGCGCCGGCCGCCTCGAAGACGGTGCTCATCCGGGCCTCGGGAGCCCGGGCGTCGATCGGCACGTATGCGCTGCCGGCCTTGAGCACGGCGAGCAGCGTGACGACCAGGTCGGCCGAGCGGCGCATCAGCACGCCGACCAGCGAGTCCGGGCGGACGCCGCGCTCGACGAGCAGGCGGGCCAGGTGGTTGGCGCGGGCGTTGAGTTCCGCGTAGCTGAGGCTGGTCTGATCGTGGGCGACGGCGATCGCGTCCGGGGTGCGGGCGGCCTGTGCCTCGAACAGCTCGACCAGGCTGGCGTCGGGCGTGTCGGCGGCGGTGTCGTTCCACTCGCTGAGCAGGGTGTGGCGCCGGTCCTCGGTGAGGACGTCGATCCGGTCGAGCGGCGTCTCCGGGGCGCTCTCCAGCGCAGTGACCAGGCCGCGGACCGCGGTGTCGAACAGTGCGCAGACCAGCTCCGGGTCGATGGGGCCGGCGGCCTGAACCGTGAGCAGGAAGTCGGCACCGAGGTCGTCGACCGAGACGGTCAGCGGATAGTTGGTCCGGTCGTGTCCGTGTTCGGCCTCGACTCCCACCAGGGCACCGCCGTTGCCGTCCTCCCTCGGCTTGCTGTGGCGGAAGTTGAACAGCGCGGTGAACAGCGGCGCCGGGGCGGCGATCCCGCTCGCCTGCTGGGCGAGGGCCAGTGGTGCGTGTTCGTGGACCAGCAGGTCGGCGAGGCGGCGGCGCATGGCGTCGACTGCTTGGGTGACGCTCAGGCCTGCGGTGCGCAGGCGGGCGGGCAGGGTGTTGATGAAGAGGCCGGGGACGCGGTCGGCGCCGGTGCCGGCGTTCATGCGGCCGAACAGCAGGGTGCCGAAGACGATGTCGTCCCGGTTGGCGGTGGCCGCCACCACGCGCGCCCAGGCGACATGGAAGAGCGTGGCCGCGCTGACGCCGAGCCGGCGGGCCTGTTCGCGCAGGCGGGCCGCCAGTTCGGGGGCCAGCGTACGGTCGGCGTCGGTGATCCGGGTGCCGTCGCCGCGTACGTCCAGCATGCCGAACGGTGCGGTGGGCTCGGTGATGTCGCCGAGCAGTTCGGCGAAGAACCGCTCGTGCTCCTCGCGGGAGACGCCGAGACGGGCCTGCGCGACGAACTCGCGGAACGGCAGCGGAGTCGGCAGCTCGTCCTCGCGGTCGGCCAGGATCGCCTGGATCTCGCCCAGCAGGATGTCCAGCGCGGTGTGGTCCATCACCAGGTGGTGCCGCTGGAGCAGCAACAGCCAGCGCTCGCTGCCCGGTTCGGCCGCGACCGTCGCACGGAGCAGCGGCGCGGCGGTGAGGTCGAGCGTCGGGCGGCAGGTGGCCGCCAGCTCGGCGAACGGCTCGGCGGTGCCGGTGAGTTCGATGGTGACCACTGGGAGTTCGGCGTGCCGGGCGACCACCTGGACCGGCTCGGGCAGGCCCTGCCAGTGGACGGCGGTGCGCAGGATGTCGTGGCGGTCCACCACCCGCTGCAGCGCGGCGAGGAAGGCGTCGAGCCGCTCGCGCGAGTCGAAGGTCAACGAGGTGGGCAGCACATAGAGGTCGTCACCGCCCTCTCCATCCGCCATCAGGTGGTGGAAGAAGATGCCTTCCTGGAGCGGGGCGAGCGGGTAGATGTCGGCGATGTTCGCTGCGCCGCCGGGGAACGCCTCGGTGATGGTGGCGAGTTGGCCGGCGGTCAGCTCCACCAGAGGCAGCATCTCCGGGGTGAGCTTCTCGGCACCGGCCGGGACCAGGTTCGGCGGCACCGTGAACCCGTCGCCGCCCGTCGCCGCGGCCAGGGCGGCCACGGTCGGCGCGGAGAACAGCGCCCGGACGTCCACCTGCACACCGCGGGCCCGCAGCCGCTCGACCAGGGCGACGGCGAGCAGGGAGTGGCCGCCGAGTTCGAAGAAGTCGTCGTCCAGGCCGACTCGGTCCAGGCCGAGCACCTCGGCGAAGGCCGCGCAGACGATCTCCTCGCGCGGCGTCGCCGGCGCGCGGTAGGTGGCGTCGGTGGTGAACTCTGGGGCGGGCAGGGCCTTGCGGTCCAGCTTGCCGTTCACGGTGCGCGGCAGCTCGTCGAGGACGACGAGGGCGGCCGGGACCATGTAGTCGGGCAGCGTGGCGGCGAGGTGCTCGCGCAGCTGGGCCTGGTCGAGCTCGCCGCGCGGGACGACATAGCCGACCAGTCGGTCATCCCGGACCAACACGGCAGCCTGGGCGATCTGCTGATGATCCGTCAGCGCATGTTCGATCTCACCGAGTTCGATCCGGAACCCGCGGATCTTCACCTGGTCGTCGGCCCGGCCCAGGTATTCGAGGGCGCCGTCAGCCCGCCAGCGGACCAGGTCGCCGGTGCGGTACATCCGGGTACCGGCGGGGCCGTAGGGGTCGGCGGTGAAGCGCTCGGCGGTCAGACCGGGGCGGCCGAGGTAGCCGCGAGCCAACTGGGCTCCCGCGATGTACAGTTCGCCGGCCACACCGACCGGCAGCGGGTGCAGCGCGGCATCCAGTACGTAGGCGCGGGTGTTCCACATCGGGCGGCCGATCGGCACCACCGACGTTTCGGCGGAGCCGTCGGCCTCCGGCTCGAAGAGGAAGTCGGTGCAGCCCACGGTGGCCTCGGTCGGGCCGTAGTGGTTCACCACTGCGACACCAGGGTTGCGGCGGCGCCACTCGTCGAGCTGGGCGCCGCGCACCGCCTCGCCGCCGACCATCAGCCGGCCGGACGGAATGTGGCGGTCCGTCATGGCATCCAGATAGGCCAGGCCGCTCGGCGTCGCCTTCAGGAAGGTCAGCCGGTCCGCACCGAGTGCGTCCGGCAGTTGCTCGTCCAGCGCGGCGACGTGTACCCGGCCGCCGGAGGCGAGCGCACCGTAGAGCGCGGTCACCCCGGCGTCGAAGGAGATCGAGGCGTGCAGCAGCGTGCTGCCGGCCACCTCGGGATATGCGGTGACCGCACGGGAGACGTAGTTGACCAGACCCGCGTGCGGGAGCACCACGCCCTTGGGCCGGCCGGTGGAGCCGGAGGTGTAGATCACGTACGCCGGGTGCTGCGGCAGCACGGCCACCCCGGGGTCACCCGCCTCCTGCCCGGCCACCGCCGGGTCGTCGACCGTCAGGCGCAGCACATCCGCCGGCACCTCCACCGGCTGCTCCGAGGTGGTCAGCAGCACGGCCGGGTGGGCGTCGCCGATCATGTAGGCGATCCGGTCCGCCGGATAGTCGGGGTCGATCGGCAGATAGGCGCCACCGCTCTTGAGTACGGCGAGCAGCGCGACGACCAGATCGACCGAACGCTCCAGCAGCACGGCGACCAGCGACTCCGGGCCGACGCCCTGGGCAGCAAGGTGGCGCGCCAGCCGGTTGGCCCGAGCGTTGAGTTCGGCGTAGCTCATCTCAACACCCCGGGACAGCACGGCGATTGCCTCGGGGGAGCGGGCGACCTGGGCCTCGACCAGCGCGGTCAGGGTTCCGGCGGGCACGTCGTGTGCGGTGTCGTTCCAGTCGACCAGGAGGCGGTGGCGCTCGGCCTCGGCCAGCACCTCCACGCTCGCGATGGCGCGGTCCGGCTCGGCCAGCACGGCGGCCAGCAGCCGCTGGAAGCGCTCGGCGAGGGTGGCGGCGGCCTCGGCGTCGAACAGGTCGCGGGCGAAGGTGAGGGTGCCGCGCAGGCCCGCCGGGGTGCCGTCGGCGTCGAAGGCCTCGGCCAGCGTGAACGCCAGGTCGAAGCGTGCCGCGCCCTGGCTCGCCGGCAGCGCGGTCACCGCGACACCCGGAAGCTCGACGACCGCCTCGGCGTTGTTCTGCAGCGTCAGCATCACCTGGAAGAGCGGGTGCCGGGCCATCGAACGGGTCGGCGCGAGTTCCTCGACGAGGCGTTCGAAGGGGATGTCCTGGTGGGCGAAGGCGGCCAGGCTCGTTTCGCGGACGCGGGCGAGCAGGTCGGTGAAGGTGGGGTTGCCGGTGAGGTCGGTGCGCAGGACGAGGGTGTTGACGAAGAAGCCGACCAGGTCGTCCAGGGCGTCGTCGGTGCGGCCGGCGATCGGGGTGCCGATCGGGATGTCGGTGCCGGCACCCAGGCGGGAGAGCAGCGCGGCCAGTGCGGCCTGGAGCACCATGAACGGGGTCACGCCCTGGGCGCGGGCCAACTCGGCGAGCTGTGCGTGCAGTTCGGCGGGGATGGTGAGGTCGACGGTGCCGCCGTGGTGGCTGGCTACTGCCGGGCGCTGGCGCGTGGTGGGGAGCGCGAGCTCTTCGGGGAGCTCGGCCAGGGCTTGGCGCCAGTAGGTGAGTTGCTGGGTCAGGACGCTGTTGGTGTCGTTCGCTGAGCCGAGGAGGTCGCGCTGCCAGAGGGCGTAGTCGGCGTACTGCACGGGCAGCGGCTGCCACTCGGGCGCCCGACCGGTGAGGCGGGCGGTGTAGGCGGTGGACACGTCGCGTGCGAGCGGGCCCAGCGACCAGCCGTCGCCCGCGATGTGGTGCACCACCAGGACCAGCACGTGTTCGGTCGCATCGCTGCTGAACAGCCAGGCGTGCATCGGGAGTTCGCTGCGCAGGTCAAAGGCGTGGCGGGCCGCCGCGGTGATGGCCTGCTCGTCGCACCCGTCGACCACCGTCAGCAGCGCACCGAACGCGCCCTCCGGCAGGATCTGCTGGTGCGGCCGGCCGTCGACGGCCGGGAAGACCGTCCGCAGCACCTCGTGCCGCCCGGCAACGTCGTGCAGCGCGGCCTCCAGCGCCTTCAGGTCCAGTTCGCCGGTCAGGCGCAGGCTCAGCGGGATGTTGTAGGTGGCGCTCGGCCCCTCCAACTCGCCCAGGAACCACAGGCGCTGCTGCGCGAAGGAGACCGGCAGCCGCTCCGGGCGGACGCCGGCGGCCAGCGCGGGGCGCCGCTGCCCGGCACCGTCCAGCCGCTCGTCCAGCCGCTCGTCCAGCCGCTTGTCCAGGCGCTCGGCCAACTGCTCTGCCAGCGCGGCGACGGTCGGAGCCTCGAAGAGCGTTCGGATCGGCAGCTCGACACCCAGCACGGTGCGGAGGCGGCTGGCCAGCCGGGTGGCGAGGAGGGAGTGGCCGCCGAGGTCGAAGAAGCTGTCGTCGATGCCGACCACCGGCACCCCGAGCACCTCGGCGAAGACCGCGACCAGCACCTCCTCGCGCGGGGTGCGCGCCGCACGGGCGCTGACCGGCGCGAACACCGGGACGGGAAGGGCCTTGCGGTCCAGCTTGCCGTTGACCGTCAGCGGCATCGCGTCGAGGAGGACGATCGCCGAGGGCACCATGTAGGCGGGCAGCGTCGCGGCCAGGTCGGCGCGCAGCACCGCCGGATCCAACTCGGCACCGTCCGCGGCCACCACGTAGCCGACCAGGCTCCTGCTGCCGGAGGTGTCCTCCCGGACCACCGCGTGCGCCCGGGCCACGGCCGGCTGTGCCAGCAGCGCCGCCTCGACCTCGCCGAGCTCGATCCGGAAACCGCGGAGCTTGACCTGCTGGTCGGCGCGGCCGACGAAGTCGAGCTCGCCGTCGCGGGTCCATCGGACCAGGTCACCCGTGCGGTACAGCCGGCCGCCGGCCGGGCCGTACGGGTCGGCCACGAAACGCTCCGCCGTGAGCCCCGGGCGGCCCAGGTAGCCGCGGGCCAGGCCGGTGCCCGCGAGGTACAGCTCACCCGTGCTGCCCGGCGCGACCGGGCGCAGCGCGGCGTCCAGCACGTAGGCGCGCAGGTTGTCGAGCGGACCGCCGATCGGCAGCGAACCCTGGCCGTCGGTCACGGTGCGCGCGGTGGCGAAGGTCGTCGTCTCGGTCGGACCGTAGACGTTGACGACGCTGGTGCCGGGGCAGGCCGCGAGCACCCGGGCCACGGCGGCCCGCGGCACGATGTCACCACCGGTCCACACCTCGCGGACACCGGTGAAGCAGGCCGGGTCCTCGTCCGCGGCGAGCAGGAACAGGCCGATGGTCAGGAAGATCCCGGTGACCTGGTGCTCGGCGACCAGACGGCCCAGGATCTCCGGCGTGAGGTCGTCCGAGGGCGCGACGACCACCTGACCGCCGTTCAGCAGCGGCACCCAGAGCTCGAAGGTGGAGGCGTCGAAGGAGTGCGGCGAGTGCAGCAGCACCCGCTCCATCGGGCCGCTGAAGCGCCGCTCCGAGGCCAGCGCGGCCACGTCACGGTGGGTGATCGCCACACCCTTGGGGCGGCCGGTGGAACCGGAGGTGTACATCACGTAGACCAGCTGCGCGGGGTCGGCCTCGGCCTCCTCGACCTCCTGGACCAGGAAGTCGGCCTGGTCGACGTCCGCGTCCTCGATCAGGAGGACCGTGGCCGGCAACTGCTCCGCCTCGGCTCGCTGCGCGCCGTCGGTGAGGACCAGCTGCGCGCCGGTCTCCGCGACGATCAGCTCGCGGTGGGCCAGCGGATACCGCGCGTCGAGCGGCACGTAGTAGCCGCCCGCCTTGACCACCGCGAGCAAGGCGATGACCAGATCGGCGGAGCGGTCCATCAGCACCGCCACGGCCGTCTCGGGGCGCACACCCCGCGCCACCAGACGGCCGGCCAGCGCGGTCGCCCGCTCGTCGAGCTCGCGGTAGGTCAGCGCGCGGGCCCCGGCGACCACGGCGACCGCGTCCGGGGTGCGGGCGGCCTGGGCCGCGAACAGCTCGGGCAGGGTGCCCTCGGGAAGCGCGGTCGCGGTGTCGTTCCACTCGACGAGGATCCGGTGGCGCTCGGCCTCGGTCAGCACCTCGACACTCGCGACCGGCAGCTCGGGAGCGGAGACAACCGCGTTGAGGAGCCGGGTGAAGCGCTCGGCGAGGGTGGCGGCGCCCTCGGCGTCGAACAGGTCGCGGGCGAAGGTGAGCATGCCGCGCAGGCCGGCCGGGGCACCGTCGGCGTCGAAGGCCTCGTCCAGCGCGAAGGCCAGGTCGAACTTGGCCGGCAGGTCGGCGATGGGCAGCAGATCACTGCTCACGCCGGGCAGGTCAAGAGTGGCCTCGGCGTTGTTCTGCAGCGTCAGCATCACCTGGAAGAGCGGGTGCCGGGCCATCGAACGGGTCGGCGCGAGTTCCTCGACGAGGCGTTCGAAGGGGATGTCCTGGTGGGCGAAGGCGGCCAGGCTCGTTTCCCGGACGCGGGCGAGCAGGTCGGTGAAGGTGGGGTTGCCGGTGACGTCGGTGCGCAGGACGAGGGTGTTGACGAAGAAGCCGACCAGGTCGTCCAGGGCGTCGTCGGTGCGGCCGGCGATCGGGGTGCCGATCGGGATGTCGGTGCCGGCACCGAGGCGGGAGAGCAGCGCGGCCAGTGCGGCCTGGAGCACCATGAACGGGGTGACGCCCTGAGCGCGGGCCAACTCGGCGAGCCGTGCGTGCAGTTCGGCGGAGATGGCGAGGTCGACGGTGCCGCCGTGGTGGCTGGCTATCGCCGGGCGCTGGCGCGTGGTGGGGAGCGCGAGCTCTTCGGGGAGGTCGGCCAGGGCTTGGCGCCAGTAGGTGAGTTGCTGGGTCAGGACGCTGTTGGTGTCGTTCGCTGAGCCGAGGAGGTCGCGCTGCCAGAGGGCGTAGTCGGCGTACTGGACAGGCAGCGGCTGCCAGGTGGGTTCCTGCTGGTTGAGGTGGGCGGTGTAGGCGGTGGAGAGGTCGCGGGCGAGCGGGTTCAGCGACCAGCCGTCGCCGGCGATGTGGTGCAGGACCACGACGAGCACGTGCTCGTCCGGCCCGTCCTTGAACAGCCAGGTGCGCATGGGGAGTTCGGTGCTCAGGTCGAACGGGTGCCCAGCGGCGCGGATGACCGCCTGCTCGTCGAAGCCGTCGACCACGGTCAGCAGCGAGTCGAGGGTCTCGGCTGCCAGCACCTGCTGGCGGGGCTCGCCGTCGACTGCGGGGAAGACGGTGCGCAGCACCTCATGGCGGGTCAGGACGTCGTGGAGCGCGGCCTTCAGGGCGGGGACGTCCAGGGCGCCGGTGAGGCGAAGTGCCATCGGGATGTTGTAGGTGGCGCTCGGGCCGTCCAACTCGCCCAGGAACCAGAGACGCTGCTGCGCGAAGGACACCGGCAGCAGCTCGGGACGCGGCCCGGCGGTCAGCGCCGGACGCCCCCGCTCGGAGCCGTCCAGCCGCTCGGCCAGGCCGGCGACCGTGGGGGCCTCGAAGAGCGCCCGGATCGGCAGCTCGACACCCAACACCGTTCGGATCCGGCTGATCAGGCGGGTGGCCAGCAGGGAGTGGCCGCCCAGCTCGAAGAAGCCGTCGTCGATGCCGAGTTGCGGCACGCCGAGCACCTCGGCGAAGAGCGCGGCGAGCACTTCTTCACGTGGAGTGCGCGGGGCGCGGGTTGAGGTGGTGGTGAATTCGGGGTCGGGGAGGGCGTTGCGGTCGAGTTTGCCGTTGGCTGTGACGGGGAGTGCGTTGAGGGTGATGTAGGCGGCGGGGAGCATGTAGTCGGGCAGTGTGGTGGCGAGGTGGTCGCGCAACTCGGCTTGGTTGAGGTCGCCTTCGGGGATGAGGTAGGCGACCAGGTGGTCCTGGCGGACGAGGACGGTGGCTTGGTTGATGTTGGGGTGTGTGGTGAGTGCGTGCTCGATTTCGCCGAGTTCGATGCGCAGTCCGCGGATCTTGACCTGGAAGTCGGTGCGGCCGAGGTATTCGAGGGCGCCGTCTGCGTTCCAGCGGGCGAGGTCGCCGGTGCGGTACATGCGGGTGCCGGTGGGGCCGTGGGGGTCGGCGGTGAAGCGTTCGGCGGTGAGGTCGGGGCGGTTGAGGTAGCCGCGTGCCAGCTGGATGCCTGCGAGGTAGAGCTCGCCGGGTACGCCGACCGGGGTCGGCTGGAGGGCGGCGTCGAGCACGAAGAGCTGGGTGTTCCAGACCGGGCGGCCGATGGGGACGGTGGTGCTGTGGTGTCGGCAGTTCCAGGAGGTGACGTCGACGGAGGCCTCGGTGGGTCCGTAGAGGTTGTGCAGTGGGACGTCGAGGGTCGTGAAGAAGCGGTCGCGCAGTTCGGCGGGTAGTGCTTCGCCGGAGCAGAGTACGGCGCGTAGGCCGGTGCAGCCGGCTGCGGTGGGCTCCTGGATGAAGGCTTGGAGCATGGACGGGACGAAGTGCGCGACGGTGATCTGCTCCTGCTGGATCAGCTCGGCCAGGTAGGCGGGGTCGCGGTGTCCGCCGGGGCGGGCGACGACGAGGGTGGCGCCTTCCAGTAGGGGCCAGAAGAACTCCCAGACGGAGACGTCGAATCCGAACGGGGTCTTCTGCAATACCCGGTCGGTGGTGGTGAGTTCGTACTCGTGTTGCATCCAGGCGAGTCGGTTGGCGATGCCGCGGTGCGGCACGGCGACGCCCTTGGGGCGGCCGGTGGAGCCGGAGGTGTAGATGACGTAGGCGGGGTGGTCGGGCAGGATCTCCCGCGGGAGGTTGTCGGCCACCTCGTCGTCGCCCACCGCCAACTGCGGTACCTCGGTGGCCAGTTGGGTGTCCGTCAGTACCAGTGCGGGCGCGCAGTCCGCCAGCACGTAGGCGATGCGCTCCGCCGGGTACTCCGGGTCCACCGGCACGTACGCACCACCGGCCTTGACTACCGCCAGCAACGAGACGACCAGTTCCACCGAACGCGGCAGGCAGACCGCCACCCGTGACTCCGGCCCCACCCCGCGCTCAACCAGCGTGCGTGCCAAGCCATTCGCCCGCGCGTTCAGCTCCGCGTACGAGACCTCCACGCCTTCGAACACCACCGCCACCGCGTCGGGCGTCCGCGCGACCTGCGCCTCGAACCGCTCAGGCAGCGTCGCGGCGGGCACCTCCGCCGCCGTGTCGTTCCACTCGGCCAGGATGCGGCGGCGCTCGGCCGGATCCAGCACCTCGATGGCGTGGACCGGGCGGGTCGGCTCAGCGGCTACGGCGCCCAGGACGCGCACCAGCCGCTCGGCAAGCAGTTCGGCGTCCGTCGTGTCGAACAGGTCGCGGGCGAAGGTCAGCGTGCCGCGCAGGCCGGCCGGGGCACCGTCGGCGTCGACAGCCTCGCCCAGCTCCACGGCCAGGTCGAACTTCGCCGCCGGCTCGCCCGTCGGCAGGACGGCGGTGTCCAGGCCGGGGAGGTCCAGCGCCGCCTGGGCGTTGTTCTGCATCGCGAGCATGACCTGGAAGAGCGGGTGCCGGGCCATCGAACGGGACGGCGCCAGCTCCTCGACCAGCCGCTCGAACGGCACGTCCTGGTGCGCGGACGCGGCCAGGTTGGCCTCCCGCACCCGGCCGAGCAGGTCGGCGAAGGTGGGGTTGCCGGAGAGGTCGGTGCGCAGGACGAGGGTGTTGACGAAGAAGCCGACCAGGTCGTCCAGCGCCTCATCGGTACGACCCGCGATCGGCGTACCGATCGGGATGTCGGTACCGGCGCCGAGCCGGGAGAGCGTGGTGGCCAGCGCCGCCTGGAGCACCATGTGCAGCGTGACGCCCTCGGTGCGCGCCAACTTCGCCAGCTGCTGCTGCAGTTCGGCGGGGATGGTGAGGTCGACGGTGCCGCCGTCATGGCTGGCGACCACCGGGCGGGGCCGCGAGGTCGGCAGTGTGAGCTCCTCCGGCAGCTCGGCCAGGGCCTGGCGCCAGTAGGCGAGTTGCTGTGACAGCACGCTGTCGGTGTCGTCCGCTGAGCCGAGCAGGCCGCGCTGCCAGAGGGCGTAGTCGGCGTACTGCACGGGCAGCGGCTGCCAGGCGGGCGCTTGGTCGTCGAGGCGGGCGGTGTAGGCAGCGGACAGGTCGCGGGCGAGCGGGTTCAGTGACCAACCGTCGCCGGCGATGTGGTGCAGTACCACGACGAGCACGTGCTCGTCCGGGGCGGCCATGAACAGCCACGCTCGCAAGGGGAGTTCGGTGCTCAGGTCGAAGGAGTGCTCGGCGGCGCGGGCGATCGCCTTCTCGTCGAACCCGTCGACCACGGTCAGCAGCGAGCCGACGGTCTCGGCCGCCAGCACTCGCTGGTACGGCTCACCGTCGACCGTGGGAACGATCGTACGCAGCGCCTCGTGGCGGGCCACCACATCGCTCAGCGCGGCCTCCAGCGCGGCGACGTCCAGGGCGCCGGTGAGGCGAACCGCCAGCGGGATGTTGTAGGTGGCGCTCGGCCCGTCCAACTCGCCCAGGAACCACAGGCGCTGCTGCGCGAAGGACACCGGCAGCAGCTCGGGACGCGTGGTGGCGGTCAGCGCCGGGCGCCCCTGGCCGGCGCCGTCCAGCCGCTCGGCCAGACCGGCGACCGTCGGCGCCTCGAAGAGTGCGCGGATCGGCAGCTCGACGCCCAGCACGGTACGGATCCGGCTGATCAGGCGGGTGGCCAGCAGCGAGTGGCCGCCCAGGTCGAAGAAGCCGTCGTCGACGCCGACCTGCGGCACGCCCAGCACCTCGGCGAAGACCTCGCAGAGGACCTCCTCGCGTGCGGTGGACGGGCCGCGGTGGGTGACGGCGGTGGTGAAGTCAGGGGCGGGCAGGGCGCGGCGGTCCAGCTTGCCGTTGACGGTCAGCGGCAGCACGTCGAGCACCACGACCGCCGACGGGACCATGTAGTCCGGCAGGTACTGCTTGGTGTGCCGGCGCAGCTCGCCCGAGTCGGGCAGTTCGACCGTGCCGGACGGCACGACGTAGCCGACGATCCGGCTGTCGCCGGGGGTGTTCTCGCGGACGATCGCGGTTGCCTGGGCGACGGCCGGGTGCGCCATGAGGGCGGACTCGACCTCGCCGAGCTCGATCCGGAAGCCGCGGATCTTCACCTGGTCGTCGGCGCGGCCGACGAACTCCAGTTCACCGTCCCGGTTCCAGCGCGCCACGTCACCGCTGCGGTACATCCGACTGCCCGGGGCGCCGAACGGGTCCGCCACGAAACGCTCCGAACTCAGGCCGGGACGGCCGAGGTAGCCGCGGGCCAGGCCGGCGCCGGCCACGTAGATCTCGCCGGCGGTGCCGGGCGGGCAGAGTCGCAGGCCGTCGTCGAGCACGTGGACGCGCAGGTCGGGGATGGCACGGCCGATCACGCTGCCGGTGGCGCCGGAGCCCACCAGTGCGGCGTCCAGCGCCTTGTAGCTGACGTGCACGGTGGTCTCGGTGATGCCGTACATGTTGACCAGCACGGGCGCGTCCTCGCGGTGCCGGGCGTACCAGGAACGCAGTCGCGGCAGGTCGAGCGCCTCGCCGCCGAAGACCACCGCGCGCAGCGTCAGCTCGGCACCCAGCTCGGGGTGCTGCGCGTCCGCCTGCATCAGCTGGTAGAACGCGGACGGGGTCTGGTTGAGCACCGTGACCCGCTCGCGGACCAGCAGGGCCAGGAAGTCGGCGGGCGAGCGGGAGACATCGGAGGTGACGACCACCAGCCGGCCGCCGTGCAGCAGCGCGCCCCACAGCTCCCACACCGAGAAGTCGAAAGCGAAGGAGTGAAACCAGGTCCACACGTCCTCGGCGCCGAAGCCGAACCAGTGGTCGGTGGCCGCCATCAGCCGGCCGACATTGCCGTGCGGGATCAGCACGCCCTTGGGCCGGCCGGTGGAACCGGAGGTGTAGATGACGTAGGCCGGGTGTTCGGGCAGCAGCTCCGCACCCCGCTCGGTGGCGGTCAGGTCGGTACCGGACAGCTCGGCCAGCCGGGTCGCGGTCCGCGGATCGTCCAGCGCCAACTCGGCGGCGCCGTCCACCGTGCCACCGTCGGTGATGGTCAGCAGCGGGCCGGCGTCCGCCAGCACGTAGGCGATCCGGTCGGCCGGGTAGTCCGGGTCGATCGGAAGGTAGGCGCCGCCCGCCTTGAGCACCGCGAGCAGGGCGACCACCAGCTCGGCGGAGCGGTGCATCCGGACCGCCACCAGGGTCTCCGGACGCACACCCCGCTCGACCAGCAGGCGGGCCAGGCGGTTGGCCCGCGCGTTCAGCTCCGCATAACTCAGGCTGGTCTGCTCGTCGTTGACGGCGATCGCTGCTGGGGTGCGGGCGGCCTGCGCCTCGAACAGCCCGGGCAGGGTGGTCGGCACGGTCTCCACCGGTGTGCCGTGCCACTCGGTCAGGATGCGGTGCCGCTCGGCCGGGTCCATCACCTCGATCGCGCTGACCGGTCGGCCTGGCTCGGCAACCACGGCATCCAGGACGCGCACCAGCCGCTCGGCGAGCAGTTCGGCGTCCGCCGTGTCGAACAGGTCGCGGGCGAAGGTGAGCATGCCGCGCAGGCCGGCCGGAGCGCCGTCGGCGCCGACGGCCTCGCCCAGCTCCACGGCCAGGTCGAACTTCGCCGCCGGCTCGCCCGCCGGCAGGACGGAAGCGGCCAGACCGGGCAGGTCCAGCGCCGCCTGGGCGTTGTTCTGCACCGCGAGCATGACCTGGAAGAGCGGATGCCGAGCCATCGAACGGGACGGCGCCAGCTCCTCCACCAGCCGCTCGAACGGCACGTCCTGGTGAGCGAACGCACCCAGACCGGCCTCGCGAACGCGACCAAGCAGGTCGGTGAACGTCGGGTCCCCGGACAGATCGGTCCGCAGCACCAGGGTGTTGACGAAGAAGCCGACGAGCTCGTCCAGCGCCTCATCCGTACGACCCGCGATCGGCGTACCGATCGCAACGTCCGTGCCGGCGCCCAGGCGGGTGAGCAGCACGGCCAGGGCCGCCTGCAGCACCATGAACAAGGTCACACCCTCGGCGCGGGCCAACTCCGCCAGGCGCTCGTGCAGTTCGGCTGAGATGGCGAGGTCGACCGTGCCACCCTGGTGGCTGGCCACCGCCGGGCGGGGCCGCGAGGTCGGCAGTGCCAGCTCCTCCGGCAACTCGGCCAGCGCCTGGCGCCAGTAGGCGAGTTGCTGTGACAGCACGCTCTCGGCGTCGTCCGCCGAACCGAGCAGCTCACGCTGCCAGAGAGCGTAGTCGGCGTACTGGACCGCCAGCGCCTGCCATTCGGGCGCACGGCCGTCCAGGCGGGATGCGTAGGCGGTGGACAGGTCGCGGGCCAGCGGGTTCAGCGACCAACCGTCACCCGCGATGTGATGCAGCGTCAGAAGCAGCAGGTGCTCCTCGGGCGCTTCGGCGAACAGCCAGGCCCGGACCGGAAGCTCGGTGGCGAGGTCGAAGGCGTGCTTCGCCGCGCGGGCAACCGCCTGCTCGTCGAAACCGTCGACCACGGTCAGCAGCGAACCGACGGCGTCAACCGCCAGCACCTGCTGGCGCGGCTCGCCGTCGACCGCCGGGAAGACGGTGCGCAGCACCTCGTGGCGGGCCACCACATCGCCCAGCGCGGCCTCCAGCGCGGCAACGTCCAGGGCGCCGGTGAGGCGAACCGCCATCGGGATGTTGTAGGTCGCGCTCGGCCCCTCCAGCTCGCCCAGGAACCACAGGCGCTGCTGCGCGAACGAGACCGGCACCCGCTCCGGGCGGGCGGCGGCGACCAGCGCCGGACGCCCCTGGCCGGCGCCGTCCAGCCGCTCGGCCAGACCGGCGACCGTCGGCGCCTCGAAGAGCGCCCGGATCGGCAGCTCGACGCCCAGCACCGTACGGATCCGGCTGACCAGGCGGGTGGCCAGCAGTGAGTGGCCGCCCAGGTCGAAGAAGTTGTCGTCGATACCGAGCTTCGCCACGCCGAGCACCTCGGCGAAGACCGAGACCAGCACCTCCTCGCGCAGGGTGCGCGGCGCCCGCCCCGCGACCGGCGCCAGGTCCGGGGCGGGCAGGGCGTTGCGGTCCAGCTTGCCGTTGGCGGTCAGCGGCAGCGCGTCCAGCAGCACCACGGCGGACGGGACCATGTACTCGGGCAGCGCCGCGGCCACGTGCGCGCGCAGCTCGGCGGCGGCCACCCCATCGGCGACGGCATAGCCGACCAGACGCCGATCCTCTGGCGAGTCCTCGCGCACGACCACCGCGACCTGGGCCACCGCGGGGTGGGCGGCCAACACCACCTCGATCTCACCGAGTTCGATCCGGAAGCCCCGGACCTTGACCTGGTCGTCGACCCGGCCGGCGTACTCCATGACACCGTCCGCCGCCCTTCGCACCAGGTCGCCGGTGCGGTACATGCGGTCACCGGGCTCGCCGAACGGACAGGCCACGAACCGCTCGGCGGTCAGCCCCGGGCGGTCGAGGTAGCCGCGGGCCAACTGGACGCCGGCGATGTACAGCTCGCCGGTCACCCCGGCCGGCACCGGGCACAGCGCCGAATCCAGCACGTAGATCCGGGTGTTGGCGATCGGTCGGCCGATCGGAACGGCCCCGGCCGACGGCGGGTCGGCGGGAGTGACCCGGTGCACGACGCACCCGACAGTGGCCTCGGTGGGCCCGTACTCGTTGACCACGGTCGCCCCGGGATGAGCCGCACGCCAGGGCTCCAGGGCCTCGCCGAGGAGCTGCTCGCCGCCCAGCACGAGATCCCCGCTCGGCGAGCAGCCCGCGGGCAGCGTCGCCAGCAAGGCCAGGTGACCCGGCGTCCCCTTCAGGAAGGTGACCTCGGCGGACCCGTCCCGAGCCCCGGCCTCCAGGCCGCCGACCTCGATGCTGCCCCCGCTGATCAAGGGCGCGTACAGCGAGGTCACCGCCAGGTCGAAGGCAGTGGACGAGTGCAGCATGGTGTGCCCCGACACCGACGGGTACGCCTCGACGCTCCACCGCAGGTAGTGCGCGAGCGCCCGGTGCTCGACCACCACGCCCTTGGGGCGGCCGGTGGAGCCGGAGGTGTAGATGACGTAGGCGGGATGCCCTGGCAGCGGCCGGGTACCGGGGTCGGCCGGGTCGAGGGCACTCAGGGCCTCGCTCGTCTCGGCGGCGTCGAGTACCAGCAGCGGACCCGCCACGTCGACGCCAGTGCCGGAGCCGGCGATGACCAGGCACGGCCGGGCGTCGGTGAGCGTCTGGGTGATGCGCTCGGCCGGGTAACTCGGGTCGATCGGCAGGTAGGCGGCGCCGGCCTTGAGGACGGCGAGCAGCGTGACCACCAGGTCGGCGGAACGTTCCAGCAACACCGCGACCAGCTGCTCCGCGCCGATGCCGCGGTTCTGCAGCAGGCGGGCCAGTCGGTTGGCGCGGGCGTTGAGCTCCGCATAGCCGAGCTCGCTGCCCTCGAAGAGCACGGCGGTGGCCTCGGGAGTGCGGGCCACCTGGGCGGCGAACAGCTCCGGCACGGTGGCGTCCGGCATCTCGGCCGCCGTGTCGTTCCACTCGGCCAGGATGCGGTGACGCTCGGCCGGGTCCAGCACCTCGACGCGGTCGAGCGCGGCCTCAGGCTGGGTCTCCAGCGCGGTGACCAGGCCGTCGAGCGTGGTGCGGGCGAGCGCGCAGAGCTGCGCGGGGTCGATCGGCGTGACCGTCTGGGCGGTGAGGTGGAAGCCGGTGCCGAGGTCGTCGACCGACAGGGTCAGCGGGTAGTTGGTGCGCTCGTGCACGTGCAGGATCTCGACGCCGTGCAGCCCGAGCTCCGCTGCGGCGTCGGCGGCAACGCCTTGACCGTGACGGTAGTTGAGCAGCGCGGTGAACAGCGGTGCGCCGCCGCCGATGCCGCTGGCCTGCTGCGCGAGGGCGAGTGGCGCGTGCTCGTGCACCAGCAGGTCGGCCAGCTGCCCGCGCATCGCGAGCGTGGCGTCCAGGGCGCTCACGTCGGCCGTGGCAACCCGCACCGGCAGGGTGTTGATGAACAGGCCCGGCACCCGGTCGGAGCCGCTGCCCGCATTCATCCGGCCGAACAGCACGGTGCCGAACACCACGTCGTCGCGGCCCGAGGTCGCCGCCACCACGCGCGCCCACGCCACGTGGAACAGCGTCGCGGCACTCACACCGAGCTCGCGCGCCCGCTCGCGCAGCCGAGCGGCGAGGTCGCCGTCCAGCCGCAGCTGGGCCTCCGCCACGGCGGAGGCGTCGCCGCGCACGTCCAGCCGGCCGAACGGCGCCGTTGGCTCGTCCACATCGCCCAGCAGCCCGGCGAAGAAGCGCTCATGCTCCTCGCGCGAGACCGCGAGTCGGGCCTGCGCGACGAAGTCGCGGAACGGCAGCGGCGCGGGCAGCTCGCCCTGGCGGCCGGCGGTGATGTCGCGGATCTCCGCGAGCATCACCTCGATCGCGGTGTGGTCGGTCACCAGGTGGTGGCACTGGAGCAGCAGCAGCCAGCGGTCGGTGCCGGGCTCGGCGGCGATGTAGGCACGCAGCAGGGGTGCCCGGCGGACGTCGATCGCGGCCGCGCCGGCGACGGCCAGTTGGCCCACCACGTCGGTGGCCGAGGCGAGTTCGACCTGCTGGACGGGCAGCTCGGCCTGGCGGGCGACGACCTGGACCGGCTCGCGCAGACCCTCCCAGAGCAGGGCGGTGCGCAGGATGTCGTGCCGGTCCACGACCTGCTGCAGCGCGCCGAGGAAGCCGTCCAGGCGCTCGCGCGAGTCGAAGGACAGCGTGCTCGGCAGGATGTAGATGTCGCTGCCGCCGTCCTCCGCGTCCATCAGGTGGTGGAAGAGGATGCCTTCCTGGAGCGGGGCGAGCGGGTAGATGTCGGCGATGTTGGCCGCACCGCCGGGGAAGGCGGCGGTGATCGCGCCGAGCTCCTCGATGCTGAGGTCGACCAGCGGCAGCATGTCCGGGGTGATGGCCTCGGCACCGGCGGGTATCCGGTTCGGCGGCACGACGAGCCCGGCCGTGGTGGCGGCGACGGCCAGCCCGGCGACGGTCGGCGCGGCGAAGAGCGTCCGCACGTCGATCGGCACGCCGCGCGCCCGCACCCGCTCCACCAGCGTCATGGCGAGCAGCGAATGGCCGCCCAGCTCGAAGAAGTTGTCGTCCACGCCGACCTGCGGGACACCGAGGACGTCCGCGAAGACCTCGCAGAGCAGCTCTTCGCGCGGGGTGGAGGGTGCGCGGTAGCCGCCGGTGGTGGTGAACTCGGGGTCGGGGAGGGCGTTGCGGTCGAGTTTGCCGTTGGCTGTGACGGGGAGTGCGTTGAGGGTGATGTAGGCGGCCGGGAGCATGTAGTCGGGCAGTGTGGTGGCGAGGTGGTTGCGTAGCTCGGTCTGGTTGAGGTCGCCTTCGGGGATGAGGTAGGCGACCAGGTGGTCCTGGCGGACGAGGACGGTGGCCTGGTTGATGGTGGGGTGTGCGGTCAGTGCGTGCTCGATTTCGCCGAGTTCGATGCGCAGTCCGCGGATCTTGACCTGGAAGTCGGTGCGGCCGAGGTATTCGAGGGCGCCGTCTGCGTTCCAGCGGACCAGGTCGCCGGTGCGGTACATGCGGGTGCCGACGGGGCCGTGGGGGTCGGCGGTGAAGCGTTCGGCGGTGAGGTCGGGGCGGTTGAGGTAGCCGCGTGCCAGCTGGACACCCGCGAGGTACAGCTCACCCGGCACACCGACCGGGGTCGGCTGGAGGGCGGCGTCGAGCACGTAGAGCTGGGTGTTCCAGACCGGGCGGCCGATCGGCACGCCGGCGCGCTCGGCGCCCTCACGGCAGTTCCAGGAGGTCACGTCGACGGACGCCTCGGTGGGCCCGTAGAGGTTGTGCAGCGGCACGTCGAGGGTCGAGAAGAAGCGGTCGCGCAGTTCGGCGGGTAGTGCTTCGCCGGAGCAGAGTACGGCCCGCAGGCCGGTGCACTCGGCCGCACCCGGCTCCTGCACGAACACCTGGAGCATGGACGGGACGAAGTGCGCGACGGTGATCTGCTCTCGCTGGATCAGCTCGGCCAGGTAGGCGGGGTCGCGGTGTCCGCCGGGGCGGGCGACGACGAGGGTGGCGCCTTCCAGTAGGGGCCAGAAGAACTCCCAGACGGAGACGTCGAATCCGAACGGGGTCTTCTGCAAGACCCGGTCGGTGGTGGTGAGTTCGTACTCGTGTTGCATCCAGGCGAGTCGGTTGGCGATGCCGCGGTGCGGCACGGCGACGCCCTTGGGGCGGCCGGTGGAGCCGGAGGTGTAGATGACGTAGGCGGGGTGGTCGGGCAGTATCTCCCGCGGGAGGTTGTCGGCTACCTCGTCGTCGCCCACCGCCAACTGCGGTACATCGGTGGCCAGTTCGGTGTCCGTCAGTACCAGTGCGGGCGCGCAGTCCGCCAGCACGTAGGCGATGCGCTCCGCCGGGTACTCCGGGTCCACCGGCACGTACGCACCACCGGCCTTGACCACCGCCAGCAACGAGACGACCAGTTCCACCGAACGCGGCAGGCAGACCGCCACCCGTGACTCCGGCCCCACCCCGCGCTCAACCAGCGTGCGTGCCATGCCATTCGCTCGCGCGTTCAGCTCCGCGTACGAGACCTCCACGCCCTCGAACACCACCGCCACCGCGTCGGGCGTCCGCGCGACCTGCGCCTCGAACCGCTCAGGCAGCGTTCCAGGCCCCGCCACTTCAGCCGCCGTATCGTTCCACTCCCGCAGCACCCGCTGCCGCTCCGCCGAACCGAGCAGGCCGACCCGCCCCAGCGGCGCGGCGACGTCGTCGAGCTGCGCCAGGCCCTCCAGCAGCCGGGCGAACCGCCGCGCGTGCTCGGCGACTTCCGCCGCCTCGTAGACCGCCGGGTTGGCGTCCACCACCAGTTGCAGGCCGGCCCCGCCCTGGCGGTCGTAGAGCACGAACGCCAGGTCGTCGACCGAGCCGTTGGAGAGGTTGTGCGCGGTGACCGGGTTCCCGGCGAACCGCAGGTCGTAGTCGAAGGCCATCACATTGACGGTCGGCCCGAACAGCCGGCCGCCCCCGACCAGGTTGAGCTCGCGCTGCAACTCCTCGTAGCGGTACCGCTGGTGGCGCAGCCCCTCGCGCATGGCGCGGCTGGCCTGGCGGGCCAGTTCGGCGAGGCCGGTCTCCGGGCGAACGGTCAGGCGGATGGGCAGCACGTTGGCGAGCATGCCGGGGGTGCTGCGCTGCAGCGGGGTGGCGCGCCCGGTGACGGGCAGGCCGAGGACGATGTCGGTGGCGCCGGTCAGGCGGTGGGTGTAGAGCGCGCCGGCGGCCGTCAGCAGGACGGGCAGGCTGGTCCGCAGGCCGCGCGCGGCCGCCCGCAGCCGCTCCGCGGTATCGGCGGAGAGGTCGACGGAGTGCCGGAGGTGGGTGTGCGAGGCGGGCGCGAAGCGGCCGGCGAGGCTGACCGCCTCGGGACGGTCGGCGAAGCGCTCGGTCCAGTACCGGCGGTCGGCGGCGTACTGCTCACCGGCTCGGTAGGCCTCCTCCTCGGCGAGCAGCTCCGAGTGGGGGGCGAACGGGGTGCCGGTCGGGCGGCCCTCGACCAGGGCCGTGTAGATCTCGGCGGCGCGGCCGGCCAGCAGGGCGCCGCTGTAGCCGTCGCCGGCGAGGTGGTGGGCGCGCTGGTACCAGAAGAGGCGGTCCGGGCCGGCCGGGAACATCGCCACCACACTGGTGCGGCCGTGCGCCAGGTCGTCCAGGCGGGCCAGGTCCTCCTCGATCCAGGCTCGCACGGCGGCCCACGGGTCGGCCTGGTCGCTCACGTCGTGCACCAGCACGGGCGTCTCGGCGAGCGGGGCGACGGTCTGGCGGACCTGGCCGTCCTGCTCCGGGAAGCGCAGCCGGAGCATCTCGGTCTCCACCAGCAACTGCCGCAGCGCGGCCTCGAACAGCACCGGATCGACCGGGCCGTGGATCTCCAGGCACTCGGCGATCCGGTGGGCGGGATTCGACGGGTCCAACTGCTGGGCGAACCACACCCCGGACTGACCGGTCGTCAGGGGCCAGGTGACGGCTTGGGTGTCCGACATGGTGTGCTCCGGTTCGTTCGGCAGCGGCCGCGCATGGAGGCGACGACGCAAGGGGGGATCGCGCTCGGACGCGTAGGGTCCGAGGACGTTTGACGGGGGTGGAGGATCCGCCGGCGATGCGGATCATGCTCGGGCGTCACGCTGCCTGAGGCAATGTCACTTCGAGGGCCGAGCAGGTGGACTCCGGGTAAAGCATGGAACAACTCACGTCTTCGCCGCTCCGGCACGGGGTTGCAAACCCGGAGGTCAGCGGGTTGCGACGTTGCTCGGCGCCAACGCAAGCGGCATGCGAAGCGCAGCCTGGCCGGCAGGCCACCGGTTGCGGCCCCGCCATGCTGACGCGGCCTCGCCATGCTGACGCGGCCTCGCCGTGCTGACGCGGCCCCGCCATGCTGACGCGGCGTCGCCACTGTGATCCGGCGTCGCCACACCGATGGGGGGCCGCAACGCCGCTCCGGCGCCGCCACACCGCTCCGGCGTCAGTGCCCCTGCCAGCGCGGCTCGCGCTTCTCGACGAAGGCGCGTGGCCCTTCCAGCGCATCCGCACTGTGCATCCGCCGCTCCTCCCAGGGGAACCGGGTGGCGAACGCCTGCTCCAGGGGCATGGTCGCCGCGGCGGCCGCGGCCTGCTTGACGGCGCGGACCGAGAGCGGGGCGCAGCGCAGGATGTCCGCGACCCAGGCGGCCACGCAGGCGTCCAACTCGGCCGCCGGGACGACCTCGTTGACCAGGCCCAGCTCGTAGGCCCGGGCGGCGGTCATCGGCCGACCGCTGATCAGGTGACCGAGCGCGACCCGGTAGGGCGCCTGCCGGGTCAGCCGGAAGACTCCGCCGGCGCCGGCGATCAGTCCGAGCTTGGCCTCGGGCAGGGCGAAGGTGGCGGTGTCGGCGGCCACGATCACATCGCAGGCGAGGGCGAGTTCGAAGCCGCCGCCGAACGCGTGGCCGTTGACCCGGGCGATCACCGGCTTGGCAAGCTGGAAGCGCTCGGTGAGCCGGGGCCAGCCGGGCTTGCCGCGGCTGCCGAAGGTCGAGGGAGCCGCGGTGCCGTCCTCGATCCGGGCGGCCAGCTCCCTGAGGTCCTGGCCGGCGGAGAAGGCGCGGTCGCCGGCACCGGTGAGGACGGCCAGCCACAGGTCGTCGTCGGCCTCGAAGTCGTCCCACACGTAGGCGAGTTCCTCGTGCATGCGCAGGTCCATGGCGTTGCGGCGCTCGGGCCGGTCGAGGGTCACGTGGGCGACCCGGTCCCGCTTCTCGTAGCGGATCCTGGTGAGCTCCATGGTCGAAGTTCCGTTCGGCTCGGGCGTGATCGGGGTGCGATCGGGGCGCGGTGGCGCTGCTGTCGGGTGAGGCTGAGAGTGCGGGTGAGCACACGGTCAGGCGGTGGGCGCGCCCGTCACCGACCACGGGCGCACCCACCGGTCAGGCGTGCGAGCGGGCGGCGGCCGTGAACCGGCCGACCTTGCCGATGACGTCCTCGCTGTACAGCCGCAGCGACTGCTGCATCGCGAACTCGGCCATGTACTGCTGGAACAGCTGCGGCGGCTCCTCGGCCAGGTTGACCATCCGGCGGTTGGTCACCACGGCCGGGCTGTCGAGGCGCTCCAGCGACTCCGCCACCGCGCCGTCCAGCCGGTCGGGCTCGACGACCTCGTCGAGCAGGTACCCGGCGTCCGGCTCGGTGGCGTGGATCCGACGGCCCCAGAGCACCACCTGACGCGAGATCCGCCCACCGGCCAGCCGGCCGAGCCGCAGGTTCCCCGCGCCGGGCACGATGCCCTCCTGGGCGGCGGGCAGGCTGACGTAGGAGTCGGTGGCGGCCAGCACCCGGTCGAAGACCATCAGCAGCTGGGCGCCGCCGCCGATCGCGAAGGTGTCGACCGCCGCCACCCAGGGCTTCTCGATCACCGGGGTGTGCCAGGCCCCGGCGTGGTCGACCCGCAGGCCGCGCAGCAGCTTGTTGATGTAGCCGAGCTCGCGCCGCAGCAAGAAGTCGATCAGTGAGATCTTCCCGGCGTGCAGGCTCTTCAGGTTGATGCCCGCGCTGAAGACGCGTCGGCCCCGGTAGCGCGGGTGGGTCATCTCGCCGCCGCGCAGCAGGCCCACCGACACGGCCGGGTCGAGCAGCGCGAGGTCGACGGCGGTCTCCATGTCCTCGACGTGCCGGTTGTCCTCGGCGTTGAGGCAGTCGGTGCGGACGATGGTCAGGTGGGCGGCGCTGCCGCGGCGCTCCAGGCGCACCGAGCCGAGGTCCAGCCGGCCGGTGCGGCGGAACTCCGGCAGCAGGCCGAGCGCGCGCTCGGTGGGCAGGGCCATCGCGTCGATCAGGTGGCGGCCCGCGGTGGGGGAGCGCAGCACCTCGCGCAGGAAGATGCCCTGGTCGATCTCCAGGCCCTCCTTGTCGGCCTGCGACCGGGCCTGCTCGACGACCAGTTGTTCGGCGGACGGGACCAGCCCGGGGTAGTTGACGGCGGCGCCGGCGACCAGCTCGGGCAGCCGCAGGTCGAGGCTGTGATTGGCGGTCAGCTCCCGGTAGACGGCTTCGCCGTGCAGGCTCATGAAGCGGCTGCGCACGGAACGGGCGAGGTTCTTCGCCTCGGTGGCGCGTTCGCGCTGCTCGGGGTTGCGGTGGGCCGGCTCGGGCAGTGCGGCGAGCAGGTCCGCGACCCGCTCGGCGGTGTCGGTCACCACCCGGCCGGCGGCGGCGAGGTCCGGGCCGACGGTGGCCGGCGCGTCCTGCGCCGGAGCGGTCACCGGGCCACCTCGCGCAGGGTCCGGTCGCAGGCGGCCAGGTGGCGGCCGAGTGCCTCCTCGAAGCTGGTGGTGGTCGCGTCCAGCAGCAGCTGACGGCGGATCGCGGGGCCGTCGGCCGCCAGGGCCGCCAGCGTGTCGGCGAGGCCGGCCAGCGCGGCGGCCGGATCCGCGGCGAGCTCGTGCAGCAGGCCCAGCGCCACGGCCCGCTCGGCCGTGAGCGGGGTGCCGAGCAGCACGGTGCGGCGGATCGCGGCGACACCGATCTGGTTGGCCAGCCGGTACAGGGCCATGCCGGGCCAGACGCCCGCGGGGCCGGCCGCGGGGAGCAGCCGGGTGCCGGGCCGGGCGATCCGCAGGTCGGTGGCGAGCAGGGCCTCCAGCGCCACCCCGCCGCAGTCGCCGCCGGCCAGGGCCACGGTGGGCAGGTCGACGCGCTCCAGACGGCGCAGCGCCCGCTCCCACTTGTTCACCAGCGGGAGCGGTCCGGCGGGGGCGGTGGCAGGGGTGCCGGTGACGGTCAGCACGACCGGGCCGCGGGCATCGGCGTCCTCGGCGCGGTCGCACAGCGCGTTGAGGGCCGCGACGGTGTCGGGCGACAGCGGCCGGCTGCCGTCGAGGTCGAGCAGCAGTTCGGGGGAGTGGTTCACGGTGGTGTCGCCTTACTCGCTGGCCTGGTACTGGCAGACGGCTTGGTGTGGCATGCGGTGGACGGTTCGGGTCGACGCTCGGCGGCGGTCGGCCGCGGTCACCAGCGGACCAGGGCGGTCTCGATGGTGGACCCCGGGCCCATCGTCATCAGCACGCCGTGGTCGCCCGGTTCGGCCACCCGCTCGGCCAGCAGCCGCTGGTAGGAGAAGAGGAACGAGCCGCTGGACAGGTTGCCGTAGTCGCGCAGCACGCTGGTGGTGTGGCGGACGTCGTGCCGGGTCAGGCCGAGGTTGACGCCGACCGCGTCGATCACCTTCTTGCCGCCGGAGTGCACCAGCCAGTGGCTGATGTCGCTGCGCCGCAGCCCGGTGCCGGCCAGCAGCCGGTCGACCACCCGCTCGGCGTGCGCGCCGACCACGTAGGGCACCTGCGGGTCGAGGAAGAAGCTGAACCGCTCCTGGTCGCCGTCCCAGTCGTACCGCATCGCGTCGATCGCGTCGGTGATGATGTAGCTGGCGAACTTCAGCAGGCTCGGGCCGCTCGCCTGCGGCAGCGGGAGCTCCGGCTCGCCGGCCAGCACCGCGAGCGCGGCGGAGCCGTCCCCGAAGAGGCTGTTGACGACCGAGGTGCGCATGGTGCCGTCGAAGACGTAGGCGGCGGAGCAGGCCTCCGCGCACACCATCACGGCCAGCCGGCCCGGGTGGGCGTGTGCCCAACCGGTCACCGCGTTAAGGGCGTTGAGGCCAGCATTGCACCCCATGCCGACCACGTCGAGCCGGCTGGTGTGCGGGTCGATGCCCAACTCGCGGATGATCAGGGCGCTCAGGCCCGGGGTGAGGAAGCCGGTGGTGGTGACGCAGCAGAGGTAGCCGATGTCGGACAGGTCGGCGCCGGTCGCCTTCAGGCACTCCTGGACGGCGCGCACGCCCATGTCGACGGCCTGCGCCTTGTGCTTGGCCAGGAGTTCGCCCTGGACCTCCATCACCCGGGTGCCGTCCGGTCCCTGCGGCGGCAGGGTGAGGAAGCGCCGCTCGATGGCGCTGTTGAGAAAGACGGACCGGACCCGCGGGTCCCGTATTTCGAAGATGTCCAGCAGTTCCTGCTGGGAATAGGAGTTCTCGGGAACGGCGGTGCCGACTCCCATCACCCGGGCGAGCGGGGCGGTGGCCATTGTCATCGGTAGGTCCATCCCCAACTTCTGGGCTTGCTCCGCAGCAGCGGGGTGCAGGCGTCCATGGATCGGTTGGCCTTTCTTCTCGAAGCGGGCCGGTAACGTTTCTTCAATTTCCGGCAGATTGCGCGCGGATGAACTCCGCAAGGCGATCGAGTCCGTCCTCGATCTCTGCCGGGAGCAGATGGCTGAAGGAGAGCCGCAGCACGTTGCGCGGCGTCGCGTCGGCGTAGAAGTGGTGGATCGGCGTCCAGAGCACCCGGTGCACGGCGGCGCAGTGCGCCAACAGGTCGTCACCGGCCGTGAACGGCACGGTGAGCAGCAGGAAGAACCCGCCCTCCGGCACGTTCCAGCTGACCGAGGGCAGGTCGGTGAACCGCTTCTCCAGCCCGGCCAGCACCTGGGCCAGGTTGCCCCGGTAGGTCTCGGTCTCCCGGGCGTTGGCGGCCCGCAGGCTGTGGCCGTGCGCCAGCAGCTTGCCGCCGATCACGGCCTGCGCGATCGGCGAGGTGTTCACCGTCAGCATGCTCTTGAGCTTGGCCAACTGGTCGGCGAGCAGGGGCTGGCCGGCCGGCGCGCCCGTCACCTCCTGGTCCGCCAGCACGTAGCCGACCCGGGCGCCCGGCAGGCCGGTCTTGGCGAAGGAGCCCAGGTAGACGACCTGGCCGTGGCGGTCCAGGGCCTTCAGGGTGGGCGGGCCCGCCGGGTCGCCGAACAGCCCGTAGGGGTTGTCCTCCAGCAGCAGCAGGTCCTCGGCGGCGGCGATGCCGAGCAGCCGCTCACGCTTCGCGCGGTCCAGTCGGACCCCGCTCGGGTTGGCGAAGTCGGGGATGACGTAGCAGGCCCGCGGGTTGCGGCCGGCGGCCCTGGCCCGGCGCACCACGGCCACCAGATCGTCCAGGTCGATCCCGTCGGCCGCCTCGCGCACCGGCAGCACCGGCATGTCCACCATCATGGCCGCGCCGTGCACGCCGACGTAGCTCGGCGTCACGGCGAGCAGCACGTCGCGCTCGTCGCGGCGCAACGCGCGTAGCGTCAGCCATAGCGCCTCCTGGCAGCCGACGGTGACCACCAGGGCGTCCGGGGCCGCGGTGATGCCCTCGTCCACCCGCAGGTGCTCGGCGATCAGCTCGTGGATGATGCCCTTGGTCCGCCCGTACTGCAGCAGGGTGCGGCGCACCGCGGCCTCGTCGCCGTCCAGGCGGTCCGTCAGGTAACGGCGGTAGATGTCGAAATACCGTGGTACATCGGCCGGATCGAAGAATCCCTCGAAGGGCCGGCCGGCCGCCAGGGAAATGGCGTCGGGAAATCTGTGGGCAATCTCGTTGAGGAAGTTCATCGATTCACTGACCGGTGCGGTCAACGCCTCGTGAAGATCTGTCAGCTCAAGTTTCATGATCTCGCGCTCTCTTGGTCGTGCGGGAAGCAGATAACCACACCGCATCGCCGCAAGACAACTGACGTCCGGTCAAACCGGGAATGCGCGGAATTCCCACCGGGATGTACGGCGAGTTCATCTTCGGTTCGCCTCTTGGCGATCTTGTGTTCCGGCCCGCGAGTCACTCTCTGACCGGCGAGTGCAGCCCCGCGGACCGGCACGCCGGTCGCAGGCGGGGCCGACCGGGTGCGCCGCGCCCCGCCGCCCGCCACCGCTGTGACGCCGGATCAGGCAGGACCGGGCGGCGGCAGCCACCAGTGCGCCCCGGGCCGCAGTCCGCCGCCAGATTTCCAGAAACCCCTTGCATCAAAAGCAAGTTGAGAGAGGACCAGATCGATGACGAACCCGTTCGACGATGCCGAAGGCACGTTCCTGGTGCTGGTGAACGACGAGGGGCAGCACTCGCTGTGGCCCGCCTTCGCCGAGGTGCCCCAGGGCTGGACCATCACCCACGGCCCGGCGGGCCGCCAGGAGTGCCTGGACCACGTGACCGCCACCTGGACCGACATGCGCCCGGCGAGCCTCGCCCGCGCGATGGCCTGACCCTCCCTCTCCTGACCCCCCGGGACGCAACTGATGCACCACGCCGAGCGCCGCCCCTCCCACTACCGCCTGCGCTGCACCGTCTGCGGGCAGCGCCGACCCGACGACGGGCTGGCGCTCGGCTGCCCCGAGCCGCACGCGCCGGGCCTGCTGCGCACCGAGTACCAGGCCACCGCGTTCACACCGGATCCCGCGTTCCAGGGTGTCTACCGCTACCACTCCTGGCTGCCGGTGCGCCGCACACTGCCCGACACCGGCCGCACCGCCGTCTACCGCAGCCGGCGGCTGGCAGCCTCGCTCGGCCTGACCGAGCTGTGGATCGCCTTCAACGGCTACTGGCCGGAACGCGGCGGCGAGTTGACCACCGGAAGCTTCAAGGAACTGGAGGCCGCCACCGTCCTCGGCCGCATCCCCCAGGACGCCGGAACCCTGGTGGTCACCTCGGCGGGCAACACCGCCACCGCCTTCGCCGAACTCTGCGCCCGCCACCGGGTCCCGGTGGTGATCGTTGTCCCGGCCGGCGCCCTGCCGCGGCTGCGCACCCGCACCCCCGGCGGCGAACTCGTCCAGGTGGTCGCGGTCGAGGACGCCGACTACGCCGACGCCATCGCCCTCGGCGACGCACTGGCCCAGCAGCCCGGCTTCACACCCGAGGGCGGCACCCGCAACGTCGGCCGGCGCGACGGGCTCGCCACCGTCCTGCTCGCCGCCGTCGAGGCGATGGGCACCGCGCCCGACCACTACGTCCAGGCCATCGGCAGCGGCGCCGGCGCGCTCGCCGTGCACGAGGCCGCGCTGCGGCTGCGATGTCGCCCCGGCCACGACACCGACCCGCTGCCCCGCCTGCTGCTCGCCCAGAACGCCTGCTACGCCCCCGTCCACCAGGCCTGGCAGACCGGCGAGCGCCCCTGGCTGACCGACGGCGAACAAGACCAACGAGCCGCCGCCGAGCGGGCGTTCGCCCCCGAGCTGACCAACCGGCGCCCGCCCTACGACCTAAGCGGCGGCCTGCACGAGGTGCTCACCGAAAGCGCGGGCCACGTCCGGATCGCCGACGCCGCAGCCGCCCGAGCCGCCATGGACGCCTTCCGCGAGCTGGAGGGCATCGACATCGAACCGGCCGCCGGCATCGCCCTCGCCGCCCTGCGCGACGCCGTGCGCGACGGCGAGGTGGCCGCCGACGCCCGCGTGCTGCTCAACATCACCGGCGGCGGCCGGGCCCGCCTGGCGCTGGAGCACGAGCTGACCGGCCACCAGCCCACCATGCTGGTCCCGCGCGAAACCGCCCACCGGCCCGGCGAGATCGCCGAACTCGCCGCCCGCCTCGCCGACACCCGCGAGCTGCACCCGGCGGTCGTCTGAGCCATGACGACACCCACCGCACTCACCGCGCGAACCGCGCACGCCGCATCCAGCGGCACGCCCCGGCTCACCGAGCTGACCGCAGCCATCCGCAAGCTGCACCCGGCGGTCGTCTGAGCCATGACGACACCCACCGCACCCACCGCGCGAACCGCGCACGCCGCATCCAGCGGCACGCCCCGGCTCACCGAGCTGACCGCAGCCATCCGCACCGAACTGCGCCCCACCCGCACCGAGGACTCCGACGGCCCGGTGGCCGCGCGGGTCGCCGCCGTCCTCGCGTCCTTCCTCCGCCACCCGGACCTGCTCACCCCCGCGCAGTTGGAGCCCGACCCGCACGCGTACCGCCAGCACCTGCTGCACGTCGAGCCGGACGGCTCGTTCTCGGTGGTGGCCCTGGTCTGGCTGCCCGGCCAGGCCACCCGGATCCACGACCACACCGCCTGGTGCGTGGTCGGCACCTACCTCGGCGCCGAGGAGGAGACCGCCTTCCGACTCGCCGAGCAGGACGGCCGCGCCGTGCTGGAACCGGTCGCCACCACGGTCTTCCCGACCGGAGCCGTCGCCCACCTGACCCCGCCCGGTGACATCCACCTGGTGCGCAACGCCACCAGCGGCAAGGTCGTCTCGCTGCACGTCTACGGCGCCGACGTGAGTGTGCGCGGCAGCAGCATCCGGCGCGTCTACGACCTGCCGATCCACCCGGGTGCAGGCGATGCGGGGAGGGCCTGAGCCCGCAACCCCGCCGCGACCGGCGGCCCTTGTGCGCTCAGGCGTGGGCGTGGGCGCGGCGCAGCAGGTAGCCGCCGGAGGCGGCGGCGAGTACGGCCATGCAGGCGGTGAACACCAGGCCGGCGTGGGCAAGACCGAGTGGCTCGCTGAGCAGGCCCACGCCGATGACCGGGATCGAGATGCCGAAGTAGGCGACCACGAAGAGCGCCGAGAGGACGCCGGCGCGGTGCTCGGCGGGAGCGGCGGCGGCGACTTCGCCCACGGCACCGCGCAGGCCCATGCCCTGGCCCGCGCCGCCCACGAGGGCGCTGAGCACCAGCGGTGGCAGGGCGGTCCACGCGAGCGAGGCGGCGAGCAGGGCCAGGCCGGCGATCAGGACCAGGCAGCCCAGCGGGACGGCCCGCGCGGTGCCGAGCCGGGGCACCAGGAGCTGGCCGAGGGTGGAGGCGAAGAAGGCCGCGAAGACGATGAGGCCGACGACCGCGTGGTTGTGGACACCCAGGTTCTGGGCGAGGAACGCCGGGCTGACCGAAGTGAAGACACCCAGCAGTGCGAACCCGGCGAAGACGGCGACCCCCGCCGGAACGAACACCCCGCGCACCTCGGGCGGCAGGGCGGGTCGCTGCGGGCGGGCGGTGCGCAGCGGGCGGGCTCCGGGGACCGTCTCCGGCAGGAACCACAGGACGGTGAACGACGCGGCGAGCAGCACCAGGTGCACGACGAACGGCAGGACCAGCGGGCCGGGCGCGTACTCGGCGAGCAGGCCGGACAGCAGCGGTCCGCAGCCCAGGCCGCCCATGTTGGCGGCGGTCGCGACGAAGCCGGCGCGGGCCCGGTGTCCGGGCGGGGCGAGCTCCAGGACGTACGCGGTGGCGGTGCCGGTGAACAGGCCGGCCGAGAAGCCGGACAGCAGGCGACCCACCCAGAGCAGCGGCAGGCCCTGCTCGGCGAGGAAGGCGACGGCGCTTCCGGCCGCGAGTGCCAGCCCGCACAGCAGCACGGGCCGGCGTCCGACGGAGTCGGAGACATCGCCGACGAGCAGCAGGACACCGATCACGCCGAAGGCGTAGACGGCGAACACGACCGTCACCATCAGCTCGGAGAAGCCGATCTGCTGCTGGTACAGGCCGTAGAGCGGGGTGGGCAGGGTGGTGCCCGCCATGCAGACGGCGAAGGCGGCCGCGGCCCCGAGGTAGGCCGTGGGGCCCGCGGCAGGCCCACCCGTCGGGCGATCCGTCATCCACCCACGGTAGAGGGTCCGGCTCCGGCGGGATCCGACCCGGCAGGGCCGGATGCGCCGGATGGCCTCCGTGGCCCGCCCACCAGGTGAAGGGCGCCGGGGGAGGGCTCGGGCGGGAGGCGCGGTCCCTCGGCCGGCCGTGACCGGACCTGGCCCCCGCCCGGTCCGGTCACAGCGCCGGGATCAGCGCAGCCCGGCGAAGAGGTCGTTCTCGGGCACGGCCGCGCCGGTGGTGTCGTGGACTCGTACGAAGGTCTCCACGCCCATCAGGTCGGTGAACCGCTCCTTGCCCATCTTGAGGAAGAAGATGTTCTCGCCCTGGCTGGCGTGCGCCGCGAGCGCATCGAACTTCTGGCCGCCGAACTCGGTGGTGTCCACCCAGGTGGTGATCTCCTCGTCGGGGAGTCCGATCTCGGGCATCGCGGCGGCCTCCGCCGGATCCGGCTCCTCCCAGTCCGCGCCGAACTCGCGCATGACCTCCCCGAACCGCTGCATCATCGAGCGCGGCGCCGTCGTCCAGTACACCTTCGGCGTCATCCCGGTCATCGCCAGCGCGGCCATCGTGATGCGGTTCGCCTGGATGTGGTCGGGGTGGCCGTAGAACCCGTTCTCGTCGTAGGTCACGACCACATCGGGCCGGTAGTGCCGCAGGAGTTCGGCGAGGCGGGCGGCGCCCTCCTCAACGGGCGTCCGCCAGAAGGACCCGGGGGCGTCGTTGGCGGGCCAGCCCATCATCCCGGAGTCGCCGTACTCCAGGAGCTCGAGATGACTGACCTTCAGGACCTCGCAGCTCGCTTCGAGTTCCCGGCGGCGCATCGCGGCGACGGTGACCGGATCGTGCCCGGGCTCGCCCGGCTTGAGACCCCCCGGTCCGTCGCCGCAAGCGCCGTCAGTACAGGTGACGAGGACCGTGCGGATGCCCTCCGCCGCATACCGCGCGAGGACACCCCCTGTACCGGTGGCCTCGTCGTCGGGGTGCGCGTGCACCGCCAGCAGGGTCAAGGGCCGATCGACCATGGAACCATCCTCCCGTGTGAAAAGTGCTCGCTCCGAGTCTGCGGTACGCGGGCAGGTGGGCGCCCGCATTATCGGGATGACCTGGGCCACGGTCGGAGCCGGTCACTCCTCGCCGGAGCCGAGCGCGGGGGTGTCGAGGAGCCGCACGGTCGGGGCAGCGGGGGAGTGGAGTTCCAGGACCGTGACCTCGTTGCGGCCCGGCCTCAGGACCGGTGCGGGCACGTACAGGGTCTGCTGCGGGCCGCGCGACCAGTAACGCCCCAGCGCGAAGCCGTTGATCCAGGCCAGGCCCTTGGTCCAGCCGGACAGCGAGAGGAAGCAGTCGGCCGGCTCCGCGACGTCCAGGAAGCCGCGGTGGAAGGCCGGACCGACCGGAGGCGCGTCGTGCCGGGAGGCGGTGAAGGTCAGGTCGTCGAGGCCGTCCAGCGGGAGCGGGCGGCTGCACCAGTGGGCCGGCTCGCGCCCGTTGACGGTCACCTCGCCGAGCAGACCCTTGCGGTCGGGCAGCCGGGGGCCGTAGTTGACCCGCCCCTGGTTCTCCACCAGCACGGCGAGGTGCGCTCCCCGGACCGGCGAGTTGAAGGAGAGGGCGTGCTCGTGGTTCTCGCGTTCGAGCACGCCGACCGGCTGGCCGTCCACGAACACCTGGGCGCGGTCGCGGACCCGCTCGATCCGCAGCACGGTCGGCCCGGCGTCGGGAACGACGGTCTCGTACATCACGAACCCGAACGGCTGGCCGAGTTGCTCCATGGTGAGCGGGCGGTCGGCGAGCACGGCGCGGCCGAGCACGCAGGACTGGTCCAACAGGCTCGCGTGTTCGCCGAGTCGGACGGTCACCGGGGCCAGCCGGGCGGCCGGGGCGGGCAGCGGCTGGTCCGGAACCGGCGCGTGCTTGGCGATCACCTCGCGGAAGGCGGCGTACTTGGCGGTGGGCTCGCCGGCCTCGTCCAGCGGTGCGTCGTAGTCGTAGGAGGTGACGGTGGGCCGGTAGGTGCCCTTGTCGTTGGCGCCGTTGGTGAAGCCGAAGTTGGTGCCGCCGTGGAACATGTAGAGGTTGACGGAGGCGCCGGCGGCGAGCAGCCGGTCGAGGTCGGCGGCCGCGTCCTCGGCGCCGCGGGTGGTGTGGGCGCCGCCCCAGCGGTCGAACCAGCCGATCCAGAACTCGGAGCACATCAGCGGCCCGGTCGGCTGGTGCCCGCGCAGCTCCGCCAGCCCCGCCGCCACCCGGCTGCCGAAGTTGACGGTCCGCAGCACGCCGTCGAGGCCGCCGCGTGCCAGGTCGGCGGGCTGGTCGCAGGTGAACAGCGGCACGTCCACCCCGTGCTTGGCCAACAGCTCGGCCAGCTCGGTCAGATAGCCCGCGTCGCTGCCGTGGGCGCCGTACTCGTTCTCCAACTGCACGGCGAGGATCGGACCGCCACGGCTGCCGAGGCGGGGCAGCAGGGCGGGCCACAGGGCGCCGAAGTACTCGTCCACCGCCCGCAGGAAGCGTGGATCGCGGCTGCGCAGTTCGGTGTCCTCGTCGGCGAGCAGCCAGGACGGCAGGCCGCCGCCCTCCCACTCGGCGCAGATGTAAGGGCCCGGCCGGAGCAGCACGTGCAGGCCTTCGGCAGCGGCGAGGTCGAGGAAACCGGGGAGGTCGAGACCCGCGTCCATCCGGAACTCGCCGCGCCGGCGCGCGTGCAGGTTCCACGGGACGTAGGTCTCGACCGTGTTGAGTCCCATCAGCCGTGCCTTGCGCAGGCGGTCGGCCCACTGCTCCGGGTGGACCCGGAAGTAGTGCAGTCCGCCGGAGATGATGCGGAACGGTCGGTCGTCGAGACGGAAGCCGTCTGCGGCGATCTCCAGTCGAGGCATTGCGGTGGTGCTCCTTGCCGACGGGACTTGTGGGAGGGGCGGCTCAGCCCTTGAGGCCGCTGGTGGCGATGCCTTCGACTATGTACCGCTGGGCGACCAGGAACATGACCACCAAAGGGGTGATGGTCACGACGGCACCGGCGAACAGACCGGGCAGGTTGATGGTCTGCGAGGTGAGGAAGGTCGAGAGCGCGATCTGTGCCGTCCACGCGGACGGGTCCTGGCCGATGACCAGCGGCCACAGGAAGCCGTTCCAGCTGTCGATGAACGCCAGCGCACCCAGTGAGGCGAGCATGGCCCCCGAACTGGGCAGCGCGATCCGGCCGTAGAGGCCCAGCCAGCCGAGACCGTCCAGCCTACCGGCCTCCTCCAGTTCGGCGGGGAACCGCAGGTAGAAGTTGCGGAACAGCAGGACGGCGAACGGGTTGAACAGCCCGGGCGCGATGATGCCCCAGAGCGTGTTGACCCCGCCGAGCGAGCCCACCACGACGAAGGTGGGCACGAAGGTCGCCGAGCCAGGGATCATCAGCGTGCCGACCACCAGCGCGAGCAGGACTCCCTTGCCCGGCACCGGGATCCGCGCGAAGGCATAGCCGGCGGCCGAGGCCAGCAGGGTGGACACGGGGGCGGTGATCACCGCGATCAGCAGCGAGTTCCGCAGCGCGTCGCCCATGTGCACGCTGGGGTCGCTGAACAGCGCGGTGAAGTTCCCCCAGTGCATCGTCGACGGCCACCACGTCCAGTGCGGTGAGGTCAGACCCCGGCTGTCCATCAGGGCGTTGCGCAGCATCAGGTAGAACGGCGTCAGGAAGAGCACGGTCAGCAGACCGGCGACCAGGCCGCGGGCGGAGAGCCGCAGGGCCTGCGGGAGGCTTCTCATCGTCCGCTCACTCCTCGCCCTTGCCGAACCCGGTGATCCGTCCCTGCACCAGCGTGACCAGGACGATGAGTGCGGTGACCACGAAGGCACCGGCCGAACCGAGCCCGTAGTCCTGGTCGCCCATCGCGGTGTTGTACAGGTACATCAGCGGGGTCTGGACGGGCGCGGTGCTGCTCCCGGAGAGCCCGCTGTTGAAGAGGTTGTAGAACTCGTCGAACGCCTGGAAGGCGGCGATGAACTGCAGCATCAGTACCGCGACCGACGTGTTGCGCAGCATCGGCAGGGTGATCCGGCGCAGCAGTCGCCAGCCGGTCGCGCCGTCGAGCGCGGCCGCCTCGTGGACCTCGGCGGGGATGCCCTGCAGGCCGGCCAGGAAGAGCACCATGTAGAAGCCGACCTGGAGCCAGAGCCGCAGGGTGATGATGACGACCCAGTACAGCGGTGGCGAGGTGGTCAGCAGCCAGGGCACCGGTGCCATCCCGAACCAGTCGCGGACCATGTTCGCGATGCCCGCCGGCAGTCCGTTGAACAGGCACATCTTCCACAGCAGCGAGGCGGCGACGTAGGAGACGGCGGCCGGGAGCAGGAAAGCGGTGCGCAGCACGGCTCGGCCGCGCCGGATCCGGTGGACGAGGAGGGCGAGCCCCAGCGAAGCGGCGAAGGTCACCGGCACGATGAACAGGGTGAACAGCAGGATGTCGAGGAGCGAGCTGCGGAATGCGGCATCGCCCAGCAGCGTCCGGTAGTTGGCCAGACCGACCCAGTGGCCCAGGCCGATGGTGCCGTGGGCCGCGCTGAAGCTGAGCAGGAAACTCCAGCCGATGGCCAGGTACTTGAAGATGCCGAGGCCGATCAGCATCGGGGCGGTGAGCAGCGCGAACGCACCCCAGGCCCGCCGGTCCCGGTGGGACCGCCGAGCCGGGGCGGCGTCCGGCGGCGCGGCTGCGGAACGCCCGCCGCGCGCGGTGCGCGTCATGGAGGAAGGCGCGGGGTTCATCAGGTGCGCTGCTTGTCCACTGCGGCCTGCGCCTGCTTGGCCGCATCCGCCAGCAGCTGCGCGGGGTCGCCCTGACCACTGACGACCTTCGCCGCGGCGGCGGTGAACGGGGTGCTCACGGCGGGGTCCCAGATCCCGGGGTTGCGGCGGCCGAACTTGGCGGCGAGGTCCACGGTCTCCTTGGCCGTGCCCTGGGACAGCTTGTCGGCGGACGCGGCGACGGACTTGCGCGGCGGGATGTGGAAGCCGTAGCCCTCCGCCCAGTCCTTCTGCAGGTCGGTCTGTTCGATCCAGAGCCACTGGACGAACTTCTTCGCCGCGTCCACGTGCTTGCCCTTGGCGTTGACGCAGCTGGTCCAGCCGCCGACCCGCAGGGCGGGGGTACCGCCGGGCTTGAGGGCCGGCCAGGGCAGGACGCCGAAGTCGTCGCCGAGTGCGGTCTTGATGGCGGGCATCGACCACAGGCCGCCCCACTGCATCGGGACCACGTTCTGGACGAACGCGGACGGGTCCCACCAGTCGGTGGTGAAGCCGAGCAGCAGGGACTGGTCGTCGTGCAGCCGCTTGAGGGCCGACACGGCCTCGACGGCCTGCGGGGAGGCGTAGGACACCTTCCCGTCGGCGACCAGTTCGCCGCCGTTGGACCAGACGGCCAGCAGCGGGCTGTCGCCGACGCCGTCGTTGCCGAGGAACAGGCCCTTGGTGTCCTTGGTGGTCAGCGCCTTGGCCGCGGAGGCGAGGGCGTCGAAGGTGGTGGGCGGCGTGATGCCCGCCTTGGCGAGGGCGCCCTTGCGGTAGTAGAGCATCATCACGTCGTCGAGCGTCTTGACGCCGTAGAGCTTGCCGTCGACGGTCGCCTGGTCGAGGTCGCCCTGCTCGAAGTCGGACTTGGCGCTGCCGTACAGGTCGTCAAGTGCGGCTATCTGGCCGCGCCGGGCCAGGAACTCGTCGAAGTCGCCGATCTCGAACACGTCCGGGGCGCCGTCGGTGAGCAGGGTCGCGTTGAGCTTGCTCGCGTAGTCGCCGGGGATCCAGGTGACCTTGACCGCGATGTCGGGGTTGGCCTTGGTGAAGGCGCTCGCGTAGCGGGTGGCCGCCTGCTGGGTGCCGGCCTCTCCGTAGGCGTGGAACCAGACGTTCAGCGTCGTCTTGGCACCGGCGCCGCCGGTCGGACTGGTGCTGCAGGCCGCGGCGGCGCCGGCCACGAAGAGCAGGGATCCGCCGAGGAATCCGCGTCGGCTAAGCTCGGTTCCGTGTGCACTCATCTCGCATCCTCGGGTTGTGAGGGTGGGGGTGGGTTCGACCCGGCCGGCGTCCCTGATCATGTGCTGGCAGGCAGTGGCGGGGGACCGGCCGGGCGCGCTGTGATGTTGTGCGAAGGTCGGACGTGCGCTGGCTAGGGGAAGAGCGCCTGGATGCCCAGGGCGGCGGCACCTCTGGCCCACTCCTCCCAGGGGAGCGGACGGACTGTCAGCGGGCACTTCGCCGCCGCTTTGAAGCAGTGCGCGGCGTACGCGTCCTTGATGTGGATGCCGAACAGGTCGTAGGTGTCGAGTCCCTCCCCGGTGACGACGACGCGCTCCGGCCCCACCAGGTTCACCAGGGTCGCGATGCCCACGCCGATCGCGCGGCCGGCCCGGGCGAAGGCGTCCCGTGCGGCGGGGTCGCCGCCGCGTGCCAGGTCGACCACGGCGCCGAAGTCGAGCTCCGTTTGACCGGTGGCGCTGCGCACCGCGTCGCGGATGGCGTCGCTGGAGGCGACGGCCTCCACACAGCCGATCATGCCGCAGTGGCAGCGCGGGCCTGACGGGTCGATGCTGATGTGACCCATCTCGCCGGCCACGCCGTAGGCGCCGGCCAGCAGTTGGCCGTTGACGACGAGCCCCGAGCCGATACCGGCGCCGATGGTGACCAGCGCGAAGTACTCGGTCCCGATGCCGTCGCCGAACCAGTGCTCGGCGACGGTCAACGCCTTGACGTCGTTCTCCACGGTGACGCTCAGTCCGGTTGCCCGGGCCACCGTCTCGGCCAGCGGTACGTCGCGCCAGCCGGGCAGCACGGAGTACCGCACCCGGCCGCTGTCACGGTCCACGTCGCCGGAGACCGCGATCCCGAGGTACCGGGTGCGAGCCCGGAACTCGGGCTCGGAGTCGAGCAGTTCACCGACCAGCTCGGTCAGCAGGCGGCACACCGCCTCGGGGTCGCGGTCCCCCAGCGGCCGGCTGGCGGTCGCGCGCATCTCGGCGCTCAGGTCGCAGACGGCACCGAAGAGGGTGTCAGCGCTGATCTTCACTCCGACGAAGAACTCGCGGTCGGGGGTGACCGCGAGCGGGTTGACCGGGCGCCCGGCGCCCGGGGCGGTTCGTTCCGGGGGGAGTTCGTGCAGGTATCCGTCGTCGATGAGCGGCCTGGCGGCCTTGGTGACGGCCGTTCCGGACAGTCCGGTGCGGCGGGCCAGTTCGACCCGGCTGAGTGGACCCTCCGTCAACAGCAGGGCGAGGACTGCGGTTTCGGCTGGCGCGGTGACCAGCGGCTGCGCATGGTTCGGAAACACGGCTGGAACCTACGGCAAATAAATAACTTCGTCCAGTATTGATTTCCCTCTCGTTGCGCCCCTAGCCTTGGGCCACTTCCGTCGCCTGCCACGAGCCCTCCTCGATGGCCACCCGTCCCCGCACCCCTTGGGAAGCTCCCGTGCCTGCCACGCGTCCGACGGCGTTCTTCGATCCCGGTAGCGGTCTCGCCGTTCTCAGCACCCCCCACAGCTGCTACGCCGTGCGCATCGGCACCGACGGCAGCCCCCGGCACCACTATTGGGGCACCCCCCTCGACCTCGCCGAGCTGAGCGGGTTGCCGCCGGCGGTCTCACCCGCGGACAGCAGCTTCGAGGCGGATGCCGCCGCGGACGAACTCGCTCCGCAGACCGGAGCCCGGTTCGGACCGGCCGGCCTGCAGGTGCGGTTCGCGGACGGAACCCGCGGCGCCCAGTGGCGCTTCACCGGACACACCGTCGACGGCGGCGAGCTGCGGCTGCATCTGTCCGACCGCCACTACCCGTTGGCCGCCGACCTCTGCTACCGGGTGCGCGCCGGCAGCGACGTCATCGAGCGCTGGACCGAACTCACCCACACCGGCGGCCCGGCGGACGGACCGATCACCGTGGACCGGCTGGACTCCGCCTCCTGGACCGCCCCGCGACTCGCCGACTACCGGCTGAGCCACCTGGTGGGCGGCTGGAACAGCGAGTTCCAGCTCCAGCGCGACCGCCTTCCGATCGCCGAGACCGTGCTCACCAGCCGCCGCGGCATCACCAGCCACCACGCCAACCCCTGGCTCGCGGTCGACGACGGCACCGCTACCGAGGAGCACGGCGAGGTCTGGAGCACTGCCCTTGCCTGGAGCGGTAGTTGGCGGATCACCGTGCACCGCGACCCGGTCGGCCGGACCACCTGGACCGGTGGCTTCGGTCACGAGGGGCTGCACTGGACCCTGCGACCGGGCGAGGCCCTGACCACGCCGGTCTTCGCCGGCCTCTACACCCCGCACGGCTTCGGCGCGGCCAGCCGTGCCTGGCACGACCACATCCGCGGCCACGTACTGCCACAGCCCCGGCGCGACCGGCCCGTGGTCTACAACTCCTGGGAGGCCACGCACTTCGACATCGATCTGGCCGGCCAGTTCCGGCTGGCAGAGCTGGCCGCCCGACTGGGCACCGAACTCTTCGTGCTGGACGACGGCTGGTTCGGCGCGCGCAGCAGCGACCGGGCCGGTCTCGGCGACTGGTCGCCCCGCCGGGAGGCGTTCCCGGACGGCCTGCGCCCGCTCGCCGACCATGTGCACCGGCTGGGCATGGACTTCGGGGTCTGGGTGGAACCGGAGATGGTCAATGCCGACAGCGACCTGTTCCGCGCCCACCCCGAATGGGTGCTGCACGCCCCGACCAGGGAGGCGACCGAGCTCCGCAACCAGCTGGTCCTCAACTTCGCCCACCCCGAGGTCGAGGCCTGGGCGCAGCTGACGCTCGATCGGCTGGTGCGGGAGAACGGCGTCGACTGGCTCAAGTGGGATGCCAACCGGGCCTTCACCGACGTCGGGTGGGCCGGTCATCCAGACCCCGACCGGCTCTGGATCGACCACACCCGGGCCGTCCACCGGATCATGGACAGACTCCGGGACGACCATCCGAGCCTGCGGATCGAGGCCTGCGCGGGCGGCGGCGGCCGGGTGGACCTCGGCATGCTGGCCCGCACCGACCAGGCCTGGACCTCCGACAACACCGATCCGGTCGACCGGATCGGCATCCAGCACGGCTACAGCCAGCTCTTTCCGGCCCAGACCATGGCCGCATGGGTCACCGACTGCCCCAATGCCGCCACCGGCCGGACCACCCCGCTGCGGTTCCGCTTCCATGTCGCCATGGCAGGGGCCCTCGGCCTCGGTGGGGACCTGGCCCGGTGGTCCTCGGAGGAGCTGCGCGAAGCCGCCGACCTGGTCGCCCGGTACAAGGCGATCCGGCCGCTGGTCCAGCACGGCCACCAGCACCGCCTGACCGGCCAGGACGGTGTCAGTGCCGTCCACTACGCCGCCGATGACGACACCGCGCACGCCCTGCTCGTCTGGCGCCCCACCACCCGCTTCGGCCACCGGCCCGCCGCGCTCCGGTTGCCCGCCCTGGACCCCGACGCCCGCTACCTGGACGTGGACAGCGGCCGGACGCACAGCGGCACCACCCTGCGCCACTGCGGCATCGACCTGCCGCTGCCGGCGGGGGACTACGCCAGCTGCCTGATCCGGCTGGCCAGACTCGACTGAGCCGGATCAGGGTCGGCGGTTCGGGAGCTGCCTCAGGCCGCCTTCACCAGGTCCAGCCAGCCGCCGCGACGCGCGACGGGCAGCCGGGCCTCGGCGGGCACGACGGTCACGGCGCAGCGGGCGCGGGCCAAGCAGTGGCGGGCGACCTCGCCGTGCAGCAGGCGCTGGAGCCGGCCGCGGCGGCCGGAGCCGATCACCAGGAGGTCGTCGGGCCGGTCGGCGACCTGGAGCAGCGCGGGGCCGGCCTCGCCACGGATCACCACCGGGGTGATCAGCCGGTCGGCCGGGTAGCCGCCGAAGACCTCGGCGAAGACCTGGTCGAGGCGGCCGCGGGCGGCCTTCTCCCAGGCGGCGGCCAGCGAGGGGCAGGGCTGGGTGCGGTAGGCCGGCTCGCCGCCGACCGGGGTCCAGGCAATCACCGGGACGAGCTCGGCACCGCGTCGAGCCGCCTCCGCGGCGGCGCGCTGCAGGACCGCCGCGCTGCGCCGCGAACCGCTGACGCCGACGATGACCCGGGTGGACTCGCCCATGGTGTGCTGCACTTCCCTCAGTCGTGGATCCGCTCGCTGCGGTCCGTTGTTTTTCAGGTGAGACGATCATAGCGCCTTAAGATCGTAGGTCAAGTCGTCCAGGTATGGATGATGCATGGGCCACAGAAGCCATTGGACCTTGGATTTCCTTAACGATCTCTTGATGTCGTGCCGCCGCCCGCTCGGTCGCCGCGCCTCGGCAGCGGGCGCCGAGCCGAGCCGCGCCGCAGGTCAGGGCTAAGGTGTCCGCCATGACGCGCACCCGCCTGTACCGCAACGGCAACCTCGAACTGGAGGACTTCCCAGCTCAGGACATCTCCGACTACATAGGAGACCCCGACTGCACGGTATGGCTGGACGTCAGCGATCCGGAGTCCGCGGACTTCGAGATGATCACCGAGGAGTTCGGCCTGCACGCCCTCGCGGTCGAGGACGCCCGCCAGGAGCACCAGAGACCGAAGCTCGACCGCTACCGCACCCATCTGTTCCTGTCCGCCTACGCGGTCGCGCTCGACGAGGGCACCGGCGAGTTCAGGGCGGAGGAGATCGCCGCCTTCATCACCCACAACGCCCTGATCACCATCCGCAAGGGCACCCACTGCAACATGGACCGCGTCGTCGAACGCTGGGACAACGCCCCGGACCTGGCCAAGCAGGGCGTCGGCTTCCTGGTGCACGGGCTGCTGGACTACCTGGTCGACGGCCACTTCAGCGCCGTCCAGGTGCTGGACGACCGCATCGAGGCACTGGAGGACCTGCTCTTCGAGGACGGCCCCCAGCAGATCCAGGAGGTTCAGCGCACCTCCTTCGAGCTGCGCAAGAGCCTGGTCAAGCTGCGCCGCGTGGTGCTGCCGATGCGCGAGGTCGTCAACTCGCTGCTCCGCCGCGACATCCACCTGGTCAGCGACCAGATGATGCCGTACTACCAGGACGTCTACGACCACGTGCTGCGCGCCACCGAGTGGACCGAGTCGCTGCGTGACCTGGTCACGACGGTGATGGAGACCAACCTGACGGTGCAGGGCAACCGGATGAACATGATCATGAAGAAGGTCACCAGCTGGGCCGCGATCATCGCCGTGCCCACCGCCGTCACCGGCTTCTACGGTCAGAACGTCCCCTATCCCGGATTCGGCACCCAGGGCGGCTTCTGGGCCTCGACCATCATCATGATCGTCCTGTCGGTCCTGCTCTATTTCACCTTCAGGCGCCGGGACTGGATCTGACGGCAGCCGGGTGGGTCGGGCCCTGGCCCTGGCCCGGCACGAAGCGGGCCACCATTCCCCCGGACCGGGTCGCTCAAGCGCACCCTGCTGTTCAACCGGTCGGCACCGACGGTTTCTGGTCACGATGTGCGGCGGTCCGGTTGGTGGGCATGCGACCGTCCGGGGGCTCCCAGCAGCGCGGCGGCCCCGCACGCGGCGTCGGCCGAGCAGCCGGCCAGTCCGGCCGAATCCGGTCCGGCCCGGTTGCACGGGGCTGGTGTGACTGGTGGGTCGCTGCGAGGATCCCGGGTCAGCACAGTAGTGCCGCAAGTCCGTACTGAGTTCGAACCCAACTTGGAGGCAACATGCTGCCCACCGCCGAGCAGGTCCGCGCGCTCAAGGACGAGGACTTCCGTCTGGGCCTCGGCCAGGGGTACACGCTCCACCCGGCCGGCAACCCGGCGGACGAGGTGTACGTCTCGGCCGCGCTCACCAACAGCACCTGTGACGGGTACTCCAGCTGCGGCCGCGTCTGCAGCTACTGATCGAACCGGCGGGCACGACGCCCGCCGACCGGTGGCTTCACCGCCGCCGTGTGCCCCCGGGACCGGTCCGTACGGTCCCGGGGGCACGTCCGGGCACACCGAAGGGGAGACGGGCGTGGTGGACGCATCCGAACTGCGGCGGGCCGCGGCCCGCGCCGTGCCGCTGGACCGGCGAGGGCAGGGCTCCGAGCCGCACGCCGCCGGCACCCATGGCGAAGGCGCCGGGGCGGCCGAACGCCTGGCACGCGCCGAGCGCCGGCTGGCGCGCTGGCAGGCCCAGCCGCCGTTCGACCACGACGACTGGTTCGACCGGCGGCTGGCCGCCGACCAGTTGGACACCGACCGGCTGCGCGCCCTGCTCGCCGAGAGCCCCGAGGCGCTCGCCGACCGCCTCGCCGACCGCCTGGACGATTCCGAGCCGTGGCTCCGCGACCTGATCGCCGCCTTCGAGGGCGCGCCCGCCGCACACCTCGCCGACCGGAGCGCACCGATCGACGACGAGTACCCCTTCGCCGCGCTGGTCGCCCCACTGCTGACCGCAGCACACGAACAACTGCGTTCCGGTGTCGCCGAGTTGGGACCGATGCCGATCGGCACCCCGGAGCAGTTGAGCGAGCTGCTCGCCCCCGCCCTCACCGCAACCGCGCACGCGATGGCCGCCCGCACGGTCATCGTGGAGCTGCACGTCGCCAAGCTCACCGGCGGGCTGACCGGCGACACCCCGCAGGAGCGCTACCGGGAGTTCGTCCAGCGGCTCACCGAACCCGCGCGGGCCGTCGAACTGCTGGCGGAGTACCCGGTGCTGGCCCGCCGCCTGACCACCTCCGCCAGGCAGTGGGTCGCGACCGGCCTCGCCCTGCTGCGCCGCCTCGCCGCCGACCTGCCGGCCCTGTCGCAGACCTTCGCCGACGGCCGACCGCTCGGCCGGCTCACCGAAGTGACCACCGGCCTGGGCGACTTCCATCGCGGCGGCGCCAGCGTCTGCGGCCTGCGGTTCGAGAACGGTCTGCGACTGGTCTACAAGCCGCGCCCGCTGGACGCCGAGACGCACTTCCAGCAGCTGCTGCGCTGGATCAATCCGCGCCTGCGCCTGCCGCTGCTCGACGTGCCCCACCTGCCCCGCGACGGCTACGGCTGGATGGCCCACGTCACCGCGGAACCGGCCTGCGGTGAAACCGAGTTGCGCGACTTCCACCACCGCGCCGGCAGTCTGGCCGCACTGCTCTACCTGCTGGACGCGGTCGACTGCCACGCCCAGAACCTGCTCGCCGTGCGCGACCAACCGGTGCTGATCGACCTTGAGGCGCTGCTCCACCCCGACCTGCGCGAGCCCGGCAAGGACCTCTCCGAGTCCGAACGCCTCGCCCGGCACGACGCGTTGCACTCGGTGCTCCGCTCCGGCCTGCTGCCCGAGCGACTGTGGGACGAGGACGGAAACGGCGGCGCCGACCTCTCCGCACTCGGCTGGGACCCGGCCAAGCTGCCGCCGCGCCCGATGCCCGAACTCGTCGGCCTGGGCACCGACGAGCTGCGCATCGAGTACCGCCGCGTGCCCCTGGAAGCCACCGGAAGCCGGCCGGTGCCGCCGGGCGTCCCGCTGCGACTGGCTGACTACGCCGCCGAGGTGGAGGCCGGTTTCACCGAGGCGTACCAGGTGCTGGCCGCCGACAAACCGCGGGTGCGCGAGCTCGTGAAGGCGTTCGCCGCGGACGAGACCAGGCTGCTGCGCCGCGACACACTGGAGTACCGCAGCCTGCTCGCCACCGCGTGCCACCCCGACCTGCTGCGCGACGCACTCGACCAGGACCGCCACCTGGACCGACTGTGGGCCATCGCCGCCTGGGAGGAGAGCGCGCTCGCCTTCGTCGCCCACGAGCGGGCGGACTTGTGGCGCGGCGACGTACCGGTGTTCACCGTACGCCCGGACGGTGTCGACGCCCGCGCAGCGAGCGGCGCCGTCATCCCCGCGGTCACCGACCGGCCCGCACTGGAACTGGCGCTGGAGAAACTGGACCGGCTCGGCCCCGCCGACCTGGCACGGCAGTGCCGGCTGCTACGGCTGTCGATCACCACGGCGGACGGTGCCGGCGAGCCGCACACCACCACTGCCACTGCCCGCGTCAACGCGCCCGACTCCCTCGCGTCGCCCGCGCTGCCCGACCCGGCGTCGCCCGCGCTGCCCGACCCCGCGGCGCTGCGTACCCGCGCGCTCGCCAAAGCCACCGCAGCCGCCGACCAGCTGCTGCGCGAGGCGTACCGCGGCACCTCCGACCTCGCCTGGATCGGCCCCAACTGGGCCCCGCCCGGGCGCTGGGCGGCTGCCGAGCTCGGCCCCGACCTGTACAGCGGCACCGCCGGCGTCACCCTCTTCCTGCACCAGCTCGCCGGGCTGACGGGCGACGCCGAGCACCTGTGGGCCGCCGGCGCCGCCGAACGCACGCTGCGCCACCAGATCCGCCGACGCGCCGACCGCCTCACCGGCGGCCTGACCGGCACCGGTGGCCTGCTCTACACCCTCGCGCAGCTCGCCGCCCACCACCGCGACCCGAAGCTCGACGCCCTCGCCGAGCTGCTGGTCTCCCGGGCCACCGCCGCCGAGGACGACGCCCACGACCTGATCGCCGGTGACGCGGGCACGATCGCCGGCCTCAGCGCCTGGGGAACGGTGCGCCCCGGCCCAACGGTGACCGACGCCCTGGCCCGCTGCGCCGAACGGCTCGCCGCCGCGGCGCGCCCGCATCCGCAGGGCGGCGTCGGCTGGCTGCCGGCCACGCTGGCCGCGACGGTCGAGCGCCCGTTGGCCGGGCTCTCGCACGGCGCGTCCGGCATCGCCTGGGCGCTGGCCACGGCCGGCCGGCTGCTCGGTGACGACAAGCTGCCCGCCCTGGCCCTGGACGCGCTGGAGTACGAACGCACGCTCTTCGACCCGCAGGCCGCCAACTGGCGCGACGTGCGTGAGGACGGCTCGCCCGACGGCCCGTCCTACCCGGTCCTGTGGTGCCACGGCGCGGCCGGGATCGGCCTGGCCCGGATCGAGCTGGCCGGGCTGCTCGCGGACCACGACCTGCTGGCCAAGGAGCGGGAGGTGGCGCTGGACACCGTCGTGCGCCATGGCTTCGGCCACAACTTCTCGCTCTGCCACGGCGATCTGGGCAATCTGGAGCCATTGATGCTGGCCGGCGGCCGGTGGCGGGAGGCCGGCCTGCGACAAGCCGCCGCCACCCTGGACGAGCTGGACCGGCGCGGCTGGGTCTGCGGTCTGCCCCACGGCGTGCACAGCCCCTCGCTGATGGTCGGCATCGCCGGCATCGGCCACGGCCTGCTGCGGCTGGCGGCACCGGACCGGGTCCCGTCGGTCCTCGCCCTGCGGGGGCCGCTGCCCGACTGACAGTCAGGATGGTGATGCGGAACGCAGGTCACCGAGGGCTGGGCCACTCGGATCGCTCGGCCTCCTGGTGCGCCGGGTGGGGCTGCCGTACTGTCGGCTGGCATGGGGCTTGGCCAGGACATGGTGAACCGGATCTTCCAGCCCGCGACCTACGCCGACGGGGTGCCGTACGAGCTCTTCCGCGAACTGCGGGCAGCGGCGCCGGTGAGCTGGGTGGCGGAGCCGGCGGTGGGGGAGTGGCCGGCCGGGCCCGGATACTGGGCGGTGCTGCGGCACGCTGACGTCAAACACGTGCTGCGCACACCGGAGTTGTTCTCCTCGCACCTCGGCGCTACGCAGATCCGGGATCCGGACACCGACGCGGACCTGGAGTTCGCGCGCACCATGATGCTCAATCAGGATCCGCCGGAGCACTCGCGGTTGCGCCGGATCGTGGCGGCGGCCTTCACCCCGCGGGCGCTGGGGGAGTTGTCGGCGGCGATCGAGGGGTGCGCGCGGGAGTTGGTGGACTCGGTGCGGGCGGATGGCGAGGTGGACTTCGTGCGCCTGGCGGCCGACCTCCCGGTGCGCACACTGGCATGGGTGATGGGTGTGCCGGAGCAGGACCGCCAGTTGCTGGTGGACTGGTCGAACCGGGTGATCGGCTACCAGGACGCCGACTACGCCGCCTCCAGTACCGCCGACCCGGCCCACCTCACCCAGCTGGGCCGCACCGCCCTCGCCCAACGCCCCGCCACCCGCACCGGACCCGACGGCCGCCCCGTCAACCCGCGCTCCCGGGCCGCCCTGGCCGACATGTTCGCCTACGCCCACGGCCTGGCCGCGCGCCCCCGCCCCGGCAGCCTGCTGGCGCGGATGCGCGACGGCGGCCTGAGCACCGACGAGTTCGAGACCGCGTTCTTCCTGTTCGGGGTCGCCGGTAACGAGACGGTCCGCAATGGTCTGCCGGGCGGTCTGTACACGCTGCTCAGCCACCCGGAGCAGTACCGGCTGCTGATGCGGCGGCCCGAGCTGCTCGCGTCGGCGGTCGAGGAGATGCTGCGTTTCTGGCCACCCGTGGTGGATTTCCGCCGAACCGCCGTCCGGGACCTGGAGTTGGCCGGTGTGCGGATCCGGCGCGGGCAGAAGGTGGTGGTCTACCACGCCTCCGCCAACCGCGACGAGGCCGTGTTCCCGGAGGCTGACCGCTTCGACATCACCCGCACCCCGAACGACCATGTGAGCTTCGGCTACGGCCCGCACTTCTGCCTGGGTGCCCAACTGGCGCGGACGCAGCTGAAAGCGATGATCCGTCAGGTCCTGGAACTGCCAGGGCTGGAGCCGGCGGTGGCCGGCCCGCCCGCCCGGCTGGTGTCCAACTTCCAGAACGGGTTGAAGAGCCTGCCGGTGCGGTGGCGGTCCGGCAGCTGACGGCGGCGGCCGCGGGACGGCCTGTCGGGCCGTCCCGATTTCCGTGAAAACAGTTGGGACAACAGCTTTTACTGTTATTGGGAATCGCGCTACGCGCATTGACCGGTGGCAGCCTGCGGATCCGCTATCTGTTGCGCTGACCTGCAATCTTTTTTCTCGCAGCCCTCATTGACGATCATTCAACGCCTCTGCTTTGCTACCGCATGCCAGGTGATCGGCAGGGGTTGTGAACTCCCCACGTCAGCCCGTCAGTTCGACAGGACTTTCGGGCAGCTGAACCCCATGCCGCGGTGCGGAGGTCCGCACGGCCGCCTGGTTCCCCATCCCCACATGCTGCCGCCGTGCTCCCATCCCGGCGCGGACGGCAGGAGAGAGGCTCCCCCACATGGGCATGTCCCCCACCAACCGTTCGGCGCGCGCCAAGGCGCTGACCGCGCTCAGCACGCTGGCGCTCGCCGGTGCCGCCTTCGCCGCCACCCCGGCCCAGGCGAACCAGCCGGGCAACGAGCTGGCCGGCCCGAGCCACCCCTACCGGCACGGTGTCATCTCCGCGAAGGGTGCCCCCGCCGGCAGCACCGCGGGCAAGCGCACCTCCAACCTGAAGTACGGCGGCGGCGTCGACGGCATCGGCGTCACCACCGGCCCCGCCAAGATCTACCTGGTCTTCGAGGGCTCTCAGTGGGGCACCCAGGGCACCGACGCCAACGGCTACACCACCCTCTCCGGTGACCCGATGGGCATCGCGGTCCGCGCCCAGCAGCTATTCAAGGGCCTCGGCACCAACGGTGAGACCTGGTCCGGCGTCATGACCCAGTACTGCGAGGGCATCGCCAGCGGTGCCACCAGCTGCCCGTCGACCGCCGCCCACGTCGCCTACCCGACCGGCGGCGCACTGGCCGGCATCTGGGTCGACGGGTCGGCCGCCGCGCCGAACCAGGCCACCGGCAACCAGCTCGCCAACGAGGCCATCAACGCCGCCGGCCACTTCGGCAACACCACGGCCGCCTCGAACCGCGACGTGCAGTACGTGATCCTGTCGCCGACCGGCACCCACCCGGACGGCTTCAACACCACCACCGGCCAGTTCTGCGCCTGGCACGACTGGAACGGCGACACCACCCTGTCCGGTGGCGCGGCCTCCTCCCCGTACGGTGACGTCGCGTTCACCAACGACCCGTACGTGACCGACATGGGCTCCTCCTGCGGCCAGAACTACGTCAACACGGGCAACGCGGGCCTGCTGGACGGCGTGACCATGGTCTACGGCCACGAGTACGCCGAGACCATCACCGACCAGAACCCGGCCGGCGGTTGGACCGACTCGACCGGCCAGGAGAACGCCGACAAGTGCGCCTGGAAGGGCACCGGCGGCGTCGGCGGCGCCCAGAACGTCACCCTCGCGACCGGCTCCTTCGCCATGCAGGGCACCTGGGCGAACGACTACAACGGCGGCGCGGGCGGCTGCGAGATCTCGCACCCGATCGTCCCCTGATCACCGGGTGAACCCCGTCGGATCCTGAGCACCCTGGGTGAGCCGCTCGGCTCGCCCAGGGTGCTCGGCGTTTGCCGGCCTGTCAGGGGTGCGCTCAGGAGGCCGGTGCGTAGCCGCGGGTGCGGACGAGGTCGTGGGTGAGGCGGGTGAAGGCGCGGGTGGCGGCGCTCTGGTAGGCGTCGGCGCGGTGCAGCAGGGTGACGGTGCGGGCGGGAAGGGAGGGTTCGAGGGGGAGGGGGGTGAGGCGGGGGTGGTCGTGCGTGACGGCTTCGGGCAGTACGGTGGCGAGCGGGGTGCGCTGGACGACCTCGATGAGGGCCTGGACGGAGTTGGCCTCGACGGCGATGCGCGGGCTGACGCGCTGCTGCTCGAAATACCCGTCGATGTGGCCGCGGGTGGCGAAGTCGCCACTGAGCAGGGCGAGTTGGCGATCGGCGAGCTCGCGGGCCGGTAGCGGGCCCGGCCGGTCGGCAGTGGGCTGGTGGGTGCCGGTGACCAGGGTGAGCGTCTCGGTGAACAGCGCGGTGGCGGTGATGCCGGCCGGATGGGGGCCCTGGAAGGCGATGCCGAGGTCGAACTCGTCGGCCAGCAGGCCGGCTTCGATGCGGTCCTGGCTGGTCTCCCGCACGGTCAGGGCGATGCCGGGGTGGCGGGTGTGCAGCTCCGCGGTGAGCGGGCCGACCAGATAGGCGGTGAACGTGGGGGTGACCGCCAGCCGCAGCCGCCCGCGGGAGAGGTCCCGCACGTCGTGGACGGCCCGCTCGGCGGCGGCCAGGTCCAGCAGCGCGCCGCGGGCGTGGTGGGCGTACGCCTCGCCCGCGTCGGTGAGGCGCACGGTGCGGCCTGAGCGGTCCAGCAGCTGCGTGCCCAGGGTCCGTTCGAGCTGCCTGACCTGCTGGGACAGCGTGGGCTGGGAGACGTGGAGCTCCTCGGCGGCGCGGGTGAAGCTGCCGTGCTCGGCCACGGCGAGCAGATAGCGCAGGTGACGCAGTTCCAGGGCCATGGCAAAACTATAGATGACAGCTATGGCTGCCATGGTTGGAACGTCTTGGACGCTATAGGTACAGGTCATGCAGGGTGGATGTCACCAGGCCCCACGGGGCGGACCGCCATCAAAGGGAGTGACCCATGCATGACCTCGCCAAGGGCATCGCGCGTTTCCAGCGGGAGGTCTTCCCGGCCAAACAGGAGCTCTTCGCCCACCTGGCCGCCCACCACGCCCCCCGCACGCTGTTCATCGGCTGCTCCGACGCCCGCGTCGTCCCCGAGCTGATCACCGGCTGCGAACCCGGCGAGCTGTTCGTCATCCGCACCGCCGGCAACCTCGTCCCCGCCTTCACGCTGGGCGCCGACGGCATCGCGGCGAGCATCGAGTACGCGGTCGCCCAGCTGGGCGTCAGGGACATCGTCGTCTGCGGGCACTCCGCGTGCGGCGCGATGACCGCCCTCGCCGATGGGCACGACCTGAGCGGCGCCCCGGCGGTCGCCCACTGGCTGCGGCTCGCCGACGCCTCGGTGGCCCGCACCGGCACGGCCGGCGATGTGCCGGCCCTGGTGCGGCAGAACGTGCTCGCGCAGCTGGCGAACCTGGCCACCCACCCGTCGGTCGCCCGCGCCCTGGCCGAGCGGACGGTCACGCTGCACGGCTGGGTCTTCGACATCGCCACCGGCCGTGTCGAGGAACTCACCGCCACCGGTGACGCCGGGGCACCCACCGCCACCACCCACGGCGAGAAGCTCGCCGCCGTCGGCGACGCCGCACCGCTCGCGGCCTGACCCCGCCTTCCCGGTCCGGACTGGACCGTCCCGTCAGCCCGGACCGGGACCCCCTGCACTCGCCCGCCGCGCGCCCGACGCGCGAAGCGGCACACCCCGAAAGGACCCCACCCATGCACGCCCAGTTCGACCCCACCGCCCGCCAGCTGCTGGCCGCCGAGGCCGTGGCGGCCAAGACCCGCAAGAACCTCTCCTGGCAGCAGCTCGCCGACGCCTCCGGCCTGTCGGCCGCCTTCACCACCGCCGCCGTCCTCGGCCAGCACCCCCTGCCCGAGAAGTCTGCCAAGGCGGTCACCGAACTGCTGGACCTGGACGACGACGCGGCGCTGCTCCTGCAGACCATCCCCACCCGCGGCTCGATCCCCGGCGGCATTCCCACCGACCCGACCATCTACCGCTTCTACGAGATGCTCCAGGTCTACGGCACTACCCTCAAGGCCCTGGTCCACGAGCAGTTCGGCGACGGCATCATCTCCGCGATCAACTTCAAGCTCGACGTGAAGAAGGTCGCCGACCCCGAGGGCGGCGAACGCGCCGTCATCACCCTGGACGGCAAGTACCTCCCCACCAAGCCCTTCTGACACATACTCCGACGGGGCGGGCCGCCACCCGGCCCGCCCCGGCCGCCCGACACCGTACGGAGACCACCATGGACTTCATCCAGCGCACCATCGACCTCGCCCGCCAGAACGTCGCCGAGGGCGGCCGCCCGTTCGCGACCGTCATCGCCAAGGACGGCGAGATCCTGGCCGAGAGCGCGAACAAGGTCGCCCAGACCAACGACCCCACCGCGCACGCGGAGATCCTCGCCATCCGCGACGCCTGCGTGAAGCTCGGCACCGAGCACCTGACCGGTACCACCATCTACGTCCTGGCCCACCCCTGCCCGATGTGCCTGGGCTCGCTGTACTACTGCTCGCCGGACGAGGTCGTCTTCCTCACCACCCGCGACGCCTACGAGCCGCACTACGTCGACGACCGCAAGTACTTCGAACTGGGCACCTTCTACGAGGAGTTCGCCAAGAACTGGGACCAGCGCCGACTGCCGATGCGCTACCGGCCGCGCGAGGACGCGGTGGACGTCTACCGGTTCTGGCAGCAGTGCAACGGCGGCGAGCGGCGGGTCGCCGGCACCCCGACCGCCGGCTGAGGCCGGGCGCGGTTCGGGTCAGCTCTCGCTGGTCGCACCCGGGCTGGCGGGAGTGCGCAGCTGAGCCGCCCTGGCGATGTCCTCCGTGGTGACGATGCCGACCAGCCGGCCGTCGTCCAGGACCAGGATCGGCGGCTGGGCGGTCGCATGGTCGAGGACGTCGAGGAGATCGTCGCCGGGCCCGGCGACCGTGCACTCGCGCAGCGGGCGGGCCACATCGCGAACCCGGATCTCCGCCCGCCGGGCGGACGGCACCGTCAGCAGCCGGGTCAGGTCGACCAGGCCGCTCGGGCGGCCGTCGAAGTCGAGTACGGCGACCACCCGCTGGTGCGTGCGGGTGGCGAGGTCGGCGAGGAAGCGGTCCACGGTGAGCCAGTCGGGCCCGGCGGCCGCGGGCGCGGTCATGACCTGGGCGACGCGCACGCCCCGCAGCGCGGCGACCATGGTGGCGCGGCGGACCTCGGCCAGCGCCGAGGACCAGACGAACAGGCCGACCAGCACGAACCAGAAGCCGGCCGCATCACCACGGAGGACGGCGACGAAGCCGCCCGCCGACATCAGCAGGCCGGCGGCCTGGCCGGCGCGGCCGGCGACGCGCTCGGCGCGCTCCCGATCGCCGCCGCGCCGCCAGACCGCCGCCTGCAGCAGCCGGCCGCCGTCCAGGGGTGCGGCGGGCAGCAGGTTGAACACGCCGAGCAGCAGGTTGGCCCAGCCGTCCCACAGCAGGACGGCGGCCGGCAGCCGCCAGTGCGGCCCGTCCCACACCCCCAGCCCGGCTCCGACGAACAGCCCGCCCAGCAGCAGGCTGGTCAGCGGCCCGCTGCCGGCCACGGTGAACTGGACGCGCGGGGTCGGTGCCCGGCCCATCCGGGTGACGCCGCCGAGGGCGAAGACGGTCATGTCGTCCACCCGGACGCCGGCGCGCCGGGCGGTCACCGCGTGGGCGGTCTCGTGCAGCAGCAGGCTCCCGGCCAGCAGCGCGGCGCCCACCACCCCGGCGACGCCGTAGGCGGTGGCGGAGCGGCCCGGCACCCAGGCCGGAAGGGTCTGGGCGGCCAGGCCGTAGCCGAAGAACAGGAGCAGAGCGGGCGCGCTCCAGTGGATCCGCAGCGGTATGCCGAGGATCCTGCCCAGCAACGCGGTACCGCGCATCTCCACACCTGGTCCCGTCGTGGCGAGCGGTGGGCGCACGCCACGCTTCCAGTGTTCACCCGCCCGCTCCGCGGTGCCTCGACGGCTGCGCGACGCGCCTACCGCTTGATGCCGACCCCGGCGTAGAACGACACGTCCGCGTCGGTGGCCCCGGCGGGCAGGCGGTGGGCGTCGCCCTCGGCGTCGGGGCGCCAGCGGTGGGCGGGGACGATGCCCGGCTCCAGCAGCTCCAGGCCCTCGAAGAAGGTCGCGAACTCGGCTGCGGGTCGCAGCTTGAGCGTGGTGCCGACCTGGTTGTAGATCTGCTGCACCTGGCACGCGCCGTGCGGGTCCAGCTCCGCCGTGGCGTGCGAGAGCACCAGGGCCGAGCCGGTCGGCAGCGGCTTCAGCAGCCGGTCCACGATGCCGCGCGCCTCGTCGAGGTCGGGGACGAAGTGCAGCAGTGCGACCAGCGACAGCACCACGGGCTGCCCCAGGTCGAGGGTCCGGGTCAGCTGCGGGGCGTGCAGGATGGTGTCGGGGTCGCGCACGTCACCGTGGATGTAGGCGGTCCGGCCCTGGGGCGTACTGGTCATCAGCGCCCGGGAGTGCGCCAGCACGATCGGGTCGTTGTCCGCGTAGACGACCCGTGCTCGGGGGACCACCGACTGCGCGACCTCGTGCAGGTTCGGCGAGGTGGGGATGCCGGTGCCGACGTCGAGCCACTGCGACAGGCCGCGCTCCGCCAGGGCCCGGGTGGCCCGCTGCATGAACCCCCGATTCGCCCAGACCGCGGTCTTCATGGTCGGGAACACCGTGAGCACTCGTTCGGCGGCCTCCCGGTCCACCGCGAAGTGGTCCTTGCCGCCCAGGAAGTAGTCGTACATGCGGGCGCTGTGCGGTATGTCCTGCCGGATCTGTGTGCTGAGCGGTATGTCCTGCCCCAGATCGTCCGCGTTCATCCCCGACCCTCCCCTTGTGCCTGCAGCCATCTGGTCGAAGTGTAGCCAAGCTGATGATCATGCAGGTGACACCCCATCACCCGGCTGCTCCGGCCCACCCGGCTACTCCGGCCGCCTAGCGGATGCTCCCACCCGGCCCTCGGCCTGAAACGGCGTCAATGGACGGTGGCCGGCCGCGCAGCCGACGACGGTCTGCAGTCGGGCGCCGCAGTCGCGGTGGCCGACCTCCCAGGGCGGGCCGCCTGGGTCGGCGGTGTAGCGGTCGCCCCACTGCTTCAGGGCGATCATCGCCGGCCACAGGTCCCAGCCCTTCGGCGTGAGCTTGTACTCGTGCCGGGTCCGCAGGCCGGGCTGGCGGTAGGGGACGGTCTCCATGATCCCGGCGGCGACCAGCTTGCGCAGCCGGTCCGCCAGCACGGCCTCGGACAGGCCCACATGCCGGCGGAAGTCGTCGAATCGGCGGACGCCGTTCATGGCATCGCGCAGCACCAGCAGCGTCCACTTCTCGCCGATCAGGGCGAGTGCGCGCTGCACGGTGCAGTTGTCCGTGCTCAACTCCAGCCACTCCATGGGCCAATCCTAAGGCTGACTTCATGATTGACACCCAGTCATGGCGATGGCTAGCTTCGAGAAACGAAGCCAGCGGAGGGGTGGTCATGAAGAGGTCGCGCACGTTCGTATGGGAGGACCCCCGGGAGACCGCGGGCGCCGCCGGCCGGCTGAGCGGCCTGGCGTTCCTCGAGGAGATGCTCGCCGGTCGCGTTCCCCATCCGCCGATCATGGCGATGCTCGGATTCGGCCTGGAGGAGGTGGCGGCCGGGCACGCGGTGTTCGCCCTGGAGCCGGGGGAGGAGCACTACAACCCGATCGGCAGCGTGCACGGCGGTGTCTACGCCACGCTGCTCGACTCGGCCGCGGGCTGCGCGGTGCACTCGATCGTGCCCGCGGGCATGGGCTACACCTCGCTCGACCTGACGGTGAAGTTCCTGCGCCCGATGACCGTGGACACCGGCAAGGTCCGCGCCGTCGGCAAGGTGCTCAGCCACGGGCGGCGCACCGCCCTCGCGCAGGCCGAACTCCTCGACGGCGACGACCGCCTGCTGGCGCACGCCACCAGCAGCTGCATGCTCTTCCCGATCCCGCCGCGCTGAGCGGGTCCGGAAATCGCCTGTTGCCACGTCAGGAGCCCTGCCGAGGCGTAGGGTTGGGGCGTGGCCGACGATTCACACGAGGGCGGAACCGTTCCCAACGGAACGCATTCCGGCGGGACGCACAACACCGTGAGCGGGCAGGCACGGGTGGGATCGGTGGTGCAGGCCCAGCGGATCGGCGAACTGCACCAGCACATCCAGGCGGCGCCGCCGCCGGAGGCCGAACCGCCCTACCAACTGCCGCCCGCGATCCGGCTCTTCGTCGCCCGCCAGACGGAACAGGAGCGCATCCGGGGCGCGGCCGAGAGCCGACCAGGGGAGCGCGGTCCGCGGGTCGTGACGCTGGTCGGGATGGCCGGGATCGGCAAGACGGCGCTGAGCTTCGAGGTCGGTCGCGCGCTCAGCGACCGGTTCCCCGACGGTGTGCTGTACGTGGACCTCGACGACTACCGCCGTGACGGCGCGGTGGAGCTCGCCGATGTGCACGCGGAGCTGCTCACCAGCCTCGGTGTCGCGCCCGAGTGGCTCAAGCGGTCACCGGCGGGCCGCCAGAAGCAGTACTGGAGCCGCACCAACGGCAAGCGCCTGCTGGTGGTGATCGACAACGCCGGCTCCGACACCGAGGTCGAGCTGCTGATCCCGGCATCGGCGGGGAGCATGGCGATCGTGGCCAGCCACGGGGCGCTCCAGGAGCCGCCCGGCGCCGACTCGGTGGAGGTGCCCGTGCAGCCGCTCGCCGAGGAGGACGCGGTGCGGCTGCTCCGCCAACTCGTCGACGACGAGCGGTTGGCCGCCGAGCCGGAAGCGGTGCTGGAGCTGGCGCGCGGCTGCGGCGGCCTGCCCGCCGCCCTGCACGTCGCCGGGCGGTGGGCCCACAAGTACCGGCGGCGCAGCCTGAGCAGGCTGGTCGCGGAGCTCACCGCTGACCTGCGGGAGCGGGGGATCCCGATCGTGGAGGCCGTCTGGGACGCCGCCTACGACGGCCTCGGGCCGGAGGCGGCCCGGCTCTACCGGGTGCTGCCGCAGTTCCCGGCACCGGCGGTCACCGCTGCGGCCGCCGCCGCGTTGCTCGGGGCCGGCCCGCTCGCCGCCGAGGAGGCGCTGGAGGAGCTGGAGCGGGCCGGGCTGCTGGAATACCGGCCCGAGGGATACCGGATGCACGACCTGCTCCGGGGCCACGCCGAACGCCGCTCCCGCCAGGCGGACCCGGAGGGGACGGAACGCACCGCGGCCCGCCGGCAGCTGGTCCGCTGGTACCGGCGCCAGGCGGCCCGGGCGGACCTGCTGGCGGCCGGCCGGCGGATGACGTTCGCGGAGCTCGAAGCCGCCCTCCCCGACGTGCCCGACGTCGAGTTCGCCGGCACCAACGGCAAGACCGCCGCGCTCCGCTGGCTGGAGGCGCACCGCCTGGCCCTGTACGGCTGCGTTCGCTCGGCGTACGACTCCGGCTGGTTCGTGGATGCGGCGGCGCTGTGCGAGCCGCTGTGGACGCACTTCCTCGACCACCCGCACTACGCTGATGTCATCGAGGCCTTCGGTACCGGTATCGCCGCCGCGGACCGTCTTGAGGACCGCCGGCTGATGGTACGCATGCGCTGCCAACTGGCGCGCCCGCTCTGGGAGCAGGAGCTGTTCGGCGACGCGGCCGAGCAGCTGCGGCAGGCCATGGGCACCGCTGACGGCCTGGGCGACGACCCGCAGGATCGCAAACTGAAGGCCTCCGCCGTGGAGTTCCGCGGCCTGCTGAAACTCGCCCAGCACGACTGGGCCGGTGCCGCGGTCGACTTCGGGCTGTCCAGGAGCGAACACCAGGCGATCGAGAACGCCTACGGTGTGCTGCTGCAGACGTACCAGCTCGGCAAGGCCGCCTTCGGTGCCGGGGATCACGCACGAGCCGCCGAGCTGTACGAGGAGGCTCACCAGGCGGCCCGTCACCAGGAGCGGGAGCGCATGATCGCCCGCACCGGCTTCGAACTGGGGCGGGCGCTGCGCCGGTTGGGTCGTACGGACGAGGCGTCGGCCCTGATGCAGGCGGCCTTGGTCGCGGCTCGCGAGCGCGGCTCCGGCACCGAGGAGGTGCGCGTTCTGGAGGAACTCGCCCGTCTCGCGGACGACTTGGGTGACCCGGCGGCGGCCCGGCGGCAGCGTGCTGAGGCTCGCCTGCTGACCGAGCGCTCCGGAGGCCTGACGGATTCCTGAACCGACTGACCGACTGACCGACTGACCGACTGACCGACTGACCGGGACTGACCGACTGGCTGACGCTCGTCAGAGCTCGTGATCGAGGTCGGCGGCGCCCGGGGCGGTCAGCTCCACCCGGACGGTGAGCCGGCCGACCCGGCAGTCGAGTGAAGTAGGCGCTGTCCATTCGGAGTTGGCGTTGAGCCAGGCGTGAACGGCCGAGACCACGGCCGTCGGGTCCGCGCGCCGCACTCGGCCGCCCGCCCGGCTCGGTTCGATGCGGACGGCCACGAGTCCGGCTCGGTGGTGCCGGATCAGGCAGCGGTCCGCGCCGAGGATCGCGGCAGCGGTGCGGCGCCCGGGCAGCTCCGCCAGGACGTGAGCGGTCCAACCGGCCGCCGTCCAGGCGCTGGTGGGAGCGAGGGCGCCGGCGTCCTGCCGCTGCGCGTGGCGCCACAGCACCGCCGCACTCTGCACCTGCCGCAGGCCGGCGTCCGGATGGGCGGCCGCCCGATGGTGGACAGGAGAGGAACGGAAGGAGGGGTAGCGCTCGACGGTGATGTGATGCTCCGTCAGCCGGGGGATCTGCACCGCAAAGGCCGACGGCGGTTTGGGTGCGGCACTCGGCTGGGGCAGCTGACGGATCGCCGGGGCAGCAGCGGGCGGCTCCAACTGCAGGAGCCGGTATAGCTCGTGGCGCAGTCGCGGGAGCGACTCGCCCGGCAGTGCGAAGGCGGCGTCGGCGACCGGGCGGGTGTCCTGGGCGGCAGCCTGGCGCAGGGCTTCGGGCAACTCGGCGGGGTCGCCCAGGCGGGGCGCCTTGGCCAGGAGGTCGGCCATCGGGCTGCCGGGTATCAACTCGTCGCCGCCGTCGTAGGCGCCGATCACCGGGCGGCCGAGCGCGGCGGCGTAGAGGGCGGTGGAGCCGTGGTCGGTGATCACGGCATCGGCGGCGATCAGCAGCGCGGCCCACTCCTGGTGGGGCCTGGCCAGGACCAGGCCCGCCGCCAGTGCGGGCGCGAGCTGCCGGGCGAGGTCGAACTCGCCGATCCTGCTGTACTCGTTGGGGTGCAGGACCAGGGCGAAGTGGTAATCGTCGCAGGGGAGGCCGCCGACCAACTCGGCCGGCAGCCCCGGGCGTCGGGACAGCAGGGACTCCGGGCCCCAGCTCGCGGTGAGCACGACGAGCCGGCGGTCACCGGTGCCCAGCGCGGCACGGTAGCCCTCCCGATGGATCACCGAACCCAGGATCCGGTCCAGCGTGGGGTCGCCCACCACGGCCGCCCGGGCCGCCGCCGGCGGGCAGTGCTCGGCGAGCCGGGCGAGCTGGTCGCCGTGGGCCAACGCGTGCAGGCTGGCCCAGGGTTCACCGTCGGCGAGCAGGTAGTGCGGATCGAGCCCGGACGGGATTCCGGGCGAACCGTCGCCGCTGATCGCCTTGTTGAAGCCGGCGCCGTGCGGCAGCAGGACGCGCGGCCCGGACAGTGCCCACACCGCGCCCTTCGGGCTGGCGCTCAGCACCAGGTCGTGCCCGCCGCGTTGGGCCTCGTCCCAGGGGATCAGCCGGGCGCCGGCGTGTTCCAGGGCGGCGAGGGCGTCCACATCGAAGTCCGAGCCGGGGACCAGGGTGAAGCGACTGGCGATCCGCTCGTCACCGTCGAAGACCGGTAGGACGTCGAGCAGCCGGTGCAGCGCGGTCGCCGACCGGACGGCAACCAGCACCGAACGGCACCGCAAGGCGGCACCGGACCGCGGCGCTGCCTGCTGCCTGCTGCCTGCTGCCTGCTGCCTGCTGCCTGCTGCCTGCTGCCTGCTGCCTGCTGCCTGCTGCCTGCTGCCTGCTGCCTGCTGGGAACTGTCAATCTTAGCCGTCCGACGCTGTCTTTAGAAGCTCGAACGGCATCCTACCCAACGGTGCCCCAGGGGAGGCCGGATCCCCTGGGGCACCGTCGGGCACTTGCTACGGCCGATGCGTCAGCCGAGGCTGGACGTGATGAAGTTCTGGCCGTCGTACGAGCCCCAGCCGGTCACCTGGTCGTAGCCGGTGCCCGCGGAGAAGGCGCCGTTGGAGCCGCTGGTGACATCGTGGAAGGCGGAACCGTAGTTGGAGCCGCCGGCCAGGTTGTAGATGGTCGGGTTGGCGAACCCGAACTTCGCCCCGCCCTTGGCAGCCGCGTACTGGTTGTAGATGGCCGTGAAGGCGGCCCAGTTCGGGGCGGCGCCGCTGGTGCCGCCGATCTCCTGCCAGGCACCGCCGGTGTAGACCGCCCAGCCGGTGCTGGGGTCGGCCGCGGCCGCGACGTCCGGCACCTCGCGCTGCGTGATGCCGAGCGAGGACTGGTAGCTCGGAGCCGAGTAGGCCGTGGAGGTGCCGCCGCCGCTGCCGGACCAGGCGGTCTCGCCCGCGTAGCTGCCGTCGGAGTTGGCGGACAGGGTGGTGCCGCCGACGCCGGTGACGTACGGGTCGCTGGCCGGGTAGTCGACCGAGGTGCCGCCGTTGCCCGCATCGTCGGAGCCGCTGTCACCGGAGGCCGCGTAGTACGACTGCCCCTGGGCCGAGGCCTCCTGGTAGGTGTTGTCGTCCGCGTTGCGCTGCGAGTCGGTGGTGCCGGACTCGGCCTGGCCCCAGCTGATCGAGACGATCGGCACGTTGTCGCTGACCAGCTGCGAGTAGAGGGCCTCGTCGCCGGCGGTGCTGTTGGGCGCCTCGTAGACCTTGATGTTGGCGCCGGGGGCGAGCGCCTGGATCACCTGGATGTCGAGGTCGACCTCGCCCGCGCCCGAGGTGTCGGTGGTGCCGCCGGCGACGGGGACCACGGTCGGGGCGCTGACGTTCAGGCCGTAGTTGGAGTCGTAGGCGTTGACGTCCGACTGGTCGTACGAGGAGAACTCGACCAGGCCGATGGTCTGGCCGCTGCCGGTGTAGCCGTTGCCGTTGAGCCCGGTGAGGTCGTAGGCGGCCTTGCCGCTGGTCGGGTCGAGGCCGGCCGAGGCGTCGGCGGTGGCGCTCGGCTTGACGGCCGGGTTGGCGTGGCTGAAGTGCGAGTGGACGGTGTAGTTGTTCAGACCGGCGACGTCGACCACCTGGGACGCGAAGGTGGCCGGCAGCGTCGGCGCGCTGGTGTTGGCGAAGTAGTCGCGCGCGGCGTGGTTGTCGTGGAACGTGGCCAGGTGGGTGTTGAAGGCCTTCTCCAGCTGCTGCGCGCTACCGGAGGCGGTCACCGTGAGGTGGTTGGCCGACAGCTTGCCGACCGCCAGGCCCTGGCTCTTGAGGTAGTCGGTGACCTGGGAGATGGTCTTGTCGCTGGCGCCGAACCGGTCGGCGAACTGCTTGACCGTCAAGTAGTGCTTGTACTGCGGGGACTTGGGGTCCGAGACCTGCTTGAGGAAGCTCTGCAGACCGGCCTGGTCGCGCACGGCGAGGCTGACCGTGACGTCCTTCTTGTCGGTCGGCGCGACGTCGCCGGTGCGCACGGACTGGGCAAGCGCCTTGACCACGTCGCCGTGGACGGCGAGCTGCGGCTGGGGGGCCGCGTGGGCGGGGGTGGTCAGCGCGAGGGCGGCGATGACCGACATCGGCGCGGCGAGCGCGCCGAGGACCTTGAGACGGTGGGGAGTCACAAGGAGATCCTTCCTTGTCATGGATGCATCAATGGATCGCCGCTGAAAGATTGGGGACCGATCGGCGGGGACTGAGCAACCGTAAGATCCCCGCCGGTCACCCGGCAGCCGTGAAAACCCTCGGTCGTCCCTGTACTGACCCGCCCTCAGGAAACGTCCAGGAAACGTAGGGTGCCCTATCAGGAACGGGGGTTACGCCCTCGCGTCAGTCCGTCGGCGCCTTGGCGAGCTCGGTGCGCGACCGCACGCCGAGCTTGCGGTAGACCCGCGACAGCGACGCCTCCACCGTCTTCACACTGATGAAACAGGCCGCTGCGATCTCCCGGTTGGTCGCCCCATCCGCGGCCAGGGCCGCGATCCGCTGCTCCGAGGGCGTGAGCAGCACCGCACCGGACGCGTCGGCCGACTGCCGCGCCGCACCGGCGCGCCCGCCACCGCCACCCTGGATCCGCCGCTTGATCGGGCCCAGCCAAGCGGCCGCCCCGGTGTCCTGACAGATCCGCAGGGCCTCGTCCGCCGCCGACCGGGCCGCCCCCTGACGCCGCCGGCGGCGCTCCAACTGCGCCTGGGCGGCCAGCGCCCGGGCCAGCTCCAGCGGCACCCCCTCGGACCGCAGCCGTGCGACGGCGCGCTCCAGCAGCGCGGCGGCCTCGGCGTGCTCATCGCGCGCCAGATGCCACAGCGCCTCGGCCCGTTCCAGGCACCCGAGCACCGCCTCGCGGTCCAGCCGCCGGGCCGCCTCGGTCACCTGGTCCAGCAGCGCCCTGGCCTCGTCCAGCGCTGCCCTGCCGCCCTGGCACACCAGGGCCTCCACCAGGTCGGCGTGCCAGCGGCCGACCCCGGGATCGACGATGCCCATGGCGCGCTCGATCTCCAGCGCCTTGCGCAACGCCCGCACGGCCGCCTCGGGTTCGTCGCCCATCAGATGCACCCGGCCGAGCACCGTGAGGTTCCACAGCAGCCAGAAGCGATCACCCTCGCGCTCGGCCGTGCGGGCCCCGCGCTGGGCCAGCCGGCGGGCCAACTCCAGCGAGCCGCCCACCGATTCGGCCGCCGCCGTGACGTAGGCGACCGGGCCCGCCTCCTCGAAGGCCGCACCGTAGCCGTCCTCGCCGCTCTGCTCGACTCCCAGGCGCCGCGCGTGCAGGGCGGCCACCTGCCGGGCGGCCCGCAGCGCCCCGGCGCAGTCCGCGGCCCGGATCCGCACACCGGCCAACTGGATCGTCACGTCGATCAGTTCCTCCATCCCGAGCTGGCCGGTGAACCTCCTGAGCAGCTCCAGGAGTGAACTCTCTGCCGCAGCAAGCCGGTTGGCATGCAGATGGAAGACGGCCTCGGTCATCAGGGCCTCGCGCAGCCGCACGTCGTCGATGCCGTTCGCGCGGGCCGTCTCCAGGGCCAGGGCGAGGGTGGACTCGGCACGCGGGTCACCGCCCAGTCGCCGCAGGTAGGCCAGTGTGGTCAGCGCCTCCAGCTGGGTCTCGGGCCGGTTCGCCGCCGCCGCCAGGTCAGCGGCTCGCCCCGCCGCCGCCTCGGCCTGGTCGAGCCGGCCCGCGAGGAGATCCCGGTTGGCCTGCCAGCAGCGCAGTCGGGCCTCCAGGCCGGGCGAGCCGGCGGCCGCGGCCTCCGCCAGCCCGTCCTGGATCAGACCGCCCTCGTGCTCCAGGGACTGCCCGGCGCAGCGCAGCAGCACCAGGCGAGCCCGCACCCGCACCTCGGGGTCGGGCTCCTCCAGCAGGGCCTGCGCCTCGGCGCGCGCGGCGTCCCGGTGGCCGGCGTCCACCGCGTAGTCGGCGGCGGTCAGGCGGCGTTCGGTGCGCAACTCGGGCTGCTCGACCGGGGTGCGGGCCACGGCGAGGGCGGCGAGTTCGGCGGCCGTGCCGGGGGCGCTGCGTCGGCGGGCGGTGGCGGCGGCGGTCATCAGGCTCCGCGCGACCTCCTCGTCCCGCGCCGGGTTGGCGAGCGCCCGGTGTCTGGCCCGCTCCACCGGCTCGGTCTCCGCCGCGGCCAGCCGGGTGTGCGCAGCTCGCCGGGACCGGCCGCCGGCCTCGGCGTAGACGGCGCGACCGAGTGCCGGGCTGTCGAAGGCGACCTGGCCGTCAGGGGCGATCCGCAGTATGCCCAGCCGTTCGGCGGTCTCCAACTCGACGGTGACGGACGGCCCGCCGGCGGTGGCCAGCAGGGTGAGGTCGGGGCGCGCGGCGGCACTGACCAGCAGCAGCGCCTCGCGTGCCGGCTCCGGGAGCGTGCGCAGCAGTTCGGCGTGGTGCCCGCCCGGCGGCTCGCCCGTAGCCGCCCGGTTCGGGCCGCCGGGCGGGTCGCCGTGGACCCAACCGCTCAGGCCACCGCTCGGCCCTCCGTTCGTCGGTGGGGCGTTGAACGGTGCGCCGTCGGGCGGCAGCGTGCGCAGCAGCTCCAGCGCATCACCGGGATTGCCGCGCGCCGCCCGGGTGATCTCCCGCACCGTGGCGGACGGCAGCGACTGTCCGGCGTGCTCGGCCAGCAGCACCGCCAACTCGGCGGGCGTCAGCGGCGGAACCGTCAGCCGCGCGGTCCCGGGCGGGCAGAGCGGGGCGAACGCCGGACCTCGCCCGGCGGCGACGGGTTCACTGGCCACCAAGCGCAGCAGCGTCCCGCCGATCCGGCGGGCCACGAACCCCAGCACCCGCGCGGTCGGTTCGTCCACCCAGTGCAGGTCGTCCACCACCAGCCAGACCGGCCCCTGGTCGGCGAGTCGCCGCAGCAGCGTCAGTACGGCCAACGGCACCCGGGCGTCGCCCAGTTGACCCGCGTCGGGTTGGCCACCGCGTAGCAGGGCGGCCCGCAACGCGTCGCCCTGCCCGGCCGGCAGCCGGTCCAGCACCTCGTCGTCGACGTCTTCCAGCAGGTCGATCAGCCCCATGAACGGCAGCGCCTGCTCCGCCGCCACCGGCGAGCAGCGCAGCACCCGCACGCCGATCGCCTGGCCGTGCGCCACCAGCTGCTCCAGCAGCCGGGAGCGCCCGATCCTCGGCGGACCGAGCAGCAGCACGCCGGGAGCCTCCCGCATCGCCTCGACTGCCCTGTTCATGACATTCTCATGGGCGGACACGGGTCCGGCAGCCATCTCCATCACCCGGAGCAGTCCCTTCGGCGGTTCTCGTGTTCACGTCATCCTTGGGGAGACAGACGTGGGCCGCAGGCATCCCGTTCCGGTCAAAAAGAGCAGGCTCGGCGACCGTTCTGCGGGCATTCGGTGCCGATGCCGGAACCGATCACCGTCAGTGGACCGGCGGCGACCAGGGCGTGCCGGTCGGCGACGCCCCGGTCGGCCGGACGCTGCTATTCGACGATGGCCAGCTCGCGCGAGGTGTCGTTGAAGCGACGGCCCCCGGTCTCGGTGACGGTGACGATGTCCTCGATCCGGACCCCGAAGCGGCCGGGCAGGTAGATGCCGGGCTCGATCGAGAAGCACATGCCGGGGACCAGCGGCTGCTCCTCACCCTCGATCATGTACGGCGGCTCGTGGGTGGTGATGCCGATGCCGTGACCGGTCCGGTGGATGAAGTACTCGCCATAGCCGGCCTCGGTGATCACGGCACGGGCCACCCGGTCGATCTCCTGGCACGCCACCCCGGGGCGAACGGCCTCGAACGCGGTCTGCTGGGCCCGGCGCACCACCTCGTGCACCTCGCGCACCTGGTCGGGCACGTCCGCGCCGACGTGCACGGTCCGCGTGGTGTCGGAGCCGTAGCCGTCCTTGAGGCCGCCGAAGTCCAGCACCACGGTGTCGCCGGGCCGGATGACCCGGTCGCCCGCCTCGTGGTGCGGGTTGGCGCCGTTGGGGCCCGAGCCGACCACGGTGAAGTCGACCTGGCTGTGGCCGAATTCGAGCAGCCGGGCGGCGAGGTCGGCGGCGATGTCGCACTCCCGGCGACCCGCGAACGGCACGGTCAGGATCGCCCGGTAGGTGGCGTCGGCGGCCGCGCCGGCGGCGGCCAGCCGCTCGAGCTCATCCTCGCCCTTCACCGCGCGCAGCATCGGCAGTGACCTGGTCAGTGAGCTGAACGAGCCACCGGGCAGGGCTTCTTGGAGGCCCAGCAGGTGCATCGCCCAGGCGGAGTCGCTGATGCCGTACCGGCCGGCCGAATCCAGCAGCGGGCGGAGCACCAGGTACGGGTCCATGCCGTCGGTCCAGTCGGCCAGTTGGAGCGCCGGGGCGCCGATGGCGTGCTCGGCGTCCGGCCGCTCCAGCTTGGGCACCAGCAGGGTGGGGGCACCGTCGGCCGGCAGCACCAGGGCGGTCAGCCGCTCGGTGATGGCGGTGGGCTGGTAGCCCGTCAGATGGACCAGGTCGGGCCCGGGGGTGATGACCAGCCCGGCCAGCCCGGCGCGGGCGGCTTCCTGGGCGGCCCGGGTCATCCGGTCGGCGAAGTCCTGGGTGGTGAAGGGGATCGGCACTGCGGCCTGCCTTTCCGGGTGAGGGGGCGCCTGGCTGGCCGCAGCGTAACAGCGCAGGCGGCCGCCTGCTCGGGGATTCGTCAGGCGACGGATCTTCAGCAGGCGGCCACTTCACGGGAACCCGCCGTCAGACCCGCGCGACCGTCCGCGCGGCGTCCGCCTCGGGCTGCTCCAGCCGCGCCAGCAGCTGCTCGCCCTCCATGTCGACCCGCGGCAGCAGCCTCTCCAACCACCCGGGGAGCCACCAGGCCGCCCGCCCGAACAGCGCCATCGCGGCCGGCACCAACGCCATCCGCACCACGAAGGCGTCCACCAACACGCCCACCGCCAGCGCGAATCCGATCGGCTGGACGATCGGGTCGTCGCCGAAGACGAAGCTGCCGAAGACCGAGATCATGATCAGGGCCGCCGCGGTGACCACCCGGGCACCGTTCTTCACACCGGCGACCACCGCCTCGCGCGGTGCCATGCCGTGCACGTGCTGCTCCTTCATGCCGGAGACCAGGAACAGCTCGTAGTCCATCGCCAGCCCGAACAGCACCCCGATCAGCAGGATCGGCACGAAGCTCACCACCGGACCGACCTTGGGCACGTCGATCACGCCGTCCAGCCACCCCCACTGGTAGACCGCCACCACGGCGCCGAGCGAGGCAGTGATGCTGAGCAGGAAACCGGCCACCGCCTTCAACGGCACCAGGATCGACCGGAAGGCCAGCGCCAGCAGCACCAGCGCGATACCGACGATCACCGCGACGAACGGCGGCAGCGCGGCGCCGAGCTTGTTGGAGACGTCGATGTTGGCGGCCGTGGTCCCGGTGACCGCGATCCGCGCGCCGGTCTCGGCCTGCAGCGCACCGCGCTGGTCGCGGATCTGGTTCACCAGCTGCCGGGTGTCGGCGTCGTCCGGGCCGCTGCGCGGGATCACGGTCAGCAGCGCTGTGCGGCTCGGCTGGTCGACGATCGGCGGCAGTAGCGCCTGCACGCCCTTCAGACCGGACAGTTCATGCGCCACGGTCTGCACCGCCTGCTCGGGCGCGGCGGCCTGCCCGGCGTCCACGACCACCACCAGCGGGGCGTTGAAACCGGGGCCGAAGCTGCGGCTGACCTGGTCGTAGGCGGTCCGGGCGCCGGTGCCGACGGCCTGCGAACCGCCGCCCGGCAGGCCCAGGTCGAGGCTCGCCGCCGGCACCGCAAGGGTGGCCAGCGCGGCCAGGCCGGCCACCAGCACGGCGAGCGGGCGGCGCACCACGAAGCCCGCCCAGCGCTCGCCCATGGTGCGCCGCCCGGGGGAGCGCAGCGCACGCCGCCACACCGGCAGCCGGTCGATGGCGCGGCCCGCGAAGCCCAGCAGCGCGGGCAGCAGGGTGATCGCGACCAGGACGGCCACCACCACCGCGCCGGAGGCGGCCAGGCCCATCACGGTGAGGAACGGCACGCCCGCGACCGCCAGGCCGGCCAGCGCCACCACCACCGTCAGCCCGGCGAAGACCACCGCGCTGCCGGCCGTGGCCGTGGCCCGCGCGGTGGCCTCCTCCGGCTCCAGCCCCTCGGCGAGATGGCGGCGGTGCCGCGACACGATGAAGAGGGCGTAGTCGATGCCGACCGCCAGGCCGACCATCAGCGCCAGCACCGGCGCGGTGGAGATGATCTCGAACGAGCCGGCCAGGGTGAGCAGCCCGGCCATCGCGATGCCGACCCCGACCAGCGCGGTGGCCAGCGGCAGTCCGGCGGCGACCAGCGAACCCAGGGTGATCACCAGCACCGCCCCGGCCACCAGCAGACCGACCGACTCCCCGCCGCCGACCTGCGCCATCTTGTTGTAGGCGTCACCGCCGAAGGCGACCGTCAGCCCCGCGGCGTGCGCCGGTTCGGCGGCCGCCTTCACCGCGTCACGCTGGTGGTCCGTGATGTCGGCGAGCTTGCTGTCGAAGGAGACCGGCACCAGCACGGTCTTGCCGTCCGGTGCGACGGCTCCGCTGGTGTACGGGTCGGGGGCGGCCGCGACGCCCGGCACCGACTTGATCGCGGTGACCGCCTCGCTGACCGCCGCCGCGGTCTGCGGTGCCTTGATGCCGCCGGGCTGCTCGGTCGAGAAGACCACCAGCGCGGAGCCGTGGCCCTGCGCCGGGAAGGTGCCCTTGATGTGGTCGAGGGTGGTCTGCGCCTCGGTGCCCGGGACCTTGAACTCATCGCTGGTCTTGCCGGCGAACGCCCCCGCCGCGCCGCCGATCGCGATCAGCACGGCCAGCCAGACGGCGAGCACGGTCCGGCGCCGACGGAAACACCATCGGGCTAGTCGGTACAGGTAGGTGGCCATGCGGAACCCCCGCTCAGGTATCGCGGCCGACAGCGTCATGTCCTCGGGGCAACGGCGTGCTCGGCCAGGTCGGTCCTCACCGTACGCGCAACTTGGTCAGCTGACAAAGTCGGACGACATGAACGTCTGACACGGTCGAACAACTCAGTCATCGGAACATGGCGATACTCTGGCCTGATGGCACACGTCCCCGCCTCCGAACGACGCCCGCAGCTGATCCGGGCCGCCATCGACCTGATGACCCGCGAGGGGGTGTCGGCCGGGAGCACCCGGGCGATCGCTGCCGAACTGGGCGTGGCGCAGGCGACGGTGCACTACACCTTCGGCACCAAGAAGGACCTCTACCGCGCCGTGGTCGAGCAGCTGACCGCCGACGTCATGGAGCAGGTGCACAGCTCGGCCCCCGCCGAGGGGCCGTTCGAGGAGCAGGTCCGGGCGATGGTGGACGGGCTCTGGGAAAGCTCCGTCGGAGCGGAGGGACGGTGTGTGCTGCTGGAGGAGTTCGCGGCACTGGCCCTGCGCGACCCGGATCTGCAGGAGATCATGAGCGGCCTCCAGAAGCGGACCGAGGAGACGGCGACGGCCATCATCAGCGGCGTCGCCGAGGCCCACGGCCTGGAACTGGCCCTGCCCGCGCACGAGCTCGCCATCCAGTTCCTGGCCGGCTTCGACGGGCTGGTCACCCGTTACCTGGTGCTGCGCCGTGCCGGTGAGCAGGCCGACGAGCAGGCCGCGCGGCAGCTCGACCTGCTGGTGGCCACCATGATCGGCCTCTGCCTGGGCCGGCCCGCCCGGACATCCTGACGGACCGTCAACAGCCTTGCCGCCCGCACCCGGTGGCGCCTGGGGTGCGGGCGGGTTCTCCGTTCAGTGCCGGCGTCTGCGGCGCCCGTCATGCCGGCCGTGCTTGGCATCGCGCTCGGCCCGCAAGGCCAGTGCCTCCTCGAAGAGCCGGGCCAGTTCCTTGGCGGCGGGGCTGATCGGGAGCGGCGGCTCGGTCGGGTAGCCGTCGGCATCGACCAGGCCCCGCTCCCGCAACTGGTGATCGTGCACCTTCAGCGGCGGCTCCTGGCTGCGGTCCGACGGGCGCGGCCCCTCCGGGCCGTCCGGCCCCATCCGCAGCAGCCGCTCCACCCGGATCACCCGCAGCAGCCGCCCGGCCACCTCGACCTCGTCGCACCTGGTGTCGTCGAGCAGGTCCGCTGCCTCGGCGTAGACCGCGCGCTCGGCCGCATCCAACCCGCGCATCACCGGGGACATCACCCGCAGGTCCATGGACAGGAAATCCCGGGCCGCCTGCGGGGTGCGGCAGAGCACCGCCGGCTCGGGGCGCCAGCCGAAGGTCGACTGCTCGGCGATCGAGAAGGCGGTCGGCAGCAGCACGCCGTCGGGGTGGCCGCGCCGGGCCACGTCGGCGTCCCGCACCGCGCCGGGCGCCAGCGAGCCGGCGGGGCGGACCAGCCGGAGCAGCTGCAGCTTGAGGACGCCCTCGCACAGCTCGGTCGGCGCACTCGGGTCGATCGGCAGCCCGTCCAGCCCGTCGTCGTCCCCGAAGGCGTGCCCGACAGGATGCGGGTCGGGGTCGGTGGGGCGCGGCGGCTCCGGGCCGTCCGCACCGCTACGGATGAACAACTCGGCGCGCACCACGCGGTAGCGCCTGCCGAGCACCGCCAGCTCGTCGACGACCTCCCAGTCCAGCCGCTTGGCGGCGGCCAGGAACTCCCGCTGCGCCGATGCCTCGCTGGCCGCTTCGGCCGACGCGGCCAGTTGGCGGAACACCAGCGCCATGCTGTCCCGGCTGCTCTGCGGGTCGGGGTGGCCGAGGTGGCGGCAGAGCTGCCAGCCGCCCTCCTCCCGCTCGGTGGCGATGCCGAACACCGGCCCGCTGAAGCCGCGCAGCTCGGGGTAGCGGTCGCGGGCCTGCCAGGCCTCGATGTCCTTGAGGGCCGCGACCGGCTCATCGGGTGTGGTTGCCCGAGTGTTTCGCTGGCCCGGGATGTTCGGTGAGTCATCCGTCATGGCGACAGCATGCGGTCGTCCGGTCACTTGGCGCAGTCGGTTGGCAGGGATTCAGCCATCCGGGGGAGCGCGCGGCTGCGGGGACGGCGAGGGTCAGGTGCGCCGGTGGGGGGAGCCGTGGCCGGCGAGCGGGCGGGTGGGGCCGGGGGCGTCCTGCGGCTCGCGCGGTGCGCGGGGCTTGGCCGGGGCGGCGGGGCCCGCCAAAGGCTCCGTCGGTGCGGTGGGCTCCTTCGAGGGCTCGGCCGGCGCGGCAGGCGCCTCGGCCGGCTCGGTGGCGGGCTCGGCACCCGCTGCGGTCGGGGTGATGGGCTCGTCGCGCGGTGCGCTCGAGGTGGCGGGCTCGTCGCGCGGTGCAGTCGAGGTGGCGGGCTCGGTCGGCGGCTCGGGGGCAGCCCTCGCCCGCCTGCGGCGCTGCCGCCATGCGAGCGCGCCCGCCAGCACCAGCGCCGCCACGCCGACCGCGATCAGCCCGGCGAGGCCCACCGTGCGCAGCAGCCCGGCGGCGGAGGCGCCGAGGAAGTACCCGGCGGCGACGTTCAGCGGCCCCCAGGTGAGCGAGGCGGCCGCGCTGTAGCCGAGGAACGAGCGGTACGGCATCCGAGCGGCGCCCGCCGTGAACGGCACGAAGGACCGCACGAACCCGATGAACCGCCCGGTGAACACGGCCGGTCCGCCGCGTCGGCGCAGGTAGCCGGCGGCCCGGTCGATCCGACCGCCGGGCTTGATCCGCCGGCGCCGGCACGGAGCGTCGACCCGCTTGCCGAACAGCCGGCCGAGCCAGTAGCCCGTGTTGTCGCCGACGATGCCACCCGCGATCACCACCAGGGCGAGCAGGAACGGGTTCAGTACCCCGCGGCTGGAGAGCGCGGCGGCGAACAGCACCACCGTCTCGCTGGGGAGCACCAGGCCGACGAAAGCGCTGGTCTCGCCCGCCGTCAACAGGAAGATCAGCGCATAGGCCCACATTCCGGCGCCCGCCACCAGTGCGGTGAGGTTCACGGCGGCCCCCAGGAGCAGTTGCGGTCAGGCGGCGACGGGTGATCGGGCAGGCACGAACGGGCCACTCCGGCAGAGCGACCTGCGAAAAGACAACACGCCGAACGAGTGATTGATTCCACCGTCCCCCGGCGCTCGCCCCTCGGCGAAAGTATGTCATCATCTGAAGACATCAAGTGAAGACATCGAACGATGACAAACATCGGACGATGACGGTCCGCCGCGCCCACCCGGCCCGGCCGGCGGCCCGGTTCACCTCAGCCCGACGCACGCCACGGCCGGCTCACCTCAGGAGGGGACGACCCATGACGACGGTGCTACCCGAACCCCGACCCGCCACGGCACGCGAACGCGCCCTGGTGCCCGTGCTGGTCTTCCTCGGCACCGTGGTGGCGGTGATCAGCAGCCTCGGCGCGCCGCTGATCCCGACCATCGCGTCCGTCGACCACGTCTCGCTGGCCAACGCCCAGTGGTCGCTGACCGTGACCATGCTGGTGGGCGCCGTCGCCACCCCCGTGATGGGCCGCCTCGGGGACGGGCCGCGCCGCCGCCCGGTGGTGCTCACGGCCGCGGCCGTCGTGGTGGTCGGCAGCGTGCTGGCCGCGCTGCCGCTGGGCTTCGGCTTCCTGCTCGCCGGCCGCGCGCTGCAGGGCGTCGGCCTCGGCCTCACCCCGCTGGCCATCGCGATCGCGCGGGACAACCTGCCGGAGTCCCGCTCCCGCTCCGCCGTCGCCCTGCTCTCCATCACCACGGTGGCCGGCGTCGGCCTCGGCTACCCGCTCACCGGCCTGATCGCCCAGTCCTTCGGCATCCACGCGGGCTTCTGGTTCGGCGCGATGATCAGCGCCCTCGGCCTGCTGCTCGCCATCCTGGTGCTGCCCGCCAACCCCCACCGCGAGAGCCACCCGCTGGACGCCCTCGGCGCGGCGCTGCTCGGCCTCGCGGTCACCGGTCTGCTGCTGGTGCTCACCGAGGGCGAGACCTGGGGATGGACGGCCCCGCGCCTGCTCGTCCTCGCCGCCGTCTCGCTGCTGCTGCTCGCCTGGTGGGCCCGGCACGAGCTGCGCACCGCCCACCCGCTGGTCGACCTGCGCGCCCTGCGCAACCCGGTGGTGCTCACCGCCAACGTCACCGGCGTCGTCGCGGGCGTGGCGATGTACCTGCTGATGTCGCTGGTCACCCGGTTCGTCCAGACGCCCAGCGCGTCCGGCTACGGCTTCGGCGGCTCGGTGGTGGTGGCAGGCCTGGCGCTGCTGCCGTTCTCGGTGATGAGCGTGCTCGCCAGCAAGGTCGTCCCGGTGCTCGCCCGGCGCACCTCCACCGCCGCCGTGCTGCCGGTCGGCTGCGCGGTCTCGCTGCTCTCGATGCTGGTCTTCCTGACGGCCCACCAGCACCTGTGGCAGATCCTGGTGGTGATGGGGATCGCCGGACTGGGCGTCGGCTGCACCTTCGCGGTGATGCCCGGACTGATCGTCAGCTCGGTGCCGGCCCGGGAGATCGGCAGCGCCGTCAGCTTCAACCAGGTGCTTCGCTACATCGGGTACTCCACCGGCAGCGCGCTCTGCGGCGCGATCCTGCAGGCGCACACCGCCGCAGGTCACCGGCTGCCGAGCGAGTCCGGATACCGCGCGGCCCTGCTGTTCGGGTGCGTGGTCTGGGTGGTGATCGGACTCGCTACCATCGTGCTGCCGAGGCGCGCCGCCGCGGTGGCCCGGCGGGCGAGCGTGGACGAGGAGCTGATGGTGGAGGAGAGCTTGGCGGACATCGCGCCCGGCGAGGACGAAGTGCCGCTGCGGGTGACCAGTTGACCGAGCCCGCCGCGGCCCCGCAGCACCGCGATGCCGAGGCCCAGGCCGCGCCCGGTGCGAGCGGTGCCGCCGCCCCGCGACGCCGCGACGCCGCACGCAGCCGTGAACTGCTGCTCCAGGCGGCCATGGAGCTCTTCGCAGACCGCGGCTTCGACCGCACCACCATCCGGGAGATCGGTGAGCGCGCCGGGGTCGATCCGGCGCTGATCGCCCGCTACTTCGGCAGCAAGGTGCAGCTCTACCTCGCGGCGGTCCGCGCCGAGCAGGGCGATCAACCGCCCGCGGACCTGCTGGCCGAGGACCGGCTGCACTGGCTGCTGAACCGCTTCGACCGGCGCGGCCTCAGCCCGTCCTTCCCGGCCATGATGCTTCCTGGCGACAACAGTGAGGTCCAGCGGGCGGCCCGGGCCCATATTCAGGAGCGGCTGGTGGACCCGCTGCGCGAGCGGCTCGCCACCGACGGGGTGGAGCGGGCCGAGCTCCGGGCCGAGGTGGCCACCGCCGCCCTCGCGGGCGTGCTGATGGCCCGCTCCAGCGGCGCGTTCGCGGAGCTGTCCGCTGTCGACGCGGCGGAGCTGGAGCCGCTGCTGCGCGACCTGCTGCAGAGCCTGCGGGCCTGACCAGGGGCCGGAGCAGGGCCGCCGCCCGGCCCGGGTCGGCTGCCCGGGCCAGGCCGGTTGGGTCGGCCCGGGTCAGGCCGGATGAGCGGCCCGGGTCAGGCCAGGCGCTTGGCCTGGGAACGCAGCGCGATCGCGTGGCCGATCTCGATCACCCCGAGCGCCAGCAGCCAGATCCCGGCCATCACCGCCAGCGCCAGGATCGACCTGAACGGGTCGATCAGCAGGATCGCCCCGGCGACCGCGGTGATCACACCGAGGAAGATCTGCCAGCCCCGTCCGGGCGTGCCGTTCGGCACGTCCAGCGCCGCGACCGTGGCCGTGATCCCCCGGAACAGCCAGCCGATCCCGATCCACAGCGACAGGAGCAGCACCGACTGGTAGGGACCGCGGAAGCAGAGCAGTCCCACCAGCACCGACAGCGCCCCGCTGATGAAGCCGAGCACCCGCAGGCCCGTGGCCGTGTGCACCGTCGCGGCCAGCACCAGCTGCAGGACGCCGCTGATCAGCAGATAGACGCCGAAGAGCACGCCGACCACGGCCAGCGTCCGGTCGGGCCAGGCCAGCACCACCACACCAAGCAGGACACCGAGTAGTCCGATGGTCAGAGCACTGTGCCAACCGAACCGGGCGAGCGCGCCGAGCGGGCTGGTCGGGGAGCCGTTCTGTGGAAGCGTCATACCAGCCACCCTCGTCGCCGACCTGCTGATACGCACCCGCGGTAGGCCGAACGAGTGCGGGCGGTGGTCGCCGGGTTTGGATGCGGAACGGGCCCGCCGCCAAAGCGACGGGCCCGCCCCCCAGAGCGCGGAGGGCGGGCCCGTCGGTGCGGCAAGTCGTCAGGTCAGCGCGCCGCCGTTGCCGGCCCGCACCGCCTCGACCGCGTTCTGGTGCCAGGCGCGGGCGGCCTGCTCCTCGTCGACCTCGATCGGGCTGCCCTGCAGCGTGAACCAGTCCTGCGCATCGGTGTACTGCACGGTCAGGATCGCCTCGGTGCCCGTCCAGGTCGTGTGCACACTCAGGTCGCCGTTGAGTTGCGCCCCTTCGACGGTGCGGACCCCGCCGGGCCCGGCCCATACGTTCTTGGTCGTCCAGGTCGCCCAGGTCGCCGGTTCGTCTGCCATGCGCTGTCTCCACTTCGGGGGATCGCCTGCGATGGAGTGTGTGGCGGCGCGGTGTACCGCTACACGGTGTGACAACCCGTCACATGCTAGCTGGCTTGTTCGGCGATCGCGCAGTCGGGGGCCCGCCGGATCCAGGCGGCCGCGGCCGATTTCGGGGTGTTTCGGGGTGCCAGGCCCGGCCTGGACCCGATCCGGCCGACCCCAGCCGGACCGGGCCCAGGGGGCGTCTTGGGTGTGGCAGGCCAGGGAAACCTGCCCACCCGGAGCCGGCGGCCGATCTCTGCACAGTCGACGCCGCCGGCGATCCGGTCGGCTGGCGTGCCCGGGGAAGCCACCAGTCGTCCGGAGCCCTTGGGTGCTCCATTCACCTCTTCAGCGCCGGGGACCGGGGAAGTGTCACACCCTTTCGAAAATTTTTTTCGGACGTTTCCTCCTCGTCCTGGACTCCGTCCTGAACTCCGTCCTGAATGCCGCCGTCGACGCCGTCATCGATGCTCCGGAACCCGGTGGTCCGGCCGGTCAGTCGGCTGAGGTGAAGCCGTCCACCAGCGCGACGAACTCCTCCGGCCGCTCGAAGGACGCCACGTGCCCGGTGTCCAGCTCCGCGTAGCTGCTGCCGGCGATGGCCGCGTGCAGGGCCCGGCTGTGCTCCACCGGAATGGTGGCGTCCTGGGCGCAGCCGATCACCAGGGTCGGCGCGGTGATCTTCGGCAGCAGGTGCCGGATGTCCAGCGCCAGGTCCAGCGTTACATGGCGCATGGTGCCCGGGGTGGGCGGCATGTTGGGGATGAGCAACTCCACCTGCTCCCGGCCGATCGTGTTGAGGAAGCCGCGGCTGAACCCGGTGACGGTGACGATCCGGCCGAACGCCGCCGGGTCGCTCGCCCCGAGCTGCTGCCAGAGCGTGAACATGTTGCGTAGGTACACATCGCCCTCGGTGTGCCCAACCGGCCACCAGGACCAGCCGGCGCACCAGGTCCGGGCGGAGCGCGGCGGCGGTCGCGGCCACCGTGGCGCCCATCGAGAAGCCGAGCAGGTCGACCGGGCCGGTGCCGGCGTCCTCGATCACCGCGATCAGCTGGGCGGCCAGGCCCTCGACGGTCAGCGGCCCGCCGTCGTCGGTGGTGCGCTCGGTGCCCGAGAGGTCAGGGGTGATCACGGTGCGCCGGTCACTGAACCGCGGTACCAGCTGGCCCCAGTTCAGCTCCGCGCCGGCCGAGCCGGTGCCGTGCACCAAGGCGAGGGCCGGACCGGAGCCGTACCGGTCGTAGTGGACCAGGGCGTCGTCGACCTGGACGGTGTGCACGGCACGGGTGGTGGTGGTCATCGCTGGTGCTCCTTCAGGAGGTTCGGTCGCCGGGGCCGTTCGCCTGGCACCGATGACCCTGCCGGGGGCGCAGCCCGGCCGACAGAGCACCGCGAACCCTGGGATCGCCGATCCCTGGTTCGCCGCGACCGGATCCGGCAAGATGATGATCATGACGATCAACCGGGACGAGCTTGCCGACTTCCTGCGCCGGGCCCGGGACCGGGTGACGCCGCAGGACGTGGGCCTGCCGTCCGGTCCCCGGCGCCGCACCCCCGGGCTGCGCCGCGAGGAGGTCGCGCAGCTCGCGGCGATGTCGGCCGACTACTACATCCGGCTGGAGCAGGCGCGCGGCCCGCAGCCCTCCCCGCCGATGCTGGCCGCGCTGGCCCGGGCGCTGCGGCTGAGCGATGACGAGCGCGACCACCTCCACCTGCTGGCCGGCCACCGTCCGCCGGCGGTCCGCAGCAGCGGCGACGGGGTGAGCCCCGGCCTGCTCCACCTGCTCGGGCAACTCCCCACCACCCCGGCCCAGGTGCTCAGCGAGCTCGGTGACGTGCTCGCTCAGAACGACGCGGCCAGGGCGCTGCTCGGCGGCGTCTGCACGGTCTCCGAGCACGGTCGCAACGTGGCCTGGCGCTGGTTCACCGCGCCGCCGATCCGGGCCCCGTACCCGCCCGAGGAACACGACTACCTCAGCCGGCTGCACGTCGCCGACCTGCGCGCCGCGACCGCCCGCCGTGCCGACGACCCCGCGGCCGCCCGCCTGGTGGCGCGGTTGACCGAGGCCAGCGCGGAGTTCCGCACCCTGTGGGAGCTGCACGAGGTGGCGGTGCGCCGCCGCAGCCGGATGCGGCTGCGGCACGAGCTGATCGGCCCGATCGAGCTCGACTGCCAACTGCTGCTCGACCCGGAGAGCGACCAGCGGCTGGAGCTCTACACCCCGCCGCCCGGCACCGACACGGCCGAACGGCTGGCGCTGCTGCGGGAGTCGGTCAGCCCAGCCGGAGTGTGACGAACGGGATGGTGTCCCCGTCCAGCAGGTAGCGCTCCACCTCGACGAAGCCCCGCGCCTCGGCGAACCGCAGCCCCTCGGTGTTGCCGGCCAGCACGATGGTCTCGACGGCCGGAGCGCCCAACTCCCTGGCCCGGGCCAGCCCACTCTCGTACAGCAGGGTGCCGAAGCCCCGGCGCCGGTACTCGGGCAGGATCCGGGCGATCACGGTGGCGGCCGGCTTCTCCGCGCCGGGTGGGCGCACCGTGCTGCAACCCACCACGACCCCGTCCAGCACGGCGAGTTCGAGGTGGTAGCGCCCGGACCGCTCGCGCACCTGGTCGAGGGAGAGCGGATCGGTCGGGATGATGGTGTTGTGGACGTGCCGCCAGTCGGCGAGCATGGCGTCGCCGACCGCCTGCTGGATCATCAGGGTTTGCATGGCGGCAGCCAACCGGTGCGGGCCGCACGGCGTCAACGGGATTGCGGCTCCTGCCCGGGTGCGGCCTCCACGGGGAAGTGGATCGGACTCAGCAGGTACTGCGCCCGCTCGGGGCTGGGCCGGTTGGCCAGCCTGGGAGCGATGGCCGCCCGCAACTCGCCGATCAGCTCGTCGAGTTCCGCAGGGCTGAGCCAGAGGGCGTGCTGCCGGTAGCCCACCTGGTCGGCCACCGGGTCGGCGTCCGGGCGGTCGAGGTAGGTGCTGAACTCGGCCAGCAGCGCGGTCATCGCGGTGGCGAAGGCCTGCCGATGGCGGTCGGGGGTGAGTGCGCGCAGTGCCTCGGGGCCGACCACGGTCCGGTCCTGGCGCAGCCGGTAGTGCCGCTCCACCGCGCCGCGCACCCGTCGCTCCTCGGCCACCTCCAGGATCCCGCCGCCGACCAGCAGGTCGATGTGCCGGTAGACGCTGGCTTTCGACGCCTCGGGGATCCGCGCGCAGAGCTGAGCGGTGGTCAGCAGCCGCCCGCCGCCCATCGCGTGCACGATCCGCAGCCGGATGGGGTGGGCGAGGAGTTCCAGGGAGTCCATGCGCGAATGCTCTCACAGCTGCTACCGTTCTCAAGTATGAGAATAAATGAGAGGGACGCACGCGCGGTGGCCGGCGACTTCGCCGCGCTGCTGCGCGCGGAGCGCTTCGCCGAGACCATGGAGCTGTTCGCTCCGCCGCTGCGTGCCGCGGTGTCCGAGGAGGTGCTCCGGATCGCCTGGACGGGCGCGATCGCCGGATCGGGCGAAGTCGCGACGGTCGGGGAGCCGGTGAGCGAGCCGGGCGCGGGCGGCCTGGTGCGGGTCCGGATCCCGGTGCGCTGCGCGGGCGGCGGCTTCACGGTGGTCGTCTCGGTGGGCGGCGACGGCCTGCTGCACGGACTGCGGCTGGCCCCGGAGGGCGACGCCGAGTGGCAGCCACCGCACTACGCGCAGCCCGATCGTCGCACCGAGCGCGAGGTGGTGCTCGGCAGCGGCCCGCTCGCCGTGCCCGGCACCCTCACGCTGCCCGACGGCCCAGGCCCTTGGCCCGCCGTGGTCCTGCTCAGCGGCGGCGGCGCCTTCGACCGGGACGGGACCAGCGGCCCCAACAAGCCCCTCAAGGACCTCGCCTGGGGCCTGGCCGCCCGCCAGGTCGCCTCGCTGCGCTTCGACAAGGTGACGTTCGCCCACCCGGACCGGCTGCCGGCGGACCACACCATGGCGGACGAGTACCTGCCGCACGCGCTGGCCGCCGTCCGACTGCTCGGGCAGCAGCCCGAGGTGGCCGCCGACCGGATCCACCTGCTCGGCCACAGCATGGGCGGCAAGGCGGCGCCCCGGATCGCCGCCGCCGACCCGTCGATCGCGGGCCTGGTGCTGCTGGCCGCGGACGCCCAGCCGATGCACCAGGCCGCCGTCCGGGTCGCCCGCCACCTGGCCGCGCTCACCCCCGGCCCGGGCGCCGACGCGGCCGTGGCGGCGCTGGCCCGGCAGGCCGAGCTGGCGGGCGGGCCCGACCTCGCACCGGACACCCCGTCAGAGCTGCTGCCGCTCGGCTACTCCGCCGCCTACTGGCTGGACCTGCGTGCCTACGACGCGGTCGCCACCGCCGCCGCACTGGCCCGCCCCATGCTGATCCTGCAGGGCGGGCGGGACTACCAGGTCACCGTCGCCGACGACCTGACCCGCTGGCAGGCCGCCCTCGCGGACCGGACCGATGTGACGATCCGGATCCACCCGGACGTCAACCACCTCTTCTTCGCCGGCAGCGGACCCGCCACCCCGGCCGAGTACGCACACCCGGGACACGTCGACCGGGCGGTGCTGGACGATGTCGCGGCCTGGCTGGCACGGCACTAGCGGGGTGGGAAGGCGGCGGGCTCTGGCAGGTTGGGAGGTGGCAAGCCCTGTGCCGGGAAGGCGGCCAGCTCGGCGCTCCAGGCATCGGCGGCCGCCGTCAACGCCGCCGCGTCACAGGGGATTTCGATGGCGAACTGGTGGATCTCGTCGCCGTCGTCGTCCGGCTGCCAGGGCGGCGCGGCCTCCAGCGAGAGGTGCACGCGCAGGACCAGCCGGTCGCCGGCCCGGTCGGCCAGGCTGAACGCCACGAGCGGCTCCAGGAAGTGCAGGTCGGGGGAGAGCTCGCCGTCGGCGGCCGGCTCGCTCACGGGCACCCAGCCACCGGCCGCCCGGCGCAGCCAGCGGGCCAGCTTGCGGGCCTCGTCCACCAGCAGCGCGGGCTCGGTGAACGACCAGCGACCCGCCTCGGTGGCCACCGCGCCCGTGATGATCAGCCAGTTGTCGTCGTAGTAGTCACCGCGGACCGACCCGAACTGGTAGCGGACCGGCTGCAGCTCGATCCGGTCGACCCGGGGTTCGTGACTCGTCAGCAGCATCGCGCCAGCATGTCACGGCAGTGTGCCGATCGCCGCCTCCACCAGGGCCACCCGCTCCGCCACCGGCGCGGCCGGCACCTCGACGAGGGTGAAACCGAAGGCCCGGTAGCTCTCCTCGTGCCGCCGCTCGAACTCCAGCGACTCCGCGAAGCTGATCCGGCGCGCGGCCGTGGGCTCGCAGAAGCCGAGGTTGCGGATGAAGAACACGGTCGGCTGGTACACCTCCGCCGCGACGATCCGGTCCAACTCCGCGCGCAGGCCGGGCGGCACCGGGTGGCCGAGGTAGTCGGCCAGCGCGTGGGTGCAGACGGGCGAGCGGTCGAAGAACTGCACCGGCCGCTCGCAGGAGGCCAGTTGACGCTCCCGCTGGAGCGCCGCGATCTCGTCGACGAACGACGGGCGGGTCCACGGCTCGGCCACCCCGACCGCCTGCGCCCCGGCGATCACCTCGGTGGCCGCCTCCTCGACCACCGCATGACCGCGCTCGGCGAGCGCGTGCAGCAGCGTGGTCTTGCCCGCGCCGGGAGTCCCGGTGAGGACGAAGCGACGCACCACGATGGTCCCCTCTCGATTCGGGAGTCGGGCCGCCTGCCTGCGCAGGCGGCCCGACGCATCATGCGGTCCCGGCCAGCGCCGCCGCCAGCTCCGACCCCACTTCCGCCAGTCCGGCCTCGGTCGTCATGCCGTTGTGGTCGGTGTGCACCGGGATGTCGACGATCCGGCCCGTGCAGTGCGCGCGCCAGCTGCCCGCCGTGTGGGCGTCGGCGGCGCGGTCGGTCATGGCGGTGAAGAACAGCAGATCACCGTCGAACCGCTCCGGCGTGAACTCCGCCAGCAGGCGCGAACTGCGCAGGTAGGTCTCGACCGTGGCGGCCGCCTCGGCGTCGGTGAGCTCCGGCAGGGCGGCGGCCACCTCCCGGCGCACCACCTCGGGGTCCGGCTGCGGCAGCTCCACACCCGCGAAGCTGTCCATCAGGGCCAGCAGGGCCACCTCCTCGCCCGCGGCCTGCAGTTGGGCGGCCATCGCCTGGGCGACCGCCCCGCCGAACGACCAGCCCAGCAGGTGGTAGGGACCGCTCGGCTGCACCGTCCGGATCTGCTCGACGTACTCGGCGGCCATCGCCTCGACGGTCGGCGGCAGCCCGTCCCGTTCGCGCAGGCTGCGGGCCTGTAGCGCATACAGCGGGCGGTCCTGCGGCAGGTGGTCGGCCAGTCCGCGGAACGACCAGCCGATCCCGGCACCCGGGTGCACGCAGAACAGCGGCGGCAACTCGCCCCCGGTGCGCAGCGGCAGCAGGGTGGCGAACGGGTCGAGCGTCTCCGCCCCCCGGTCGCCCGCGAGCCGCTCGGCCAGCGCGGCGACGTTCGACGCCTCGAACAGGACGCGCAGCGGCACCTCGACGTCGAGTGCGGTGCGGATCCGGCCGATCAGCCGGGTGGCCAGCAGCGAGTGGCCGCCCAGCGCGAAGAAGTCGCCGTCGATGTCCGCCTCCGGCAGGTCGAGCACCTCCGCGAACAGCGCGCAGAGCACCTCCTCCTGCTCGCTGCGCGGCGCCCGGCCGGTGCCGGTGGCGGTGGCCGCCGGGGCGGGCAGCACGCGGCGGTCCAGCTTGCCATTGCCGGTCAGCGGCAGCGCGTCCAGCACCACCAGGGCGGCCGGCACCATGTGGCCCGGCAGTTCGGCGGCCAACTGCCCGCGCAGCTCGGCGGTGTCGAGGCCGGCACCCACGACATAGCCGACCAGTCGCTGGTCGCCGGGCTGGTCCTCGCGCACCAGCACCGCTGCCTGCCGCACCCCGGGCTGCCGCAGCAACGCCGCCTCGATCTCGCCGAGTTCGATCCGGAAGCCGCGGACCTTCACCTGGTCGTCGGCCCGGCCGAGATACTCCAACTCACCATCGGCGAGCCGGCGGGCCAGGTCGCCGGTGCGGTACATCCGGTCACCGGGCGCGCCGAACGGGTCGGCGACGAACCGGCCCGCCGTCAGTCCCGGTCGGCCCGAGTAGCCGCGGGCCAGGCCGGCGCCCGCCACATAGAGCTCACCAGGGACGCCGATCGGCACCGGGCGCAGCGCCTCGTCCAGCACCCGCAGCGCCAGGTCGGGGATCGGCTCGCCGATCAGGCTGCCGGGCGCGTCCGCCACCGTCGCGACGTCCAGCGGGCGGTGGGTGACGTGGACGGTGGTCTCGGTGATGCCGTACATGTTCACCAGGCGCGGGCCGTCCTGCGGGTGCGCGCGGTACCAGTCGGCGAGCCGGCCCAGATCGAGGGCCTCACCGCCGAACACCACGGTGCGCAGCCCGCTCAGCACGTCCGTCGAGTGCTCCTGCTCGGCCTGGAGCAACTGGTAGAAGGCAGACGGGGTCTGGTTGAGCACCGTGACCTGCTCCCGCTTGAGCAGGTCCAGGGTGTCGGCCGGGGAACGGCTGACCAGGTACGGCACCACCACCAGGCGGCCGCCGTGCAGCAGCGGCCCCCAGAACTCCCAGACCGAGAAGTCGAAGGCATAGGAGTGGAAGAGCGTCCAGACGTCGTCCGGACCGAAGTCGAACCAGTCCCGCGTGGCGGTGAACAGACGTACCACATTGCGGTGCGGGATCACCACGCCCTTGGGCATGCCGGTGGAGCCGGAGGTGTAGATGATGTACGCCGGGTGGTCGGCCCCGGGGCCGGCGAGCGGCTCGGCCGATGCAAGGTCCACGGCGGCGAGTTCCGCCACCACTGCCGGGGCGTCGAGCAGCAGCGCCGGGCCGTCGACCACCCGCGCGGTCGCCTCGGTGGCGAGCACCAGCGCTGGTGCGCTGTCCTCGACCAGGTAGGCGATCCGGTCGGCCGGGTACGCCGGGTCGATCGGCAGGTACGCCGCACCCGACTTGGCGACCGCGAGGATGCTCACCGCCAGCTCGAGAGTGCGGTCCAGCACCAGCGCCACGGTGCGCTCCGGGCCCGCGCCGCGGTTCACCAGCAGACGGGCCAACCGCTCGGCGCGCTCGTCGAGTTCGGCGTAGGTCAGCTCGTCACCGTCCAGTGAGACGGCGATCGCCGACGGGGTACGGGCCGCCTGGGCGGCGAACAGCTGGGGCAGGGTGGCTTCCGACGGCCGGTCGGCCACCGGAAGCCGCCAGCCCGCGGTGAGCTGCCGGTGCTCCTCGGGGGTGAAAAGGTCGATGCGGGCGGTGAGTTGGTCGGGGTTGTCGGTGATGGCCTGGAGGATGTGCTTGAGCAGGGCGGGGATGCGTTCAGCGGTGCCGGGCCGGACCGCCTGCGGGCGGTAGTCGACGCGCAGCACGAGCTGGTCGCCGGGCAGCGCCGCGACGGTCACCGGGTAGTGGGTGCCGTCGGCCGCGTCCGCACCCGTGATCCGCAGGCCCTCACCCCTGGTCAGGGCCTCGGCATCCAGCGGGTAGTTCTCGAAGACATAGGCGGTGTCGAAGAGTTCACCCAGACCAGTGGCTTGCTGCAGGGCGGGCAGGGAGACGTGCTGGTGCGCGAGCAGCACGGACTGCTCGTCGCGCAGGCGAGTGAGCAGCCCGGCGGTGCTCTCGGCCGACCGGAGGCGGACCCGGACGGGCAGGGTGTTGATGAGCAGACCCGCCATGCGTTCGACACCGGGCAGTTCGGCCGGGCGGCCGGAGACCACGGAACCGAAGACCACATCCTGACGACCCGTCAGATGGGCCAGGGTGATGCCGAGTGCGGCCTGAACCAAGGTGTTGACGGTGACACCGAGGTCGCGGGCGGTGCCGGAGAGGCGCTCGGTCAGCTCGGTCGACAGTTCCTCGCTGACCCGCACCAGCGGGCCGGTGGCCTGGCCGTCGGGCAGTGCGACCCGGGTGGCCTCGTCCAGGCCGTCCAGTGCCTGCGCCCAGGCAGCATCGGCGGCATCGGCGTCCTGGGCGGCCAGCCAACCGAGGTAGTCGTGCATCGCGGCGGCCCGGGGCAGGGCGGCGCCGCTGCCGGCTCGGTAGAGCTCGAACAGCTCGCCGACCAGTATGCCGAGCGACCAGCCGTCCCAAAGGATGTGGTGATTCGTCAGGATCAACACATGGCGTTGCTCGGCCAGTCGGACCAAGGTCAGCCGGAGCAGCGGCGGCGCGGCCAGATCGAACCGGCGGGTGCGGTCGGCGACCTTGAGCAGCTCCAGTTCCGCCTGCTGCTCCGCGTCGGTCAGCGCCCTCAGATCCGACCCGTACCACGGCAACCGCACCGTGCGCGGGATCAGCTGCAACAGCTTCCCGGTCTCGGACTGCTCGAATCCGGCGCGGAGATGGGGGTGCCGGTCGAGCAGGGTCTCGAACGCACCGCGCAGCGCGGTCGGGTCGAGTGTGCCGGTCAACTCCAGTGCCAGCTGCGTGGTGTAGACGTCCGGTCCGTCGTCGGCATAGCGGGCGTGGAAGTAGAGGCCTTCCTGGAGCGGGGTGGGCGGCAGGATCTCGGTGAGAGTAGTGGTGGGCAGCTGGTCGAGCTCGGCCTGGGTGAGGGATGTGAGCGGGAGGTCGGAGGGGGTGAGTCCGCCGGTGTCAGGCTCGTTGAGTTGGTCGACCAGCGAACGGAGCGCCTGGAACCAGAGTTCGGCGAGCTCGGCGGTCCGATCGTGGCTGAGGTGGTTGGTCGCCCAGATCCAGGTGGCGGTGAGATGGGGGCCGTCGGGGCGCTCCTCGGTGACGGCATTGACGTAGAGGAGTTGAGCGAGCGGGGTGGTGGGCGCGAGGCCGCCGTACGGAGCGCTGACCCCGGCCGCCCCGGTGTCGGTCGTGTCGAACCGGCCGAGGTAGTTGAAGCCGAGCTGCGGAGTGGGGAGTTCTGCGAGCCCGGGCGCGGTGCCGGGGTTGAGGTGGCGTAGCAGGCCGTAGCCGAGCCCGCGGTCGGGGATGCTGCGGAGTTGCTCCTTGACGGCCTTGAGAGCCCGGTCGGGGTTGTGAGTGGCGGGGTGCAGACGCACCGGGTACGCGGTGGTGAACCAGCCGACGGTGCGGGTCAGGTCGGTGGGTTGGCCGATCTCCTCACGGCCGTGCCCTTCGAGTTCGACGAGCACGGGCTCGTTGCTGTCGCGCCAGCGGTTCACGGCGAGTGCGAGCGCCGTGAGCAGCACGTCGTTGATCTCGGCGCGGTAGTGCGCCGGCAGGGCGGTGAGCAGCGGCTCGGTGACCTCGGGAGGCAGAGTCAAGGTCAACTCGGCGGTGGTGGCCGCGGTGTCGTGGACCGGATCCAGTCGGTGCCCGGGCAGCAGTGTTCCGCCAGTTGCCAGGAGCCGCTGCCAGTAGGGGAGTTCGTCCTCTCTGCGAGTGGCTTCGGCCTGCAGGGCATGGGTCCAGGTGCGCAGTGACGTGCCGGTGGGCTGGAGGGTGCCGCCCTGGGCGGCGGTGAGCAGGTCGGGGAGCAGGATGCGCCATGAGACGCCGTCGACGACCAGGTGGTGGATCATCAGCAGGGCCTGGTCCTGGGCTCCTCCGCTGAAGTGGACCAGCTGCAACATCCGACCGTCGCGGGGCGCCAGCCGGTGCTGGGCCGCTGTGGTTTCGTGCTCGATGACGGTGCCGGTGCCGTGGCCGGGCAGTTCGATACGGGTGATCAGGTCGGCGGCGCTGAGGGATCCGCGCGGAGGAATGTGCAGGGACCACTGGCCGTCGGGCGCGATGTCCAGGTGGGCGCGCAGGGCGTCGTGGTGGTCCAGGAGGGTCTGGAGGCCGGTGGCGAGCTGCTCGTGGCCGATGCCGCTGGGCAGGGTGATGAGCATGGCCTGGTGGAAGCCGTCGAAGCCGCCGCGCTCGCGCAGCTGGTGCATGATCGGCGTGGCGGGCAGGTCGCCGAAGGCAGTTCCGGCGTCCTCCACGACTGTGCTGTCCTGAGCTTGGGCGATCTCAGCCAGGCGGGCGACGGTCTGGTGGGCGAAGACGTCGCGAACGGTGAAGGCCAAGCCCGCTTCGCGAGCGCGGGAGACGAGTTGGATGGAGGTGATGGAGTCGCCGCCGAGTTCGAAGAAGCCGTCGTCGGCACCGACTTCGGGCAGCTTCAGAAGGTCGGCGAAGAGTCGGGCGAGCAGCTGTTCCCGTTCGGTCTGCGGGCGGCGGCCGGTGCTGGTGGCGGCGAAGTCGGGGGTGGGCAGGGCACCGCGGTTGAGCTTGCCGTTGACGGTGGTGGGAAGCGTGTCGAGGGTGATGAGGGCGGTGGGGGCCATGTAGGCGGGCAGGCGCTTCGCCAGGTGGGTGCGGATGTCGGCGAGGTCCAGGTCGGTGGCGGGGACCAGGTAGCCGACCAGCTGCTTGGTGCCCGGCACGTCCTCACGGACCACGACGGCGGCCTGCGCCACCGCGGGGTGTGCGAGCAACGCGGCCTCGATCTCGCCGAGTTCGATGCGGAAGCCGCGGATCTTCACCTGGTCGTCGGTGCGTCCGAGGTATTCCAGGGCGCCGTCCGCGCGCCAGCGTGCGAGGTCGCCGGTGCGGTACATGCGCTCGCCGGCAGCGAACGGGTTCGCCACGAACCGCTCGGCACTCAGACCCGGCCGGCTCAGGTAGCCGCGCGCCAACTGGACGCCCGCCAGGTACAGCTCACCCGGCACTCCGGCTGGCACCGGCTGAAGCGCCGCGTCCAGCACGTACAGCCGCGTGTTCCACACCGGCCGCCCGATCGGCACCGAGACGCCTGCGGAATCCTGCGCACACGCCCAGGAGGTGACGTCAACGGAGGCCTCGGTGGGCCCGTACAGGTTGTGCAGTGGCACCGAGGGCAGAGCACGCCCGAAGGCGTCGCGCAGGTCAGCGGACAGGACCTCGCCGCTGCACAGCACCGCCCGCAGCCCCGTGCACTCGCCGGCGCTCGGTTCGCTCAGGAAGGCCTGCAGCATCGACGGTACGAAGTGCGTCACCGTGACCCGTTCGCGGCGGATCAGCTCGGTCAGGTACGTCGGGTCCCGGTGCCCGCCCGGGCGGGCCACGACCAGCGTGGCGCCCTCCAGCAGCGTCCAGAAGAACTCCCACACCGACACGTCGAACCCGAACGGCGTCTTCTGCAGCACTCGGTCCGTGCTCGTGAGGCCGTACTCCGCCTGCATCCAGGCCAGTCGGTTCACGATGCCGGCATGCGGAACCAGCACGCCCTTCGGCCGCCCGGTCGACCCGGACGTGAAGATCACATACGCCGGATGGTCGACCCTCAGCTGACGGTCAGTCAGATTTTCCGGGCCATGGCCGGCGGACTCGGCGACCAGCTCAGGGGTGACACAGACCGCGGAGCCGGCCGCGGAGAGCAGGTACTCGATCCGCTCCGCCGGCAGCTCCGGATCCACCGGCAGATACGCACCGCCAGCCTTCACGACACCCAGCAGCGCCACCACCATCTCCACCGACCGCTCCAGCACGACCGGCACCACCGACTCCGGCCGCACCCCTCGCTCGACCAACAGGCGCGCCAGCCGGTTCGCCCGGGCGTTCATCTCGGCGTAGGTCAGTTCGGCGCCCTCGAAGGACACCGCCACCGCATCCGGCGCGGCCGCCACCCGGGCCTCGAACAGCTCCGGCAGCGTTGCGGTCGGCACCGCCACGGGCGCCGGCTGCCACTGATCCAACAGCCTTTGCCGCTCGGCCTCGTCGAGGACATCGACCCGGCCGACTTCCCGCTCCGGCGAGGCCACCACGGCAGCCAGGACCCGCACGAACCGCGCGGCCAAGCGCTCGGCCGACCCGTTGTCGAAGAGATCGCGGGCGAAGACCAACTCGCCGCGCAGGCCGCCGGTCTCGACGTCCTCGTCCAGCTCGAAGTCAAGGTCGAAGCGGGCCGCGCGCTGGACGGGCGGCAGGACGGCGGTCTCCAGGCCCGGCAGGTCCAGCACGGCCTGCTTGTTGTTCTGGAGGGTGAGAAGCACCTGGAACAGGGGGTGGCGAGCCATCGAGCGGGCCGGGGCCAGCTCCTCCACCAGTCGCTCGAACGGCGTGTCCTGGTGCGCGAACGCCCCGAGGCTCGCCTCACGGGTCCGGCTCAGGAGTTCGATGAAGGTGGGCGCACCGGACAGATCGGTGCGCAGCACCAGGGTGTTGACGAAGAAGCCGACCAGGCTGTCGAGGGCTTCGTCGGTGCGGCCGGCGACGGGGGTGCCGATCGGGATGTCGGTGCCGGCACCGAGGCGGCAGAGCAGCACCGCTAGGGCGGCCTGGAGCACCATGTACACCGTGACGCCCTCGGCACGTGCCAACTCCCGTACCCGCTCGTACAGGTCGGCCGGGATGGCCATGTCGACCGTGCCGCCGAGGTGGCTGGCGACGGTTGGACGGGGACGGTCAGTGGGCAGCGCCAGCTCCTCCGGCAGGTTCGCCAACGCCTCCCGCCAGTAGTCGAGTTGCCCGCTGATGAAGCTGTCGTTGTCGGTTTCGTCGCCGAGGAGATCGCGCTGCCAGAGGGCGTAGTCGGCGTACTGCACCGGCAACGGCGCCCAGGCAGGGGCCGCACCGTCCAGGCGAGCGGCGTAGGCGGTGGATAGGTCGGCGGCGAGCGGGGCGAGCGACCAGCCGTCACCGGCGATGTGGTGCAGCACGAGCAGCAGGACGTGCCGGTCCTCGCTTTCCCGGCAGAGCAGGGCGCGCAGCGGGAGCTCGTCGCCGAGGGCGAAGGGGCGCGTGGCGGTCTCGGCGAGAGCCTGATCATCGCCTCGAGCCAGGGTCAGGAGCCGGTCGATGGACCCGGCGTCCAGCACCCGCTGGCAGGGCTCGCCGTCCACCGCGGCGAAGACCGTCCGCAGGGCCTCGTGCCGGACCACCACATCGCGCAGCGCCGCCTTCAGGGCGGCCGTGTCCAATGGGCCGTCGAGCTGAACGGTCATCGGCAGGTTGTAGGTGGCGTTGGGGCCCTCCAGCTCGTTCAGGACCCAGAGTCGCCGCTGAGCGAAGGAGACCGGCAGCACCTCCGGGCGCGGGCCGGCTGTGAGCGCGGGTCGGCCTGCCCCGGCGCCGCTCAGCCGCTCCGCCAGCGCCGTGACCGTCGGCGCGTCGAACAGTGCTCGGATCGGCAGCTCGACATCGAACAGCGTGCGGATCCGGCTCACCAGGCGGGTCGCCAGCAGCGAATGCCCGCCCAGCTCGAAGAAGTTGTCGTCCACCCCGACCTGCGGTATGCCGAGCACGTCGGCGAACGCCTGGCAGAGCAACTGCTCACGCGGTGTCGAGGCGGCCCGGCGCGAGGTGTTCGCCGCGTAACTGGGGGTGGGCAGGGCGCGGCGGTCGAGCTTGCCATTGACGGTGGTGGGAAGCGTGTCGAGGGTGATGAGGGCGGTGGGGACCATGTAGGCGGGCAGGCGGTCCGCCAGGTGGGTGCGGATGTCGGCGAGGTCCAGGTCGGTGGCGGGGACCAGGTAGCCGACCAGTTGCTTGTTCCCGGGGGTGTCTTCGCGGACGATGACGGCGGCGTGGGTAACTGCCGGGTGTGTGGTCAGCGCGGCTTCGATTTCGGCGAGTTCGATGCGGAAGCCGCGGATCTTGACTTGGTCGTCGGTGCGTCCGAGGTATTCCAGGGCGCCGTTGGTGTTCCAGCGGGCGAGGTCGCCGGTGCGGTACATCCGCGTGCCTGCTGGGCCGAAGGGTGAGGCGATGAAGCGTTCGGCGGTCAGTCCGGGTCGGTTCAGGTATCCGCGTGCGAGCTGGATGCCGGCGAGGTAGAGCTCGCCGGGCACGCCCGCCGGTACGGGCTGGAGGTTGGCGTCCAGGACGTAGAGCTGGGTGTTCCAGACCGGGCGTCCGATCGGCACGGAGATGCTGTCGCTGTCTTGTGCGCAGGGCCAGGAGGTGACGTCGATGGAGGCTTCGGTGGGGCCGTACAGGTTGTGCAGGGGTACCGAAGGCAGCGTCCGCATGAAGCTGTCGCGCAGCTCGGCCGGCAGGGCTTCGCCGCTGCACAGGACGGCTCGCAGGCCGGTGCACTCGCGGGCGCTGGGTTCGGTGAGGAAGGCCTGGAGCATGGACGGCACGAAGTGCGTGACGGTGATCCGCTCACGGCGGATCAGCTCCGCCAGGTACGCGGGGTCGCGGTGTCCGCCCGGACGCGCCACCACCAGGGTGGCGCCCTCCAGCAGCGGCCAGAAGAACTCCCACACCGACACGTCGAACCCGAACGGCGTCTTCTGCAACACCCGGTCAGCACCGGTGAGTCCGTATTCGGCCTGCATCCACGCCAACCGGTTCACAATGCCCGCGTGCGGAATCACCACACCCTTGGGATGGCCCGTCGAACCCGACGTGAAGATCACATACGCCGGATTCCCCGAACTCAAATGACGGTCCGCCAAATCGGCGTCGTCGTACCCGCTGGACTGGGCGATCAGCTCGGGCGTGACACACACCGCCGTGCCGGCGGCCGACAGCAGGTACTCGATTCGTTCGGCCGGGAGTTCGGGGTCGATCGGTAGGTAGGCGCCGCCGGCCTTGAGGATGGCCAGTAGCGCGACCACCATCTCGACCGATCGCTCCGGCACGACCGGCACGACCGACTCGGGTGCGACACCGCACTCGATCAGCATGCGCGCCAGCTGGTTCGCCCGCGCGTTCAGCTCCGCATACGACACCTCGACGTCCTCGAATACCACCGCCACCGCATCCGGCGTGGCAGCCACCCGCGCGTCGAACAGTTCCGGCAGCGTCGCCGCCGGCACGGCGACGGCCGGGGCCTGCCAGGCCGCGGTGACCTGCTGATGCTCTTCAGGGGTGAGGAGGTCGATGCGAGCGAGGGGCTGCTCGGGGTTGTCAGTGATGGCGTGCAGGATGTACTTGAGCAGGGCGGGGATGCGCTCGGCGGTGCCGGGTCGCACGGCGTGCGGGCGGTAGTCGGCGCGCAGTTCGAGTCGGTCACCGGGCAGCCCGGTGACGGTGACGGCGTAGTGGGTGCTCTCGGCAGCCTCGCCGCCTGTGATCCGCAGCTCGCTGCCCTGGCTGAGGGCGGCGGTGTCGAGCGGGTAGTTCTCGAAGACGTATGCGGTGTCGAAGAGTTCGCCCAGGCCGGCCGCGCGCTGCAGCTCGGCGAGGGAGAGGTGCTGATGGGGGAGGAGTACGGACTGCTCGTCGCGCAGTCGGGTGAGGAGGGAGGCCGCGGTGTCACCCGGGAGGAGGCGGACGCGGACCGGGATGGTGTTGATGAGCAGGCCGGCGAGTCGTTCGACACCCGGCAGTTCGGCGGGGCGCCCGGAGACCACGGAGCCGAAGACGATGTCCTGGCGGCCGGTCAAATGGGCGAGGGCGACGCCGAGGGCGGCCTGGACCAGGGTGTTGGCGGTCACGCCGAGGTCGCGGGCGGTGGCGGTCAGCCGCTCGGTCAGCTCGGTGGAGAGCAACTCGGATGCCCGCGCCAGCGGTTCGGCCACGTCGGCGTGGCGGTTTTCGGTCGGGCTGAGCCGGGTGGCCCCGTCCAGGCCGTCCAGCGCCTGGGCCCAGGCCGCGCGGGCGGCCTCGTCGTCCTGACCGGCCAGCCAGCCGAGGTAGTCGGGCATTGTGGCCGGGCGGGCCAGCGCGGCGTCGGACCCGGCTCGGTAGAGCTCCATCAAGTCCCCAAGTAGGACTCCCAACGACCAGCCGTCCCAAAGAATGTGGTGGTTGGTCAGCAACAGCGCATGACGGTCGCTTGCGAGCCGAACCAGTGCGACGCGCAGCAGGGGCGATGTGGCGAAGTCGAACCGCCGGGCACGGTCGGCGGAGCGGAGCCGGTCCAGCTCGACGGCCTGGTCCGCTTCGGCGAGCGCGCTGAGATCGTGCTCCGCCCAAGGCAGCTCAACCGTGCGGGGGATGAGCTGCAGGAGCTGCCCGCCGGCGGCCAGGTGAAAGGCGGCCTGGAGGTGCGGGTGCCGGGCGAGCAGGGCACTGACGGCTTGGCGGAGCCGCGCGGGGTTGAGGTGGCCGGCGAGTTCCAGGGCGAGTTGAGAGGTGTAGACCTCGGAGCCCTCGCTGTCGTAGCTTGTGTGGAAGTAGAGGCCTTCCTGGAGCGGCGTGGCCGGCAGGATCTGGGCCGGCGCGAGGGCGGTGTGGAGCCGGTCGAGCTCAGCCTGGGTGAGCGTGGCATGCGGAATGTCGGAGGGGGTGAAGCCGCCGGCGTCGGGCTGGCGGGCGTGTTCGACCAGTTCGCCGAGGGCTTGGAACCACAGCTCGGCGAGCTTGTGCGCCTCGGCGGAGCTGATCAGGTGGGTGGCCCAGGTCCAGGTGGCGGTGAGGTGGGGGCCGTCGGCGCGGTCCTCGGTGATGGCGTCGAGAGTGAGCGGCCGGTTGAGGGGGGTGGCAGGCGAGAGACCGCCGTGCGGCTCGCTGACGGGGGTGGCCTGGGTGTTGGCGGTGTCGAGGCGACCCAGGTAGTTGAAGGTGAGCTGTGGGGTGGGCAGGTTGCCGAGCCGCTCGCGGCCGGCGGAGTTGAGGTGGCGGAGCAGGCCGTAGCCGAGGCCGTGGTCGGGGACGGCGCGGAGTTGCTCCTTGACGGCCTTGAGCGCCTGGCCCGGGTGGCCGGTGCCGGGGGCGAGGCGGACGGGGTAGGCGGTCGTGAACCAGCCGACCGTACGGGAGAGGTCGGTGGCCCGCGTGCTGAGTTCTTCGCGGCCGTGGCCCTCTAGTTCGAGCAGCACGGGGCCGCTAGTGCCGCGCCAGCGGTTGACGGCCAGCGCAAGCGCGGCGAGCAGGACGTCGTTGACCTCGGCGTGGAAAAGCGCCGGCAGGGTGGTGAGGAGCGGCACGGTGGTCTCCGGCGGCAGTGCCAGCGTGAGGTGCTCGGTGGTGGCCACGGTGTCGCGGCTCGGGTCGAGTGCACCGTCGCTGAGCGAGGCTGCCGGTTCGGCCAGGAGCTGCTGCCAGTAGGGGAGTTCCTCGGTCCGGCGGTCGGCTTCGTCGTGGAGGGCGTGGGTCCAGGTGCGCAGCGAGGTGCCGGTGGGCTGGAGCGTGCCGCCCCGGGCGGCGGTGAGCAGGTCGGGGAGCAGGATGCGCCAGGAGACGCCGTCGACGACCAGGTGATGGATTATCAGCAGCGCTTGTTCCTGGGCCGCCCCGGTGAAGTTGACCAGCTGGAGCATGGTGCCCTCGCGCGGGGCCAGCCGCCGCTGGGCGGCCCGGGCCTCCTGGCGGACCAGCGCGGCGAGTTCTTCCTCGGACCGGTCACGGGCATCGACTTGGGTGACCAACCGGGTGGCGGCGACCGTTCCGCGCGGGGGCACGGTCAGCGACCAGTCGCCGTCCGGCCCGACCAGCAGGCGAGCACGCAGGGCGTCATGGCAGTCCACGAGCTGCTGGAGGCCGCCGGTGAGCTGCGGGAGGCCGATGCCGCTGGGCAGGGTGATGAGCATGGCCTGGTGGAACGAGTCGTATGAGCCGCCGCGTTCGCGCAGCTGGTGCATGATCGGCGTGGCGGGCAGGTCGCCGAGGGCGGCCTCGGTGTCCTCCACGACTGCGCTGTCCTGAGCCCGGGCAACCTCGGCCAGGCGGGCAACGGTCCGGTGGATGAAGACGTCGCGGGGGCTCAGGATCAGGCCGACCTGGCGGGCTCGGGATATCAGCTGAATGGCGCTGATGGAGTCGCCGCCGAGTTCGAAGAAGCCGTCGTCGACGCCGACGCGCGGCACCGCGAGTACGTCGGCGAACGCTTCACAGAGGAGCTGTTCGCGTGGGGAGGCGGCGGGGCGATGGGTGGCGCGGGTGGTGTAGTCGGGGGCGGGCAGGGCGAGGCGGTCGAGTTTGCCGTTGACGGTGGTGGGCAGCGTGTCGAGGGTGATGAGCGCGGCGGGGACCATGTACGCGGGCAGCCGGTCTGCCAATTGGGCGCGGACCTCGGTGAGGTCCAGGTTGGTGGCGGGGACGAGGTAGCCGACGAGCTGCTTGGTGCCGGGGGTGTCTTCGCGGACGATGACGGCGGCGTGGGCGACTGCCGGGTGTGTGGTCAGCGCGGCTTCGATTTCGGCGAGTTCGATGCGGAAGCCGCGGATCTTGACTTGGTCGTCGGTGCGTCCCAGGTATTCCAGGGCACCGTCCGCCCGCCAGCGGGCGAGGTCGCCCGTGCGGTACATCCGTGAGCCCGCCGGGCCGAACGGCGCCGCGACGAAGCGCTCGGCCGTCAGATCGGGTCGGCCCAGGTAGCCGCGTGCCAGCTGGACACCGGCGAGGTAGAGCTCGCCAGGCACGCCTGCGGGTACGGGTTGGAGGTTGGCGTCCAGGACGTAGAGCTGGGTGTTCCAGACCGGGCGTCCGATCGGCACCGAGGCGCTGTCGCTGTCTTGTGCGCAGGGCCAGGAGGTGACGTCGATGGAGGCTTCGGTGGGGCCGTACAGGTTGTGCAGCGGAACGGAGGGCAGGGTGCGTGCGAAGGTGTCGCGCAGGTCGGCCGACAGGGCTTCGCCGCTGCACAGCACCGCTCGCAGTCCGGTGCACTCGCGGGCGCTGGGTTCGGTGAGGAAGGCCTGCAGCATGGACGGCACGAAGTGTGTCACCGTGACCCGCCCGTGGCGGATCAGCTCTGCCAGGTATGTCGGGTCCCGGTGTCCGCCCGGCCGCGCCACTACAAGGGTGGCGCCTTCCAGCAGGGGCCAGAAGAACTCCCACACCGACACGTCGAACCCGAACGGCGTCTTCTGCAGCACCCGGTCCGCGCTGGTGAGGCCGTATTCGGCCTGCATCCACGCCAACCGGTTCACGATGCCGGCGTGGGGAATCACCACGCCCTTCGGCCGACCCGTCGACCCGGACGTGAAGATCACATAAGCAGGATGGTCGGCGTCCAGCTGCCGGCCCGTCAGATCGCCCGGATCGTAGTCAGCGGACTCGCCAACCACCTCGGCAGTGACGGGTACCGCGGAGCCGGCGGCCGACAGTAGGTATTCGATTCGCTCCGCTGGTAGCTCCGGGTCGATCGGCAGATACGCACCGCCAGCCTTCAATACTGCCAGCAGCGCCACTACCATCTCGACCGACCGCTGCATCACGACCGGGACCACCGACTCCGGTGCGACACCACGCTCAACCAGCAACCGCGCCAACCGGTTCGCCCGCGCGTTCAGCTCCGCGTAGGTCAGCTCGCTTCCCTCGAAGGACACCGCCACCGCATCCGGCGCGGCAGTCACCCGGGCCTCGAACAGCTCCGGCAGCGTCGCCCTCGGTACCGCCACCGGCTTCGGCTGCCACTCCACCAACAGCCGCTGCCGCTCGCCGGCGGTCGCCACCTCAACCTGAGAAAGCAAAGCCGATGGATCGTCAATATTCGCCAGCGTGTCCAACAAGGCGGTGAACCGCTCGGCGTGGCCGGAGAGTTCGGCGGGGTCGTAGACCGCCGGGTTGGCGTCGACCGACAGTCGGACACCATCGCCCGACTGTCGGTCATAGAGCACGAAGGAGAGATCCTCGACCGGCCCGTTGCTCAGGTTGTGGAAGAGGGTGCGGCAGCCGCCGATGGTGAGGTCGTAGTCGAAGGCCATCAGGTTGACCAAGGCACCGAACAGCGGCGCGTCGACTGAGCGCAGCTCGCGGCGCATCTCGTCGTAGCGGTACCGCTGATGTCGCAGGGCGGCGCGGGCGGTGGCGCTGGTCTGCTTGATCAGTTCGACGAGGGTGAGCCCGGGCTGCACCTTGATGCGCAGCGGCAGCACATTGGTCTGCATGCCGAGCACGGCTCTGGAGGCCTTGCCGACGCGAGCGGTGACCGGCAGACCGACGACCACCTCCGGGGCCCCGGTCAGTCGGCTCGTGTAGAACGCGGCCGCCGCTATGAGCAGTACCGAGCGGCTGACGCCCAGGCGGCGTGCAGCCGTGTGCAACCTCAGGGCCTGGGTGGCGGGGAGGGTGACCTCATGTCGCAGGTGGTGGTGCGAGGCCTCGGCGAAGCGACCGGCCAGTGAGACCGGCTCAGGGCGGTCGGCCAGTTGACTGAGCCAGTAGTCACGGTCGATCTGGTACTGCTCACTGGACCGGTAGGTCGACTCCTGCTCCAGCAGCCTGGCGAGCCCACCCGGTCGAGTCTCCGGATCGGGCTCGCGCCCGTGGACCATCGCCGTGTAGATCTCCGCCATCCGGGTCGCGCTCTGCAGCCCGGAGTACCCGTCGAATAGCGCGTGATGACCGGCCTGGAACCAGAACCACCGGTCGGTGGCAGCACGGAACAGAATCGATCGGTACCCCTGGCCGGCCATCGGCTCGCGCAGCACCGCCACTTCGGCGCGCATCTGGGCCATCGCGGCCTCGTACGGGTCGGGAGTACCGCTGACGTCCACGATCCGCAGCGGGGATTCGCCGGGCGGCATCAGCCGCTGGCGGGGCTCGCCGTCCTCGCTGGTGAATCGGAGCCGGAAGATGTCGCACTCGTCGAGCAGGCGGCGCATCGCCGCGGCGAACAGCGCGGGCCGGATCGGTCCGCAGATCTCCATGCACTCCGCCACCTGGTAGGCGGGGTTGGCCGGGGCGAGCTGCTGCGCCCGCCAGACGCCGGACTGGCCGGCGGTCAGCGGCCAGCTCGACGGGTTGGAGATCGACATCTTCTGGACTCCGGTTCGTGCGCGTCGGGGGAGGCCGCGCGGTAGCGGTAGGGGCTTTGCCTGGGCTCGACGGCCCGATGACGGTCCATGATGTTGATCAACATGGTCCGGAGACCAGACTCCGGACGTTCCGCGACCCGACACACCAGTGAAGATCAGCCAAAAGTTCGCTCGAAGTGCGTCGTTCCGGTGCGCACTTATCGCCTACGGGAACCAGCCAGCTGGCTGGATTTGAGCGATGCCGCTGGGCGCTATGGGCGCATCTGCGGCATCTGCAAGGGACGAGCACCGCTGACCAGGGTTCAAGGTGTGTGGCAAATGTGGCAAACGACACCGTGAAGAACTCGGGGTTCCGCTGTGACCACGCCGTTCGGGCATTGTCCGGAAGTCGACGAGGCAACGTTTCGAGTTGAATCGACTTGGCTACAGGAGTCTGTTTGAACCCGTCGCCCCGTGTTCGAGTGCGAAGCGCCTCCCGTCCGACGGTGCATCAGATCCGTGTCTATAGCGTGGAGAATGAGCGTGAATGGTGAAGTGCGCGGAGAGGCCGTGGCGGGCCCCCGTAGGGTGGCCGCATGGCGATGTTCGTGCACCTCGTGGCCGAGGCGAACGCAGTGCGGATCCGGCGTGCCGGCGTCCGGGCGGCCTCCCGGCGGGCGGACGGCACCCGTGGCTTGTTCTGCTTCCCGGTGCTGCCGTCCTACACGCTCACCCACGGCTGGCTGCGTGAACTGGCCCGGAGCGAGGCCCGGCGCAACCTGGTGGCCGTCCAAGTGCGCCTGCCCGACGGCGAACCGGTCACCGTGGGTCGCTACGGGCGTCCCCCCGAGGCCTTGACTGCCGCCGAGGCCGTCCGGCGCATCGCCGAGCTGCCGGACCCGCGCGGCTGGGAGGTCTTCGTGCCCAGGGCGGTCACCCCGGCCGAGGTGCATCGCATCCGTCCGGTGCGGCAGTCGGTGGGCTGGCGCTACTGGCCGGACGCGCACGGCGTCCGCCCGTGCCTCTGCGAGCGCTGCCAGGTGCGCGGTGAGTACGGTTCGCGCCGGCTGCGGGAGCGCCGCCCGTACTATGACGGCGGCCCGCCGCCGCCCTCCCGGGTGCTGCTCGCCCGGATCGAGGCGGCAGGTGACCCGGGCGATCCGGCGGTGCTGCGCGAAGCCCTGGACTGCTACGGCCACTACCGACGCGGCCCGGTGGGCCAGTTGGCCCGGCTCGCCGACCATCCCGACCCCACCGTCAGGGAGGCACTGGTCTGGGCGGTGGCGCGCTGGTCCACGCCGGGTGTCGACGCCCTGCTCGACCGGTTGGCGGTCGACCCGGCTCCGGAGGTGCGCGAGGCGGTGGCGGACATCCGGGAGCCTGAAGTGGACTGACTGCCTATCAATTGTCGATTGAGGCAACGATGTTCAGGGACAGCTGATGACCTGCCCGGCCCAGGAGAGGCCGCCGCCGAAGGCCAGCAGCAGAACCGGGCCGCCCGCCGGGAGTTCGCGGCGCTCCACCAGCTTGGCCAGGGCGAGCGGCACCGAGGCGGCGGAGGTGTTGCCGGAGTCGACCACATCCCGGGCGATCACGGTGTCCTCGGCCAACCCCAGTCGCCGGACCACCGCCTCGATGATCCGCAGATTGGCCTGGTGGGTGACCACGCCGGCCAGCTCGCCGGGCGCCACTCCCGCGCGCTCGCAGGCGGCGAGCGCGATCGCGGGGATCTCGGTGGTGGCCCAGCGGTAGACCGTCTGGCCGTCCTGGGCGAAGGTCGGATGCCAGTCGCCCTGCAGCCGGACCGCCTGGCCCAGGCTCGGATCCGATCCCCAGAGCACCGGGCCGACCCCCGCCTCGTCGGCGGCGCTCAGCACCGCCGCGCCCGCGCCGTCCCCGAGCAGCACACAGCTGCTGCGATCGGTCCAGTCCGTCACGTCCGACATCTTCTCCGCCCCGATGACCAGCGCGTGCCGGGCGGCGCCGGCCCGTATCGAGTGGTCGGCGGTGGCCAGCGCGGTGCAGAAGCCGGCGCAGCCGTTGTTCAGGTCGTACGCCACGGCGGCCGGGATGCCCAGCCGGGCGGCCACCCGGGCGGCGGTGGAGGGGCAGCGGTCGATCACGCTGCAGGTGGCGACCGAGATCAGGCCGATGTCGGCGGGCTGCAGCCCGGCCGCCGCGAGCGCCTTGCCGGCCGCCGCCGTCGCGAGGTCGGCGACCGTCTCGTGCTCCGCGGCGATCCGGCGGGTGGCGATCCCGGTGCGCTGCCGGATCCAGGCGTCGTTGGTGTCGACCATCTGAGCCAGTTCGTCATTGGTGAGCACCCGGGACGGCTGGTAGTGGCCCAGGCCAGTGATGCGGGATCCGGTCACAGGTTCTTCTCCTTGGCTTGCGGGGCAGTGCGTTGGAGTACATGGGGTGTCGCTGCGTGCGCGGGGGTACCACTGCGGACCCCGGCGTGCGCGGGGTGCCGCTGTGGGCTCCGGCGTGCGCGGGGTACTGCTGCGGAATATAGCAACCGATCGGTCGGAAGCTAAAGGAGTGCGGCCCGGCTACGATGTCGCCATGAGCCCACGCAAGTCCGTCGCCGACACCCGCAGAACCCGGGAGCGGATCATCGACCGCAGCGTCGCGATCGCCTCGGTGGACGGGCTGGAGGGGCTGACCATCGGGCGGCTGGCCACCGACCTGGGCATGAGCAAGGCGGGAGTGCTCGGGCACTTCGGCACCAAGGAGGCGCTCCAGCTGGCCGCCCTCGACGGCGCCTCGGCGATCTTCATGCGCCTGGTCTGGGAGCCGGCCGCCGACGCCGCACCGGGGCTCACCCGGCTGACCGCCGTCCTGGAGGCCTGGAACCGCTACCTGGAGACCGAGCGCGGTGCCTTTCCCGGCGGCTGCCTGTTCACCACGGCAGCAATCGAGTTCGACGCCCGCACCGGCGCGGTCCGGGACGCGGTGGCCCGGCTCTACCGGTTCTGGCGCCGCAGGCTGGTGGCCGATCTCCGCATTGCCGTCGCCAGGGGTGAGCTGCCCGTCACGGCCGATCCCGAGCAACTCGCCTATGAACTGATCGGTGCCTACCTGGCCCTCAACCAGGCGATCCAGCTGGAGCGCGACTCCGCCGCCCCCGACCGCACCCGGCGCGCGGTGGCCCGGCTGCTGGCGACGGGCTGACGGTTCTCCGCAGCTCCGGCGGCATGCGGTCGACGCCACCCGGATGTAACGTCTTCGCGCGGGAACGAACCACCCGCCGACCGAATTTCCACAGCTCAGGCCCTTTCGCCGGGGCAGTACTGGCCCTAGGCTCACGTGCACTCCGGGGCCGGCGCCGTCCCCCGACCGGTGGTATCCGCCGGTGGCGCCGCCCCCGTTCCCTAGGAGGCACCTTTGGTCACCACCGACACCCGCCCACTGGACGAGGCACCGCTGCCACGCACCCTGGACGACGTCCCCGGGTGGTTCTGGCCCATCGACCAGCAGCTGTTCGCCTGGCTGCTGGATCGCCAGAGCGCCGCCGAGACCCGTGGTGACCTGCTTGAACTGGGCAGTTACCTGGGTCGCAGCGCCATCCTGATCGGCCGCCACCTGCGGGCGGGGGAGACCTTCACGGTCTGCGACCTGTTCGACTCGGAGGCACCGGACGGCGAGAACGCGGCCGAGATGACCATGTCCTACCGCCGGACGCTCACCCGGACCGCCTTCGAGCGCAACTACCTGGCGTTCCACTCCGAGCTGCCGGTGATCGTGCAGGCCCCGACCTCGGTCCTCGGGGACGGTCGAATAGCCACCGGCAGCTGCCGCTTCGTCCACATCGACGCCTCCCACCTCTACGAGCATGTCGCGGTCGACATCCGCACCGCGAAGGCGGCACTCGGCCCGGACGGCATCGTGGTGCTGGACGACTTCCGCTCCCCGCACACGCCCGGGGTGGCCGCCGCCACCTGGGAGGCCGTCTTCCAGCAGGACTTGCGCCCGATCTGCGTCACCCCCGAGAAGCTGTACGGCACTTGGGGCGACCCCGAGCCGACTCAGCAGGCGCTGGTGGAGCTGGACGGCGACGCCGAGGACTGCCACCTGGACATCGACATGGTCGCCGGCCGCCGGCTGATCCGCCTCTCCGGCCGCGGTGTGGCCAAGTTGCTGCCCGCCGAGCAGCAGAAGTCCGCGCCCCCGGGGCCGACCCCTGCTGCCTCGAGCCACTCTCGGGCCCAACGCCCCTCCCCGGCACGGCGGTTGGCGCACGACCTGCTGCCGCCCCTGGCGGTGCGAGCGGCGCGCAAGCTGCGGGCCAAGGCCGCAGCCTGACGTGACGGACCGTCAGGGCTGGGCGACCGCGGTCGGGGCGGCCAGCAGGCGGTGGCCAAGCTGGGTGCAGCTGTGGCGGACCGAGCGGCCGGTGCGGGCGGTGCTGACCAGGCCCGCCCGGCGCAGGGCGCGGGCGTGCTCCGATGCGGAGGCCAGGCCGACGCCCAGCGTGGTGGCCAGCTGACTGGTCGTCGGCTCACGCAGCGTCAGCCGCAGCACAGCGGCCCGCGTGCGGCCGAGCAGCACGGCCACCGGATCGTCCGGATCGGCGCCGGGCGCCGGATCGGTTTCCGCCAGATAGGGCAGCGGGGTGAGCGCGGCATAGACCAGCACCGCCGGCCCGTCCGGATAGCTGCCCACCAGCGGCCGCCCGGTCCAGCTCGCGGACGGGAGCAACAGCAGCCCCTCGCCGTGCAGTTGGAAGTCCAGCTCCTTGGCCACCGGGATCTCCAGGGTGCACCCATGCCACCGGCTGCCCGGGTGCAGGCCGGCCAGCATGCCGCGCAGACCCTCCTGGCGTTGCACCTGGCCGCGCCAGCGCAGGTCCGCGTCGAAGCCGGCCCGCAGCCGCGGCCAGGCCGTGCCGATCACCGCTCCGTACGCCGACCGCAGCGTGTCCGCCAGATACCGCCAGGCCTGCTGGTCCTGGTCGGCGAGGTGCTTCAGCAGCGGCGTGACGGCCAGGCCGGCGCCGCAGATCCGCTCCAACTCGCTGCACACCAGGGTGTTGGTGGAACGGCGGACCAGTTCCAAGCCCTGGTCGAGGTCCGGGGCGATCGGATCGAGGAAGAACGGTCCGGCGCCGGTCGGCGGCACCAGTTCGCGCAGCGCAGCCGTCGCGGCCAGCGCCCCACTCGCCGCCAAGCCGTGCCGCCAGCGGACGAACCCCGGGTCGGGGTCCCGGCGTTGCAGCATCGCGACGGCCAGCTCCAGCTCGATCAGCGGAGCCGGACCGTCGGCGAACCGCACGTCCAGTAGGTCCGCTGCCGTGAAGTGGATGCGTAGCACGGTGGTCCGACCTCCAGAAGCCGCCGAGAAGACAACCTTTCGGCGGACACCGAAAGCATCGCGTCGGGACGGTCCGTGACCTGACGATAGCAAGACGCACTCGCCCGGCGCAGGGTCGGGACGAGGCGGCTCACCGGAGGTCGATATGTCGGTACGCTCGCATCCGTTCACTCGCCTACTGGGCGCGGCCGTTGCCGTCGCCGCTCTGGCACTGGCCGCCCCGGCGGCGACCGCGGCCACGCCGGCGCACGGCGACGGTGGCGGGGGCTGGCATCCGTACCGCACCGGCGGCCCGTTCGACTACCCGGCAGGTACGGTCTGCCCGTTCCACCTGTACGTCAGCGTGCTGGTGGACCAGGAGGAGAGCAAGACCGCCGCCGGCTACCCGGACGGCTCACCGAAGAAGGAGCTGTTCCGCGGCCCGCTGGTGCTGCGCTACGCCAACGCGGACAGCGGTCGCAGCGTCGACCGGGACCAGAGCGGCTTCGGCATCCTCAACTACCTCCCCGGCGGCTACCGGGAGTGGGTGATCCCGAAGACCTCGCACATCAGCGCGGTGGTCCACCCGGGCGACCCGTACCACGCGACCGGGGACTACCTGTTCAGCGGCGGTGCGCGGCTCCTGATCCACCCGGGCCACCAGACCCAGGTGCTGGAGCAGCACCAGGTGGAGAACCTCTGCGACACGCTGGCCTGAGACTCACCGGTTCCGCCCGACACGGGGGTGCGGGCGGAACCGGTGGCAAAGCGACCTCCCCTAGGATGATCAACTGCCGAGCGGGGAGGACTGTTTATGGCGGTCGAGGTGCGGTCGCGCGGGGTGGGCGGGTCCACCTCGGCGGGCAGCCGACGGCGGATGGCGGCGTCGAGGGGCAGGTCTATGTGCAGTACCTGCGGCCGGCCGAGCCGGCCGGCCGCCATCCGCTGGTGCTCTGGCCGGGCGGCGGCCTGACCGGCGCAGCTTCGAGGGCACGCCCGACGGCCGCCCCGGCTGGCAATGGCTGTTCCTCGCCGCCGGGTTGGACGTCTACGTGTGCGACGGCGTGGGGGCGGGCCGGGCGTCATGGCGGCCGCGCCCCGAGCCACCCGTGCTGCGGGACGCGGCGACGCTCAGGGAGCTGTTCCGGATCGCGCCACAACTCCGCCGAGCTGGTTGCCCTGATCACCGACTGGCCGAGCGGGCACGGGCTGCTCACGGGTGCGGTGGGCGGCGATGTCCGTTTCGTTCAAGACCCCCGGGCCCGGCCCCACTAGCGTGACGATCATGACTGCACAACCACGCATCAGCTTCATCGGCCTGGTCGCCTCCGACATGGCGGCAACGCTCGCGTTCTACCGCCGGCTGGGCCTGGCCATCCCGCCCGAGGCGGACGCCGAACCCCACGTCGAGTACGACCTGCCCGGCGGCCTCAAACTGGTCTGGGACACCGTGGCGACCGTCCGCAGCTTCGACCCCGACTGGACCCCGCCGGTCGGCGACCACCGGATCGCGATCGCCTTCGACTGCGAGCGGCCGGCGGACGTGGACAAGCTGTACCAGGAGCTGCTGGCCGCCGGCTACCGCGGCCACAACGAGCCCTGGGACGCGTTCTGGGGCCAGCGCTACGCCACGGTGCTCGACCCGGACGGCAACGCGGTGGACCTGTTCGCGGTCCGGCCGAGCTGAGCGGCGGTCGGCTCGCCAGTCCGCCGGTAGGTAGGGAGTGGGTGGCGGTGCCGACGGTTTCGGCGTGGCTGACCGACTTGGCGGCCTGGCTTGGCGGGTGCTGGTCAGCGCGTCTGGGCCGCGAGTGGGCGTCGGGCGGCGGTGTGGAGCTCCACGTCGCCGCCGATGGTCTCGGTGGGGCCATTGCGGGGTAGACCTGCTCGCGGTTCAACTCGCCAGTCCGTCACCGGGTGTTGGGCGGTGGGTGTGGAGCTCCACACCGCCGCCGAGGAGCCCGGTTGGGTGCCACGCGGTGGGCCTGTTCGTGGTTCGGGCGGGCTGAGTGCCGTTCAACTCGTCAGGTCCGCCACCAGGCGTCGGGCGGCGGCGCGGAACCGCACGTCGCCCCCGATGATCTCGGTGTGGCCACCCGCGCCCACTACGCGGCGTTCTCCCTCGGCGAGCAGCCGAAGCCGCTCGACCTGGGCAGCGGCGAACGCGGCGGGGCCGAGCACGGCGAGGGCCTCCAGCGCGGCCAGCGCGGGGCTCAGATACGCGCTCGGCTCGGCCGCCGGGAGAACCCGGTCGACCAGCTCGCCGAGCGTGACACCGCCGGGGCGGTCGCTTCCCGGGTGCACGGCCACCAGCGCCCGCGTGGCGGCCGCCGCCGTGTCCCGCTCTTCGAGCATCGAGAGCAGCTGCGGGACGGCCGGCAGCGCGGCCGGGCCGAGCCGGGCAGCGAGCTCGGCAGCGCGGTTCGCGACCTGCCCGCCCCACGGCTGCGTGGCCCAGCCCAGGCCCTCCAGAACCATGGGAAGCACCGGCTCCTGATCGCCAGTCAGCTGCCAGACCGCGGCGGCCGCCACCAACCCCGCCGAGACCACGGGGGTGGTGGTCCGGCCCTCAGCTGGTTCGGCCAGCAGCGCCAGCAACTGGGGCAGTAGCGGGCGTGCCTGCTCACCGAGCGCGGCGGCCGCCTCGACAGCATGCTCGCGCGACCGGCCATGCTCGGCGAACGCCGACTCCAAGCCGGCGAGCAGCGGACCGACCTCGCCCGTCAGTGCGCGCAGCGCAGTCGCGGACGCCTGACGGTTCGCCAGGCTGCCGGCCTCGGCAGCGGACCGCAGGGCGTTGACCGCCTCGCGATCGAGCTCCGCGTCGGCGACGGCGCCGAGGGCCCTGACCGCGCCGGGGTGATGCGGCATCGCGTCCAGCAGCTCGGGTATCGCCACCCGGGCAGCACGCCCCCACCCGGCCAGCAGACCGGCGAGGTGGATCGGCTCATTGACGGCCGCGAGCCCACCGTCGAACACCGACCGGCGCTCGCGCGGCGTCGCGGCCTCGGACGCCCAGGCCGCCAGCCGCACCCGGACCGCGTCCAGCAGCGCCGGAGTGCACGGCAGCGGAGCCGGGGGCCGCCGCGTGGTGCGCTCGAAGGCGGCCGCCAGCGCCTGCGGCCGCTCCGTCAGTTGCCGCGCCAGGAGATCCGCCGCCCCTGCCTCGCCCAGCGACACCAGGGCAGCCAGCGCTCGGTCGGCCACCTCGCTGGTCCCCTCGGCGAGGCGGACCAGGGCCGGCACCGCCTGCGGGGCGGGCTCGGCCCAGTAACGCACCGCGAAGATGACCGAGTCGGCGGTGGCCGGATCGTCCAGCAGCGGCAGCATCGCGGGCAGCAACCGAGCCGGCGCGCTCCGGAATCGCCAGGCGAGCGACTCCGCCGCCCAAGTCGCCTCCGTCGCCGCCGACTTGGCGTCCCCACCGGTGCCGCTGCCCGCCACCGCGCGGTCCAGCGCGGCGACGACGACCTCGATCGCCGCATCGACATTGCCACGCTCACACAGAGCAGCGGCGATGGCCTTCAGCGGCCCCCGCTCCCAAGAGCTGCTCTGCACGTGCTGCTTCAGCGGCGCCAGCTCCGTCACGACGGCTGCCAGCTCCGGGGCCCACGGACGACCGGTGTCCACCCAGGCCAGCAGCGCCGCCACCCGCACCGGCGGGGGCTCCACCGCTCGCAGGGCGGCCGCGCACAGCTCCTCGGCCGCGGCCGGGTCGACCCGCACGCACGCGGTCAGCAGGTCCGCCCGCAGCACCGGATCGCCCTCCGCCTCCCAGCGCCGCCGCAGCGCCGCCCGGGCGCCGGGGCCCGCGGCCTGCCCGCACTGGGCCACCGCCCAGGCCGCGCCCTGCCGCACCTCGGCGTCAGCATCCGACAGCAAGGGCAGCAGCAGCGGAAGTTGTGCGACGACGGCCGCACGTGCCGCGCCCGGCCGCGCCAGGTCGTGCTCGTCCGTGCTCTCGGCGACGGCCCCCACGATGTCCAGCAGCTTCGCTCGGTGCACACCCGCTGCCAGGAGGCGGGCCAGGAAGGGGACGGCGACCACCGTGGCCTGGTACACCGTGCCCTGGTGCACGAGGCTGCTCCACAGCTCCTCGTCGGCCTCCGCCACGGCCTCCTGGTCCGCGCCCGTCAACGCGCGCAGCAGAGCGGGGACATCCTCGGCGGAGCCGTAGGCATGTTCCAGCTCGTGCCAGGCGACCTGGTCGAGATCGGCGAGGACGGCGGCAAGATCCATGCGGCGGATCCTGTCACACCTCTCTGACAGGTCACTCCTGCAGCCCGCCCTCCTCGGCGAGCAGCCGCCCGAGCGGCAGGCCGGCCAGGGCGCGCACCTCACGGGTCAGGTGCGCCTGGTCGGCGTACCCCGCCACCGCGGCGACCTGAGCGAAGGGCAGGCCGGTCCGCGCCTGGTCGAGGGCCCGGCCGAGCCGCAGCACCCGCTCCAGCGTCTTCGGCCCGTAACCGAACGCGTCCAGGCAGAGCCGTCTCAGCTGGCGCTCGCTCAGCGCCAGCCCGCGCGCGATCTCGGTGACGGTCAGTCGCTGCCGCACCCCGCGCAGCACCGCCTCCGGCACCCGGGCGGGGCGGGCCGGCGCCCGGCCCAGCGTGACCGCCACGGCCTGCAACGCGGCGGCGCGGTCGGCGGCGTCCCAGATCCGCTCGGCCGATTCGCGCACCTGGCGCTGCGGCCAGAGCTGGTCCAACGGCACGCGCTGGTCGGTCAGTTCGCTGGCGGGCACCCCCAGCACCAGCGGCCCGGTGCCCGGCGCGAACCGCAGGCCGACATAGCCGTCCCCGGCCCGCCCCGGAACCAGGTGGGCGGCGGAGTCGGGGCCGGCGACCAGCAGGCCGCCGCCGGTCCAGATCAGATCCATGCAGCCGTCCGGCAGGATCCGCGCCGGTGCCGCGGTGTCGTGCTCCAGGCGCTTGGACCACACCACCGCGCCCGGAACCGCCTCGGATCTCCGCTCGCTGTACACACCCCTATTCAACAGCGGCCGGAGGCACCGGTCGACATGCTGAAGCGGTCCGAGGCGCCGGGCGGCCTTCAACAGCGCCCCCAGGCGCCGGGCGACCGTCAGCCGGCCGGGACGAGTCGGGCCACCAGTTGCTCGACCAGCTCAGCCGGCTCGGTGCCGCCCAACACGTCCGGCAGTGTGAGGTGTTCCACGATCAGGCCGGTCATCGCCAGATAGAGCAGCACCACCGTCTCGCGGTCACCGGGGAAGCCCTCGTCCAGGTGGTAGGCGATGTTGCTCTCCAGCTCGGCCCGCATGGTGCCGGAGAGTTCGGCCCGCACCTCGGGGCGGCGGGTGGCCTCCAGGCGCAGTTCGAGCATCGCCAGGTAGCCGTCCCGGTCCGCGCAGACCCGGCGCAGCAGATCGCGCATCAGGGCAGCCACCAGGACGCGGTCACGCGGGGCCCGCAGCAGCTCGGCCAGCACGACGGGGTCGGGCGTCAAGCGGTGGTGGATCCGGCGGGCGGCCTGGTGGAGCAACTCGTCCCGGTTGGCGAAGTAGTTGGACGAGGTGCCGGCCGGCACGCCGGCCCGCTGGTCGACCGCGCGGAAGGTGAGGCCGCGCGCGCCCTCGGCGGCCAGCACATCGATGGCGGCGTCGGTGAGCGCGGCGCGGCGTGCGGGGTTCTGGGCCATGCGTCCGGTCCTCTCTTTCAGCAGGCGCCGCAACGTCTCAACGTCACCAGGCGCGTCAACGTCAACGGGCGCGCCAACAGGCGCTTGCAACCACTACAGGCAGAGTACTATAAATGGAGTGGTTAACGCTGGCGGGCGGAATTCGCCCACCGACAGCATGGGGGACATGTATGCGAACGCTCAGCTACCTCGTCGCCGTCACCATCGACGGCTACATCGCCGGTCCCGACGGTGAATTCGACTTCTTCGCGCCCTACCTGACGCCGGACTTCCTTCCCCACTACATGGCGGAGTACCCCGAGGCCATGTCCACGCCGGGGCGGGCTGGGCTCGGCATCGCGGACGCGCCCAATCGCCGCTTCGACACCGTGCTGATGGGGCGCGGTGCTTACCAGCCCGGGCTGGACATCGGCCTCACCAGCCCGTACGCCCACCTGCGGCAGATCGTGCTGTCCCGCTCGCTCACCGAGAGCCCCGACCCGGCCGTCGAGGTGACCGCCGAGGACCCGGTGGCCCTGGTGCGCCGGCTCAAGAAGCAGGACGGGCTGGGGATCTGGCTCTGCGGCGGCGCCGACCTGGCCGGTCAGCTGCTCCCCGAGATCGACGAACTGATCATCAAGCAGTCCCCGGTGGTGGTCGGCGCCGGAATCCCGCTGTTTCGCGCCGAGTTCGGCCCGCGCGCCTTCACCCTGGCCGAAGTCCGGCTGTTCGACGAGGGCCAGCAGATCCTGCGTTACGTCCGAACGGGCGCCTGAGGGCGCTTAGTTCGAGACGGGCGGCTGCAGCGCGTTGCTGCGGGCGGTGCCGGCGTACCAGGCGGCACTGGCCTTCGGGATCCGGCACTGAGTGGCGTAGTCGACGTAGACAGCGCCGAACCGCTTGCCGTAGCCGTACGACCATTCGAAGTTGTCCAGCAGCGACCAGAGGAAGTAGCCCCGGACGTCCGCGCCGTCCGCCATCGCCCGGTGGACCGCCGCCAGATGGCCGTGCAGGTAGGCGATCCGCTCGGGATCGTGCACCTCGCCCGAGGGCGTCGGCACGTCCTCGAACGCCGCGCCGTTCTCGGTGATCAGCAGCGGCAGGCCGGGATTGGCCCGGGCGGTCTCGGTGAGGAGGTCGTACAGGCCGCTCGGGTCGATCGCCCAACCCATCGCGGTAGCCCGGCCGGGCGGCTGGTGGAAGAACACCCGCTCGGCGCCCGGCCAGGGCGAGTGGTCGCCGAGCCCGTGCGCGGGGCGTGCGGCGGCGGGCGCGGATGCCGAAACCAGCGCGGGCGTGTAGTAGTTGAGGCCCAGCAGGTCGATCGGGGCACCGATGGCCGCCGCATCGCCCGGGCGGACCAGCCGCTCCCAGTCCACCAGGTGGGCGGTGTCCGCTCGCAGGTCGTCCGGGTAACCACCGTGCAGCAGTGGGCCGGTGAAGATCCGGTTGCCGACCGCGTCGATCCGCCGTGCCGCCTCCCGGTCCGCCTCGCTGTCTGTCAGTGGCCTGATCTGATGGAGGTTCAGGCTGATCGTCACCAGGGCGGTGCTCGGCAGGGACGCTCGGAGGGCGGCCACGCCGCGGCCATGGGCCAGGTTGAGGTGGTGCGCGGCCCGCAGCGCGGCGGCCGGATCGGTGCGGCCGGGCGCGTGCACCCCCGAGCCGTAGCCGAGGAAGGCCGAGCACCAGGGTTCGTTGAGGGTGCCCCAGAGCGCCACCCGGTCGCCCAGCGCCTGGGCGACCAACTGCGCGTACTCGCCGAACCGTTCGGCTGTGGAGCGGGCGGGCCAACCGCCCAGGTCCTCCAACTCCTGTGGCAGGTCCCAGTGGTAGAGCGTGGCCACGGGTTCGATCCCGGCCGCCAGCAGCTCGTCGGTCAACCGCCGGTAGAAGTCCAGGCCCTGCTCCAGCGCCGGGCCTCGGCCGGTCGGCTGGACGCGCGGCCAGGAGATCGAGAAGCGGTACGAGGTCAGGCCCAACTCGCGCATCAGCGCCACGTCTTCGCGGAACCGGTGGTAGTGGTCGGTGGCCACGTCGCCGGTGTCGCCGCCCGTCACCTTGCCGGGGGTGCGACTGAACGTGTCCCAGATGGACGGCCCCCGGCCGCCCTCGCGCACCGCACCCTCCACCTGGTAGGCGGCGGTGGCCGCACCCCAGCGGAAGCCGGGCGGAAAGGCCGGCGGCAGGTCGGTGCGGTCGACCGGGGTGATGTGTGGAAGCGCTCCCATAGGCCGAGGATAGGGGAGTTGCGGCATCATGTGATCCCCTCGGAGTCAGTCGAAGTACACCACCAGGCGCACCCCGTCACCGCCGAACCGGCCGGCCAGGGCGCGCAGGACGGCGAAGACGTGCTCCCACTCGCTGCCCGGGCCCAGAGCGTCGATGCCGGTCAGGTCGGCCCGGTCGAGCTCGGCGCAGCTCACCCAGGTGGCGCCGTGCACCGCCGAGTCGATGCCCTGGACGCGCTCGAACTCCTCCCGCAGCTCGGCCGAGACATCCGCCGGCAGCCCCCGACCGGCGGCGACGGGGGAGTGCCCGGCGCTGTTGCGCACGCCGAACAGCACGGCGAACGCCGAGTAGTCCCGGCCGTCGTAGAGCGGTGAGAGGTCCATCAGGCGCTGCCAGGCCGGCCATTCCCACCAGTCCTGGTCGGCGTGGGGGTGGCGCACCTCGATCGCGCCGTAGATGTCGGTACCCATGGCGGGCAGCGTAGGGGCGGGCGATCCTGGTGACCACCCCCGGCCGCTCTGGGATGCTTCGTAGCGATGCAGAACACGGTGAGAGAGGGCCGGGCATGGGGATCGTGATCGGGGTACTGCTGGCGGTCCTGGTCGGCGTCGGGGCGGCGGTCGCCTGGCAGCTGTCGCGCTATCCGGGCGGCTGGGCCTACGCGTTCGGGGCCGCCTTCGCGCCGGACCGCCGGCGACTGGCCGCCGCCCGCCGCACGGCGGGGCACCTGCGCCGCGGGGCGAAGCGGGAGTTGACGGGCGCGCAGGCCGAGGTGCGGGGCGCCGAGGCGCGGTACCGGTACGAGGTGGAGCTGGCGGCCCGGCGGGTCGAGCAACTGCGCAGTCCCGGCCGGGGCCCGCTGCTGGTGCGGCTCGGGGTGCTCGCCCTGCACCAGCATGCGGTGGTGGTCGGCGCCGAGGAACTGCCACTGGCCGGAATGACCGTCCGTGTCGAGCGGGTCGACCGGCGCCACTACCTCCACTTCGCACTGCCGGGCGGCCGAGTGCATCGCCAGACGTTCGAACAGGGCTTGCACAGCGAGGAGGAGGTGCGCCGGTTCGGCAACCGAGTGGTGAATGCCGTGGCCGAGGAGAACGCCCTGTTGAAGCGCCGCCACCAGCTGGTGGCCGCGGCGGAGGCTGAGCTGAAACGGGTCGAACAGCGCTCCGCGGCGCAGCGGTCCGCATGCGACCGGCTCGCCGAGCTGACCGAGCGCCAGGGGGTGGACCAGCGCCCGGCCGCGGCGGCCAAGGCCCTCGACGATGCCCGGGCGCGCTGGCAGAACCTCACCGGCCGGTCGCCCAGCTGACACTCAGTCAGGGGGCCAAGTGCCAGTGCAGTAGGGTTCGAACGCGTGCGGCCGATCGACAGGGCGATCGGGCCGCGCACCCGCCACCGTGCCGCCACTCCACGGCGCTGGTCATGGAGTGGGAGGGGCCATACGCTTTTCCATTGGCCAGCAGCCAATGCTCACCATCAGGGGGAACGGGGAATGTGGAGCCGAGGGACGGTTCTCGGGGGCCGCTACACACTGGTCGAGCGCATCGGCGGCGGCGCGATGGGCGAGGTCTGGCGGGCGGAGGACCAAGTACTCGAACGCCGGGTCGCGGTCAAGATCGTGCTGCCCGCGCTGCTGGACGACGCCGACTTCGCGCTGCGGTTCCGGCGCGAGGCCAGGATCCTCGCCTCGCTCAGCCACCCGAGCATCGTCGACATCCACGACTACGGCGAGGACGACGACCAGCCGGATGACCGTCTGGCCTACATCGTCATGGAGCTGGTCGACGGCCGGCCGTTGGACGCGATCCGCGCCGAGCGCGGCCGGCTGCCGGCCGAGGAGGCGCTCGACCTCGTCGCGCAGGCGCTGGAGGCCCTGCAGGTCGCGCACGAGCGGGAGATCGTGCACCGCGACATCAAGCCGTCCAACCTCATGGTGACCACGGGCGGGCTGGTCAAGGTCACCGACTTCGGCATCGCCCGGGCCCTGGCCGGCACCAAGATCACCACTTCGCACTCGGTCTTCGGCACCGCCCTCTACATGGCCCCCGAGCAGGCCGAAGGCCAGGGCACTGTCGCGGCCTCCGACCTCTACTCGATCGGTGTGGTGGCCTACGAACTGCTCACCGGTGAGCTCCCGTTCACCGGTGAGACGGTGCTGGAGATCGTGCTCAAACACGTCCGCGAGCCGGCCCCCGCCCTGCCCGAGGAGTTCCCCGAGCCGGTGCGGGCGTTCGTGGCCCGGGCGCTGGCCAAGTCGCCCGGCGACCGCCATCCGACGGCGGCCGCGATGGCGGTGGCGGCCCGGCGGGCGGCCGAGGGCCTGCCCGACCTGACGCCCCCGCCGGTCGCCGCCGCGCCGGTCGCCGTCCCGCCGGTCGCCGGCGCGGCGGGCGACTCCGCTGACGAGGCCGCTGACGAGGTTTCCGAGGACGGGCAGTTGGCGCCCACCGAGCCGGCCAAGGCCCTCGCCGGCGGTGCAGAGGCGCCCGCCGCCGCGCGCACCCCCACCGAGCCCGCCACCCCGGTGGCGGACGGCCCCACCCCGGTCGGCGGCGACACCGGCAGCACGGAGATCTCCAACCAGCCGACCGTGCTCGGCGCGCCCCAACCCGTCTGGTGGAAGCGGCGCCGCCGGACCACGCTGATCCTGGTGCCCTGCGTGATCGTCGCCTCGGCGGGCATCGGCGTGGTGCTCAACCTGGACGAGTCGCCGCACACCACCGCCCTGCTGCCCGGCGCCCAGCCGGTGGCCTCGGCCTCTCGGTCCGGCGGAGCCGGCGGCAGCGGCTCATCCTCGGCATCGGCGAGCAACTCGGCGAGTAACTCGGCGAGCGCCGCTGCGAGCGCCTCCGGAACCTCCGCCGGCTCACCGTCCGCGGCGGCCTCCGGCGGCGCCCCCGCCAGTCCGGGGCAGAACGGCGGCGGACCGCAGCCGAACCCGGCCCCGAACGGCGGTGCCCCGGCCGGGGGCGGCGGCAACTCCGGCAGTGGCAACTCCGGCAGTGGCAACGCTGGCGGTGCCCCGGCGGGCGGCGGCTCCTCGGGCGCCGGCAAGGGCGGCGCGTCGGCCGGCTCGGGCAGCGGGCCCGGCGGCGGCGCGGGTGGCTCGGGCGGCTCAGCGGGCAGCGGGAGCACCCCCGGCGGCGGCAGCAACCCGGGCGGCGGCAGCAACCCCGGTGGGGGCAGCAGCCCGGGTGGGGGCAGCAACCCGGGCAGCGGTGGTGGCAACACGCCCCCGTCCGGCTGCGGCGGCGGCACCTGGGGCTACATCATCAACGTCGCCGACGGTCTCAAGCTGGGCTTCTCCGGCAGCATGACCGGCGGCGCACCGGTGGTGATGAACGAGAACACCCAGTACGGCTGGGTCTACGTGCCCGGCAGCTTCGACGCCTTCTACCCGTGCAACACCAGCAGCCCGGCCCTGAACGACGTGCCCAACTTCAGTGGAACCTCCAACTCCCTCGACCTGCGCGGGATGCAGGACTTCAGCCCGTACTTCATGGTGGCCGCCGGAAGCTCCCAGGGTGCCCACCTGATCGAGGACTCGCAGGGCGGCCGGGGGCGCTGCATGACCGATCACGGCTCGGGCCAGCGAGTGACCATGGACGCCTGCGTGCCCGGCGACAAGGTCCAGGAGTGGTACATCCCCTGAGCGTGCCGGTCGCGAGAGGTTTCGCCGAGAAGTTGCAGAGCGATCACCGGTTGCGAAGCATGAGCGTGTGGGCGAAAAGTCGCACGCCTCATGCTTCGCACCGCTGACCGGAGCAGCCACGGCGAACCGGACGCCGCCCCGAACGGACGGAAGGTGTGCCATGACCGACTGGGACGACCGGGACTTCAGCCCGGTGGAGGACGACGGTGTGCTGCAGCCTGCGGATTCGCTGGAGAGCGACCGGCTGGGCGACGACCCGCTGGACACCGGCCTGACCACCAGCGGCGGCTACCGGGGCGCCACCGCCTACGGCACCACCCCGGCCGAGGGCAACCAGGGGGAGTCACTCGACCAGCTGCTGGCCGCCGAGGAGCCGGACGAGCCGCCGGACGCGGTCGACGACCGCTGGAGCGACGGGCCGCGCCCCCGGGCCGGGCGGCTGGTGCCCGGCCCGGACGACACGCTGGCCTCGGACGTCGGCCGGGACTGCGGGGCGGCCAGCGCCGAGGAGGCGGCCGTCCATGTGACCGACGCCGACGAGGACGCGGACGCCCAGCTGGGTGACGCCACCGAACCGGAGAGCCTCAGCGAGGCGATCCGCTACGCCATCCTGGACGACCTGGAAGGCGCCACCCAGTCCGACGAGTACCGCTGAGCGGGCCCGCCGGACGCGCGGCCACGTCCGGTGGAGCCTGGACGCCTGGCCACGTCCGATCGGGGCTGGACGCCTGGCCACCTGCGGTCGGGCCTGGCGGGTCCTCGGCTACCGCTACCGCTGAGCGGGCCGGGAGCACGTCACAGCCGCACGAACGTGAAGCCCTTGGCCTTCAGTGCGGGCAGCACGCTCTTCAGCGACTCCAGGGTCTGCGTGCGGTCGCCACCGCCGTCGTGGCAGAGCAGGATGTCACCCGGTCGGGCGGCCATCAGCTTCTGGGTGATGTGGGCGACGCCGGGGCGGGACCAGTCGCGCGGGTCGACGTCCCAGTCGATCGGGATCATGCCGTACTTGGCCGTGGCCGCGAAGATCTCGGTGGACCAGTCGCCGCCCGGCGAGCGGAACAGCGTCGGCGTGGGCGCCCCGGCGTCCACGATCACCGACTGGGCGTTGGCGATCTCCGCCTCGATCTGCGCCTTGGTCCGCTTGGAGAGTGGCTGCGGGTGGGTCATGGTGTGGTTGGCCACCATGTGCCCGTCGGCGGCGATCTGCCGGATCACGTCCTTGTAGGAGTGGGCCTGGCTGCCGATCACGTTGAAGGTGGCCTGGATGTCGTACTTGCGCAGCAGGGCCAGCAGCTGCGGGGTGTAGACCGGGCTGGGGCCGTCGTCGATGGTCAGCGCGATCGCGTCGGACGGGGCGTCGGGCAGGATGTCGTGGACCTTGAAGACCGGCTTGGTCCGGGCGGCGACCGTGCTGGTGGCCGTCGGGCTGGGCAGCCCGGCGGCCGCCGACGGGTTGATCGGGGCGTCGGGGGAGAAGGAGTCCGAGGGCTCGGGCGCCGCCCCGTTGGACGTATGGGAGCTGTCCGAGCAACCCGCCAGTGTGCCGACCGCGAGGCTCGCGGCGCCGGCCGCGGTCCAGGCGAGCAGTCGGCGGCGCGGCTGCGGAATCTTGGGCGATATCGACACGGGGCCCTCCTTGATGGCAATCCCTCCCCCGACGGAAGACACCACGCATCGCGGCAGCGGTTCCCCCGTCCCCTATGTCGATCATCTTATGGTCAGACGCCCACCTCTCCGGACATCGGCGTGTCGCCTCCGGATTTCGGCGTGTCGCCGGCGAACCGATCGAGCGCCGCGAGGACATGGCCACGGGTGGTGGCGCTGAGGCCGCCCAGGTGACCCGCGTCCTCGACCACGTGCAGTTCCACGCCCGGCCACGCCTTGGTGAGCTCCCAGGCGGTGTCGAGCGGGCCGCCCATGTCGTACCGCCCGTGCACCAGCACCCCGGGGATCCCGGCCAGCCTGCCGGCGTCCCGCAGCAGGGCGCCCTCCTCCAGGAAGGCCCCCTGCGAGAAGTAGTGGGCGCAGATCCGCACCAGCGCCGTCCTGGCGTCGTCCGGCCGGTCACCGTAGGCGTTGAAGGAGGCGCCGGTCTCGTTGGACAGCACCGCGTCCTCCCAGGCGACCCAGTCGGCGGTGGCCTTCGCCCGCACCGCCGGGTCGGGATCCTCCACCAGGCGCGCGTAGGCGGCCACCACGTCCCCGTCGCGCGGGGTGCCGGGCGCGCCGGCCAGGAACCGGTCCCAGGCCTCGGGCTGGAACCGGCCGGCGCCCCGGTAGAGCCAGTCGAGCTCGTAGCGCCGGGTGGTGGTGACGGCGGAGATCACGATCTCCGAGACCCGCTCCGGGTGGGTCTCGGCGTAGGCCAGGATCAGCGTGGAGCCCCAGGAGCCGCCGAACAGCAGCCACTGCTCGATGCCCAGGTGCTCGCGGAGCTTCTCCATGTCGGCGATCAGGTGGGCGGTGGTGTTGTGCCGCAGGTCGGTGGCCGGGTCGGCGGCGTGCGGGGTGCTGCGGCCGCAGTTGCGCTGGTCGAACAGGATCACCCGGTAGCGCTCGGGGTCGAAGTAGCGGCGCGACCTGGGACCGCAGCCGGAGCCCGGGCCGCCGTGCACCACCACCGCGGGCTTGCCGTCCGGCCGCCCGCAGACCTCCCAGTAGATCTGGTTGCCGTCCCCGACATCGAGCATCCCGCTCTGGTACGGCTGGATTTCCGGATACAACTCGGCCATCTCGGCCCCCTCCACGTTGTTGGTACGGCGGCATCGCGTAGATGCAACAGCACTGTTACATTAGACCGTATGAGTGATCAAGCGCTTGGTGGTTATCCACTCGGCACCCGGCTGCGCCATCTGCTGGAGCTGCTGGACGGCGATGTCGCGGCGGTCTACGACGATCTCGGCCTGCCGGGCTTCCGGCCGCGCTACGTGCCCGTGGTGCGGGCGCTGGTGGCCGACGGGCCCAGCAGCATCCGGGACTTGGGGCGTGCGATCGGCGTGACCCACTCGGCCGCCAGCCAGACGGTCGCTCAGATGGTCAAGGACGATCTGGTGGTGCTGGCCCCCGGCGCAGACGCCCGGCAGCGGATCGTCCGGCTCAGCCCGCGCGGTGAGGAACTGCTGCCGGTGATGAACGCCGAGTGGGACGCGACCGTGGCGGCGGCCGCCGCGTTCGAGGCCGAGCTGCCCTATCCGCTGAGCCGGCTGATCGAGGAGGCCGTCGAGGCGCTGGGGCGCCGCTCGATGCGGCAGCGGATCGCGGACGCGGCACCGGGCCTGACGAGTGCTCGGGCCACCGGTCCCGAGGGGTGACGGCGGGTCAACCGCCGCTCAGCACCTGGCGTATCGCCGCGACCACGGCGTCCACCGGGAAGCTGTGGCAGGCCGTCAACTCGGCCTCGGCCACGGCCTCCTGGAGTCGGTCGGGGTCCGCTTGGCGGAGTCGCCCGCGCAGCAGGGCGAGCAGCTCCTCCGGCACCTGGGGGCGGGCGCCGGCCAGGATCGCGGCGTCGTCCGGCTCGGCGGGACGCGGCGACGGGGTGCGCCGCGGCGCCAGCGCGTCGGGGTGGCGGAGTGGCGGCCGGGGCGGGGCCGGGCGTGGCGCCAGGGCCGGCACGGGAATTCGCTTGCTGGCGTAACGGGCCGCCGGCAGGCCGACCTTGCCCGGATGCACGCACACCGGGACCCCGGCCGTCGTGTAGCGAAAGCCCGTCGCCGGATCGAAGGGCGCGTCCCGGGACGGCCGCCGGTACACGTCGAACCGCCCGGCCGGATACCGCAGCGCCGGGCAGAACCAGCAGACGTCATGGTCGCCGTCGTCGTCGATGAACGGCTCATCCGCAGGCATGTCCTCCGCAGGCATGATTTCGCAGCCTACCTCGCACAACTCCCAGGACGGGTGGGGCTCACGGGAACAGCCGGCCCGCGCTCGGGTGGTCCTGGGCGGCGTCCACGCAGATGTTGGCGCCGTTGATGCCGCTGGCCCGGGGCGACAGCAGGAAGCACGCGACGTCGGTGACCTCCCGCAGCTCCACCAGCCGGCCCCGGGGGAAGTCCTCGCGCTCGAACTTCTCGAACCGCTCCGGGTGGTGCTCCTTGAACCACTCCCAACCGCCGCCCTCGGCCAGCACCGAGCCGGGGCTGAGCGCGTTCACCCGGATGTTGCGCGGGCCCAACTCCTGCCCCAGCGCGGCCGCCAGGTGGATCTCGGCTGCCTTGGCCGACGCGTAGGAGGACTTCGGACCCGGCTTCCAACCGGTGATCGAGGCGATCACCACCGCACTGCCGCCACCCTGCCGTTCGAAGTGCGGCACCGCCGTGCGGATCGCATGCGCCGCGTGCAGCACATTGATCGCATAGGTCTGCGCCCACTCCTCGGGCGTCGAGTCCAGCAGGCCGCCGCCGAACGCACCGCCGGCATTGGCGACCAACAGGTCCAGCCCGCCCAGCAGTTCGGCGGCGGCATCGACGGCCCGGCCCAGCTGCTCGGGGTCGGTCACATCGGCCTGGACGCCAGGCAGGTCGGTCCCTGCCAGCCGCTCCGGGTCGCGGCCGCAGACCGCCACCTGGGCGCCCTCCTCGACCAGCGCGCGGGCCACGGCCAGTCCGATGCCCTGGGTGCCACCGGTGATGAACGCCTTCTTGCCCGCAAGTCCAAGCTCCACGCCTGACAAGATCGCACCTGACGGCCGTTCAGGGCAAGGGAGGGCCTCAGGAAGCCCGCTCGCGCAACGCGTCGTGCAGACCGGCGGCGAGCGCCAGATACTCCTCCGGGTCGCCCGCCGCGAAGTGCAGATCGAGCAGCACCTCGGCGTCCAGCGCCTCGACCACGCCGCTCAGATAGCCGACCAGCTGGCCGACCGTGCCCCGGCGGGGCACCTCCGCCTCGGGCGCCGGCTCGGCCGTCAGCACCGGGTTGACCCGGACCACCAGGCGCAGCGCCTGCGGGTCACGCCCGGCCGCCTCGGCACGCTGCAGGACGGCCCGCCACATCTGGGTCAGCAGCGGCAGCGGCAGTCCGCCGGCCAGCCAGCCGTCGGCCCGGCGGCCGACCCGCTCCAGGGTGGCCTGGCTGAAGCCGCCCAGTAGCACCGGCGGGCGCGGCCGCTGCACCGGTTTGGGGTTCATGATCGCCTTGGGTATGGTCCAGTGGGTGCCGTGGTGCTCGATCACCGCGTCCTCGGCCCAGACCTGCTCCAGCACGTCCAGGGTCTCCTCCAGGCGGGCACCGCGCCCGGCCCACGGCACGCCGACCGCCTGGTACTCGTCCTTGGACCAGCCCAGGCCCAGGCCGACGTCCAGGCGCCCCCCGCTGACGTGGTCCAGCGTGGTCAGCGAGCGGGCCAGCAGCACCGGCGGCTGCCAGAGCGCGTTGAGGGTGCTGCTGCCCAGCCTGACCCGGCTGGTGACGGTGGCCGCGACGGTGAGCAGGGCCAGCGGGTCCAGGAAGACCTGGTGCTCCTCAGGGGCGTTGCCGCCACCGCCGGGGTACTGGCTGCGCGGTGCGGTCGCGACCAGCAGCCGGTCGCCGACCCAGAGGCTGTCGTAGCCGATCCGCTCGGCGGTGGTGGCGGCTCGGGCGGCGAAGTCGGCATCCGCGAAGCGGCCGTACTGGGGAATGGACAATCCGATGTGCATGGCGCTCAGCCTTCCATGGCCGGGTTGACGTTTGATGAACGTCCGATCAGCGGGTGCCGGTTCACGGGTCGTCACCCGGGTCGACGGGCGGCTGCCGGTTCACCGGGGTGACGACCCGTCGGCGGTGGCGATCCGGTGGGCCAGCAGCGCCGGCGCCGGGGTGTCGAACAGCACCCGCAGCTCGGCCGAGGCGCTGACCGTGTCCAGGATGCCCAGCAGCACGGCGAGTTGGCCCGGCGGTTCGTCGGCCAGCAACTGGTCGGCCTCGGTCACCAGCAGCAGCACGGCCACCGGGCCGACCGCACCGGGTGGCCGGAGCAGATCGCCCAGGCACTCCTCGAAGGCATCCCAGTTGTGCCCGAAGTAGTCGGGGAACCGCAGCCCGGCGGCCCACTCCCGGAACAGCCCGGGCCGGGTGCGGCAGTGGCTGCCGCGCACCCGCGGCAGCCCGCCGAGAAGGCGGGCCCACGGGTGCGAGGTGAGTGGCCCGGGCATGGTCAGCAGCCGTCGGCGATCTCGGTGAAGTCGGCGTAGTGGTCGGCGGAGTACCAGGCCTGCCCGGTCGCCGCGTCCCGCACCAGCCGCTCGGCGTCGCGGTGGGTGGTCGCGGTCGGGCGCGGGTTGACGTCGTATTCGTGGTAGCCGTCGCCGCTCGGCAGCTCGCCGTCGCGGTCGTGGTAGCCGTTGCCGCCGCGGAGGTGCCAGCCGTCCGGCAGGCGGTAGTCGACCGGGTCCACGGTGGCCGGCCAGTGCAGCTGGTCCCGCCAGAGCCGGCAGGCCTGGCCGACCTGCGACGGCAGGTCCGCGACCGGCAGCGGCGGGCGCAGCTCCCGGACGGCCGCGGCTGGGGCGGCGGCCCGGGCCGGCACGCCGGTCGTGGACAGCGCCAGCAGCACGGCGGCCAGGACGGACCGCGCGGCGCGCAGGCGGCGGGAGACGGTGGGGGGCATCGCGGTGGTTCCTTCGAAGCGGGGGCGTGCTCACAGCAGCGAACTCCCGCCGGTCCACCCCGGTCCAGCCGCCACGCGCGTGGGACACTCCGAAGAGCGCCGGGAACCGCATTGGTTGACGAACAATCAGCACCGCTACTCCGAAGCCGGTGCCGGCCGGGCGGCTCGGCCGCGCCCTCGCCGCCGGATCGCAGCTGTTCACCCGGCCGGGCTCCGACGGGCTGGCCGCACCCGGCGGTCGGACCCGGACCGGCTGACCCCAACCCTCCACCGATGTGCGAATCTTGACGGCATGACGATCGTCGGAGTGGATGAGGCGGAAGCAACCGCGACGGGCGCCCTCGACTGGCTGCTGCACACAGCGCGGAGCACCGACGGCGACGGGCTCGCCTGGCCCACCCGGCCTTCCGAGGGCGAACTCGACCCCACCCTCTACAGCGGCACCTCGGGCGTGGTGCTGGCGCTGCTCGAAGCACGCCGGCACTTCGGGGACGACCGCTACGGCGACGCCGCCCTGCGCGGCTCCCGGAGCCTCGCCGCCACCGTGGCCGACGCCCCGTTCATCGCCGCCGCCGCGGCTGACGGCTGGCCCATCGACTCGTTCCACTTCGGGCTGGCCGGCATGGCCTTCGCCCTGCACACCGTCGGCAGGGAACTGGGCGACCCCGCAGCAGCAGCTGCCGCCCGCCAAGCGCTCGCCATGGTGCCCGAGCGCTTCGACGGGACTCGCTGGAACCTGTTCGTCGAGCTGCTCGGCGGCAATGCCGGGATCGCGCTCGCCGCCCTCGAGGTCGGCGACATCGAGCTGGCGCTGCTGGCCACCGAGCCCTTCGCGCGCATCGCCGAGCCCACCCCGCACGGGGTGCACTGGGAGGCCAGGACCGGCCGGGAAGCCAGGCAGCACCACATCTCGCACGGCACCCTCGGCATCGTCTACGCCCTGGCCACCGTGGGCCGGGCGGCCGACCGGCCCGACCTGCTGGAGCTCGCGGCCGCCGGCGCCGCCGACGTGATCTCCCGCGACGAGGCCGGCCCGGACGGGTTCCTGGTGCCGCACTCCGACCCGCAGCAGCAGCACCCCGGGCTCGAGCGCTACAACTACGGCTGGTGCCAGGGCCCGGCCGGCGACGCCCAGGTGTTCCGGCAGCTCCACCGGGTGCTCGGCGATCCGTCCTGGGCCGCGCTGGTGGATCGCTGCTGGCACACCGTGCGGCAGTCCGGGCTGCCGCAGCGCCTGCGCCCGGGTTTCTGGGACAACAGCGGCCGCTGCTGCGGCACCGCCGGGGTGCTGGCGCTCGCCTGCGACCGGCAGGTGGAGAACGGCGACGGCCGCGAGTTCGCCGACGTCATGGTCGCCGACCTGCTGGCCCGGGCCACGGTCGACGCCGACGGGGTCAGGTGGTCCAACACCGAGCACCGAGTCACCCCGAGCGAGCTGGAACCGATGCCCGGCTGGGCCATGGGCAACGCGGGCATCATTCGCGAGCTGCTCCGCTACGCCCGGCTGCGCACGTCCGGCGAGCCCGGCTACGCCGTGGACTGGCCGGACCAGCCGCCGGTCGCCGCTACTTCTGCTTGGCGGCCTGCTTCGCCTGCTTGGCCTGCTTCTCCTGCTTCTCCTTGAGCCGGTCCGCCTCCCGGCGCACCTCGGCCTGGATGGTCCGCTCGCGCTGCAGCCACTCCGGGGCCTCGTCCCTCAGCTCCTCGATCTGCGAGGTGGTGAGCGCCTCGGTGACACCGCCGCGAGCCAGGCCCGAGGTCGAGACGCCGAGCCGGGCGGCCACCACCGAGCGCGGGTGCGGGCCGTTCTTGCGCAGCTCCACCAGCCACGCCGGCGGATCCGTCTGAAGGGTGTTCAGCTCATCGCGGGAGACGACGCCCTCCTGGAACTCGGCGGGAGTGGCGGGCAGGTAGATCTCGAGCTTCTTCGCCGCCGTGGCGGGCTTCATGGTCTGGGTCGTCTTCGGCTTGAGCGATGTCATGGGCACAAGGTTAGTCGAGTTTGGGCCCATCCCGATCACGGACGGTAGCCTGGGCCCGTGACAGAGAACCAGGCGACCTCCTCGTTCCGGCTGGCCTATGTGCCGGGCGTGACTCCCAGCAAGTGGATCCGCATCTGGGAGCAGCGGCTGCCCGAGGTTCCGCTCACCCTGCTGCCGGTCACGGTGGCCGAGGCGGAGCAGGCCCTGACCGGCGCGACGGCGGACGCCGCGCTGCTGCGGCTGCCGGTGGACCGGACGGTGCTCAGCGCCATCCCGCTCTACACCGAGACCAGCGTGGTGGTGCTGCCCAAGGACCACGAGCTCACCGAGGACGAGGAACTGCTGGTCGAGCAGCTGGCCGACGAGGTGATCTGGCACCCGCAGGACGAGACCATCCACTGGGAGACCCGGCCCGGCCAGCCCGGCTACGAGCGGCCGGCGACCACGGGCGACGCGATCGAGCTGGTCGCGGCCAACGTCGGCCTCCTGGTGGTGCCGCAGTCCCTGGCCCGGCTGCACCACCGCCGCGACCTCACCTACCGCCCGCTGGTGGACGCCCCGCAGTCGCAGGTAGCGCTCTCCTGGCCGGAGCAGCGGACCACCGACCTGGTGGAGGAGTTCATCGGCATCGTCCGCGGCCGCACGGTCAACAGCTCCCGGGGGCGTACCGCGGCGGCCGCGGAGGCGAAGCCGCAGGCCAAGAAGGAACGCAAGCCGGCTGCCGCCGCGGCCCGCAAGCCGGGGCCCAAGCCGGCCGCCCGCACCAGGGGCGGCGCGGGCGCGGCCAAGCGGGGCGGCGGCAAGCCGCGCCGGCGCGGCTGAGCGGGTCTGCTCAGGCCGGAGCGGGTCTACTCAAGCCCGAGCAGGCCCGAGCGGCCCTGAGCGCCCCTGAGCACGCCTGAGTGCCCCTGAGCATCAGTCCCGCAGCGCCGGGTGCTCGGCGAACCGACGGATCGCGACGTCGCCCAGCACCCGGTGGGCCCGGCTCTTGACCGTGCCCTCCGGCACCCCGAGCATCTGCGCGACCTGTTTGATCGGCCGATCCTGCTCGTAGACCAGCTCCCACACCGCACGGTCCGGGCCGTCCTCGGGGCCCAGCGACCTGAGCGCCACCTGGAGGTCGGCGCGGACGATCGCCGCTTCGACCGGATCCAGCTCGGCGGGCGGCTCGATCGGCACCGAGCCCTCGTCTCGGCCGTGCCGGCGCAGCCACATGGCGGCCTGCCGTTTGGCGATCACCCACAGCCAGGCACCGGCGGCCTCCTGCGGCCGGTAGTTGCGTGCGCTTCGCCAGGCGCCCAGGAAGGTCTCCTGCAGCACGTCCTCGACATCGGCGGCGGGTAGCACCATGCGCAACCGGGCTGCCAGCCAGGGCGCGTGACGGTGGAACAGCTCCCGCAGCGCCACGTCGTCTCCGCCGGCCAGGCGGGCGATCAGCTCGTCGTCATCCATCACTACCTCTATTGCGGCCCGGCGCCGTCCGGTTCACGGGATTCGAAATTTCCCGCCCTCCCGCGACGTGAAGCCGGGCCCGGCAAGGTCACGAGGACCTTGCCGGCGTTCTCCATGCTGGACCGGATGGCGATGAGCATCCGGGCGGTAGGTGAACAGCGACATCGTCACCCGGGTCCACGAGCCGCCGGACCGAGTTCGTCGAGTTGTCCGCATCTGAACCTCCTGGCGATGTCGTCACCGAGGAAGAGGGAGCGGCGTGCCCCGACTATCCGGTGAGCTGCGTCACACTGCTGCCGGCCCCGTGGTCCCAGCTCGGACACCAGGGAGCAAGTTACCCGTCGTTAGCTTTCAGGGCTTTGCCGCGGCAGTCTTCTTCGGCTGGCGGGGCACGGTCTTCTCGCGGTCGAGGTGTCCGTAGACCGTGGAGCGGGGGGCGTTGAACATGTCGGCAATCTGCTGGACGGTCTTCTCGCGAGCGTCGTAGGGCTGCTGGGCCAGTTCGGCCTGGTCCGGAGTCAGCTGGGGAGGATCGGGGCGTTGCGGTGATGACGTACGAGCCCCTGCCGACTACGGGGCCGGGGTCGTCGCAGATCGGTCCCGGGTCCGTGGGCAGGGCGCCCGCCGGAGATGCTGCCGATGGTGCACCTCGTGGTGCGCGGAAGCCTTCCTTCGCTTCGCGGATCGCAGGGCCCGGTTCGTGTTCGCCGATCGCTGGCCTCCTCCACTACTCGGTGATACCGTATAGTGGTACTCGGTAGTACGCAGTACCGATAGGACTGAGGAGGGCTCGCGATGGACGACCTGACGGAGATGCTGAAGGGCACGCTCGAAGGGTGCGTGCTCGAAATCATCGGCAGCGAGGAAACCTACGGGTACGCCATCACCCGTCAGCTGAACGAACTCGGCTTCTCCGACGTCATCGAGGGGACGGTGTACACCATCTTGCTGCGACTGGAGAGGAACGGACTCGTCCAGGTGACGAAACGGCCATCCGGGGTCGGTCCGCCGCGCAAGTTCTACGCGCTCAACGACGGCGGCCGCGAGGAACTCGCGAAGTTCTGGGCGAAATGGCAGTACGTCTCATCACGCATCGACAGGCTCAAGGAGGGCGGGAGATGAACTTCCGGGAGACCATCACAGGCAGCGATCTCACCAGGGAATGGAAGGCGCTCGAAGCCCGGGCCGAGGCCCTGCCAGACGAATACCGGGCGGCGTGGGAACAGATCAAGGGCCACCTCTTCCCCCATGCGGGCTTCACCGGCCGCAACCTGACGCCGATCCTCGACGCCGCCCTGGGGCTGCTCGAAGAAACAGCGGCGGACGGGCAGAGCGTCCACGAGGTGCTCGGCGACGACATCCGCGGCTTTTGCACGGCGCTGGCCGGTGGAGAAGGGGCTCGAACCTATCGCGACCGGTGGCGCGAGCAGTTGAACAGGAACGTCGCAAGGAAATTGAGCCGGCTGGGAGGCTGACGTGAGCATCCAAGACATTCTCGAGGGCAAGAAGCAGTGGCGGACGCACACGGCTCGGGTCAAGGCGCTCCCGCCGGATTACCGGATCGTCTACAAGGAGATGCAGAAGTACCTGTTCAAGGTCGGACCGATCAGCCTGCCTGACGGACCTCTGCTCCCCGGGATCGTCGACTTCTTCGAGGAGGGCGTCGCCGCAGGCAAGGGGGTCTTGGAACTCATCGGCAACGACGTCGCCGCGTTCTGCGACGACCTGGTCAAGGACTCACGCACCTATGCGGACGTCTATCAGGAGTCCATCAGCGGGGAACCCGGCACGGCTGAGAAGTAACATCCGTCGCCTCATGCCAGTGGGCGTAGCCCGCACGCGCGGTTCGTCATCGCCCAGGCGCTCGATGGCCCGGGCCTGCACGCCAGCACCCTATGCTCCGACGGCCGCTACCCGTGGGGCACCTCGGACGCCCCGGTCGCCCCTCGCGCCGCCGCCCGGGAGCGCACCCGGGACCAGCTGACGCCCGCCCGGACCCGGCCGTACGACGCCGACACCGCCACGGGCACCGGCAGCCTGCTGACCTGCCTGAACTGGCCGCGGGAGCCGGTGCCGTCCGGACCGTCGCCCGACCAGCCGCTGCCGCGCGTCCCGGTCCTGCCGCTCGGCGGCGACCGCGACCTGTCCACCCCGCTCGCCGAGCTCTACAAGGAGGCTGCGATGGCCCCGCTCGGCAAGGTGGTGGTGGTCCCGGGCGCCGCCCACTCGGTGCAGGTCCGGGCCGCCGACAACGCCGGCCGGCAGGCGGTGCACGACTTCCTGCTGCACTGACGACTTGACGGCCCACCAGTCGAACTACTACGAGGACTTGACGGTGCGTCAGCCAACTACTGCACTCCGGCTGGCGTGTCAGTCGAAGCGGGCCTCCCGGGCCAGGCGGCCGGACAGCTCGTCCACCGCGGCCTCCCGGAGTCCGCGCGAGACGAACCAGGCACCGACATTGCGGACGTCGCGCTCCAGGAAGGACCGGCCGCGCGGATTGGCGACCACGTCCACGATCTGCGGCACGTCGATGATCACCAGCCGGCCGTGGTGCACCAGGATGTTGTAGGCCGACAGGTCGCCGTGCGCGTAGCCGTCCCTGGCCAGCAGCACCAGGCTCTGCTCCAGCTGGTCCCACAGGCTCGCCAACTCGGCCTCCTCGGCGCGCAGTTGGGCAAGTCGGGGAGCCGCCGTGCCGGACTCGTCGCCGATGAACTCCATCAGGATCTCGGTCCCCAGGATCTGCACGGGGTACGGCACCGCGACGCCCGTGCTCCACAGCCGGGAGAGCGCGGCGAACTCTGCCGCGGCCCACTGGCCGGCGATCACCTGCTTGCCGAACTCGGTGCGGCGCGCCATCGCCCGGCTGACCCGGGACTCCTTGTGCGAGCGGCCCTCCAGGTAGCCCGCGTCGCGGTGGAAGAGCCGGTGCTGGCCGTCGCGGTAGCGCTTGGCGGCCAGCAGGGTGCGCCGGTCGGTGCCCGGCACACCGCGCTCCAGCAGGAAGACGTCGGCCTCCTTGCCGGTCTTCACGATGCCGAACTCGGTGTCGACGGCGGCCAGTTCGGTGACAACCCAGTCAGGACGCGGCTCCGGTCCCTTTTCGGTGGGCGTCGACTGGTCCCAGGTCGACCAGCGGTCGCCGCTGGGCGGGCCGTCGAGCTGAGCGGCCGGCTGCGAGTCGGTGTCCGAGGTGTCAGACAGGTCGTACGGCTGGTAGTCGTACGGCTGGTACTCGTGGAAGTCCTCTTCGAAGGAGCGGCGGCCGGGTCGCTTGCCACCGGCTCCCTTGCCGCTCATACGGACGAAGGACTCGTTGTCGGAAAAGCGCTCACGCACTTCGGTGATCTCCTGTGGGAGGTGCCCACCGGAGGGTGCGTCAGCAGACGACTCGTCAGCCGGTGGGCAGGGATGAATGAAGGGAGGCTTCTGGCGCGCAGCACCGAGCGCGCCGCGTCGTGGCGGCAATCACGCTTACGCACCTCCCAGTCATCCCGTTCGGACCGGCATGCAGCCGTCCGCGTCCCGCCAACCGGAACTCTGCGAGCTTATCGAGTCGCTGCCGGCCCGCAACCGATTTATCGGGCGGGTTCGCAGTTCGCGCCCGGTGCAGCGCCCGCCGCCCGGCGCCCGGGGACGACGAGTGCTTGACGTAGGGGCTGACCGCCTTCGGCGGCTTGGACAGTCCCGGACGAGGCCGGGTCGGCGCGGTGATCTATGGTCACGGCCATGACCAGGACCACGCCGCCCCGACCGCTGGATGTCGAAGACCACTTCCCGAAGCTGGCCGACTACCGCGGCGTGACGACCCGGTTGCACCCGCGGGCCGGGAGCCCGGACACCTCTGTCAGTTCGATCGGCGGTCCACTGCTCTGGCCCATGGACGAACCGTGGCCGGTGTGCACCGAGCCGCACCGACGAGGGCGCGGCTACCGGATCGCGGACATCCGCCAGCGGCGGCAGCTGCTCGCACAGGCCTGGGCCCGCGACGTGGCCCCAGGGCCGACGGATGAGGAACGGGTCCTGCTCAAGGAGTTGGAGCGCAAGCACCGCGTGCCCGACCTCGCGGACACCGATCCGGTCCCGTTGATCGGCGTGGTCCAGCTGTACCAGCGGGACGTGCCGGGCCTGTCGGCCGGGCCGGATGGCTGCGATCTGCTGCAAATGCTCTGGTGCCCGTTCGAGGCCCACGGTCCGAGCGGCTACGGCCCCGCCTTGCGCGTGGCCTGGCGCCGATCCGATCAGGTTGGCGAGCCGCTGCGCGCCGCACCGGAGCCGCTGCTGGTCGGCTTCGAGGGCGCGGTGCCCGAGCCATGCGTGCTGCACCCGGAGCAGGTGGCGACCTACCCCTACGTGGGAACGCTGCCCGCCCGCCTGCAGTCCAAGATCGATGCCTGGGAGGAGAGGCAGGAGCGGAAGTCGGACAAGGACCCGGACGCCGACGTGCTCACCTACCAGCACGACCTGTCGATCCCGCCCGGCTACCGCGTCGGTGGCTTCCCCTCCTGGCACAGCACCGACCCGCACGCCATGACCTGCGCGGCCTGTGGCACGCCCATGGCCTTGCTGGTGACCTTGGACAGCCGGGAATGGGACGGCTGCGTCAGCTGGATGCCGGTGGAGGACGGTCGCCTCCCGGCGCACCTACGCGACCCCAGGCCCACCCGGCTGGCCTTCGGCCGGCACGGGCTGCTGAACGTCTTCACCTGCCCCGCGAGGCCGGAACACCCGCACCGCTGGAGCATCCAGTAGGCACTGCTGGGATTCCGGCTGGGAGCAGTTCTGGCAGGTCCAGGGCGCGTATGAGTCGGCCCCGGCGGGCGGTTGCGGCTGCCTACCGGGGCCGGGGAATGCTTGACGTGGAGTCAGATTGCGTCGAAGGAACCGTTCTTCACACCCTGGACGAAGGCGGTGAAGCCCTCGGTGGTGAAGGTCAGGGCCGGGCCCTCGGGGTCCTTGGAGTCGCGGACGAGCATGACAGCGGGGGTGTTGGCAGCGATCTCGAGGCAGTTCCCGCCGTTGCCACTGTAAGTCGACTTCACCCACTGGGCGCTGTCGAGGTTGATGTTGCTCATTCCAGGTCCTTCCGAGCCGCGCGGATCATGGCCAGTGAAGCCGTCTTTGACAGCGCCTCCACCTGGAGTTGATCGTAGTCTCTCTCCAGTGCCGCTATGGCGTTCCGTCCACGCTCAAGGTGGCCCCGTAGCTGGGACTCGGCATACCCCACGACCGAGTGGTCGGGCAGGGTCAGCAGCACCACGGGCAGCAGGAACGGGCGTTGCTCCGCCAGGCTGAACGGGGCCACTTGAACAGTGATATGAGGGCGTCGTGCCAGCGCCTCCAAGTGGTCGAACTGCTCTGCCATCACCTCAGGGCCACCGACCGGGCGGTGCAGGCAGCTTTCGCACATGACCGCATGGACGACCGGGGGTCGCTGCTGTTCCAGGACCCGCCGCTGCCGAGCTGCGAGATAGGAGACTCGCTCGTCGGCCTGTGCCTGGGTGATGGAGCCGCGCTCCACTGCCGCTGCCTCCATAGCCGCCGCATAGCGCTGGGTCTGGAAGAGTCCCGGGATCACACCGAGTTCGAAGGTGCGCAGTCGGCGGCAGCGCGTCTCGCAGTCGGTGAATTCTTCGAAGCCCTCCAGCAGGGCCGCGCTCTTGATGCGGCGGTACAGCTCGACGAACGTTCCGCCGGTATCGAACACCTCATCGGCTTTTACTGCGAAGTGCGGGTCACAAGTGCGCTTCCCTCTTTCGATGAGCGAGATCCACCCGTGCGAGCATCCCAGGAGGCGGGCAAGCTTGATCTGAGACCACCCCCGCGACCGCCGCTGCCTGCGAAGCTCCGCGCCGAAGCGCAAAGCGGGAGATGACGTTGCATCAGGTTCACGCGTCAACTCGGTCATCAGAGACTGTTACCTGCCGATCTGGTGCGGGTCAAAACACTGGCGTTCGGCCTACTGCGTGCCGATCCTAGTGAAGTACCGAGCACGGAGAGGAGTCATCCGGTGACGCAAAATCAGCGCCAGCTGGCCGCTTGCGTCCCCCGGCTGGCCGCCAGGGCGCTGTAGGCGCCTCCATGGCCAGCATGCCGACCAGGTGCACTGGTGTGGACCGCCGGCGCGCACAGCAGCAGGCCGCGCCCCCAGGCACTCCCGCCACGAAGAGGATTCCCGATGACCATGATCACGGCCAACCGCCGACCCGTCGACCGTCGCCTGGCGGCCCTTGCCGAACTTCGCTCCCTCGGGCAGCAGTTGGACCGCCAGGTAGCCGATTGCGCCGGTGCCGGCGACCGCGAGGTGGACGCGGTGCTGCGCCTGATGAGGCAGGCGCACCTCGAAGTCGTTCGCTCCCTCAGGGAGGTGGCGGTCGACCCGAGGTCGGGCTGACCCACCGTCTGGTCGACACCAGATCAACTCCGGTCCGGACAATGGGCGTTGCCCCGTGTCCGGACCGGGCAGCACCACTGAATCCCGCGTAGCCGAGCTTGGGGAAGACGGCCGCGCGGGCCGCCCGCCTCGGTTGCCGTACCGTGCACGGCGGTTGGCCGGGGCGGGCCACCACACACCACACCACCAGGGGGCGATCCATCTGCACAGGAGTTCCGCCATGCGTCTTGTTCCCTTCCAGGCATCGATCGTTGACGGCCAGTCCGATGGCTCCGGGGGAGGCATCGTTCTCGCGCTCGTCTCCCGATCCACGCTTCGGTTGGCGCGCCATCGACTCCGCGACCACCTCACCAGCTTCGGGCTGGACCCCGATGACGCCTGCCTGATCCTCTCCGAACTCGCGGGCAACGCACTGCTGCACGGCGGTGAGACCGCTGCCGTCGCCTGGCGCCTCTGCGGGGACCGCCTGCACATCGGCGTCGCCGACGGCACCGCCCTGGGCTTGGCCGTGATCCAGGAGAACTGCGCCCGGGAGGGCGGGCGCGGTCTGCTGCTGGTCGAGCAACTCGCCAAGGAGTGGGGCGTGCGACCGCTCGGTGCTCTCGGGAAGGCGGCGTGGTGTGAGCTTCAGGTCCGAGCAGCCTGACCGTCGATACCCAGGGCGGCGTCGGAGTTGCGGCGCCAGCACGGGCAGTGCGCAGCCTCGACGTCGGATATGGGCGCCTGGTGCAGGATCGCGTTCCGTCGACTCAGTCGGCAAAAACCTGTTCGCGCAGGATGTCGGCGTGTCCGCAATGGTGGGCCAGCTCCCGCAGAACCTGCAGGTATACCCAGCGAAGCGTGCGCGGTCCGGTTCGGTGACCGGTCACCACGGCGTCCAGCGGCAGGTCCGCGACCACCGTCCGGGCCGTGGCGCAGGCTGCCCGGTGGGACGCCGTGACCGAGGCGATCGTGTCGTCGTCGGAGAACCGGAAGGACTCGTCCGGACTCTGCACCAGGCCGAGTTCCTGGCGGGACGTGCCGCCGACGCACTCCTCGAACCACACCCGCTGCATCCACGTGACGTGCTTGAGCAGCCCGAGCAACGTCGTCGCCGACGGGACGAGTCGGCGGCGGGCCTGTTCCTCGGTGAGACCGTCGAGAGTCGCCTCGATGGCACTGCGGTATTCCTCGATGAATGCGGTGAGTTGTGTGCGTTCGCCGCCAAGGGGCACATCGAACGAACCCATCGGAGCCTCTCATCACGTCGTGGGCCGCGCTCCACAGCAGCTTGTGTGAGCAGCGGGCGCAGAGCGAGCGGTGTGCGGTCGTAGCGTAGTCCGAGACGTGTGAACCGCAGCAGCCAAGGCGCGGTGCGCTCGATGGGACGGGCTCAGTCGGGAGTGCCAATCGTACGGCCGGTGGCGTGGGCGAACTCATGGGAACACTGGCCGAACTGGGTACTCACCCGCATCAGGTCCCGGGCAGCGCCCGCACTCGGCGCAGGGGTGAGCGGGCGATCGGCACCCAGACCAGTGCGAGACCCAGCGCGGCCGCCCAGAGCGCGGCCCGCACGCCGAGGACCGTGCCCAGCAGGCCGGCCAGCGCCGAGCCGACGCAGAGCGCCCCCGTCAGCACGAACCGCATCGTGGCGTTCATCCGGCCCAGCATGTGGTCCGGGGTGACGGCCTGCCGGAAGCTGACCTTCACCACGTTGTCGATCCCGACCTTGAAGGTGGTCACCAACCAGCCGAGCGCCGCCGCCCAGAGCCAGCCGCCCCGGTCGACCAGCGCGATCAGCGGCCCGAACGGCGCCACCGCCAGGCCCATCAGCCACAGCACCCGACCCGCGCCGAACCGCCGCGCCAGCGGCCGGGCGCAGCGCGAGCCGAGCAGCACACCGAGCCCGCCCACCGCGAAGAACAGGCCCAGCACCCAGGACGGCAGGCCCAACTCGCGGGTGATCAGCAGCGGGAGCACCGTCTGGCTGAGCTGGATCGACAGATTGGTGCAGCCGCCGGCCAGCGCGATCGGCCGCAGCACCGGGTCCTGCCAGACGAACCGCAGCCCCGCGCCGATCTCCTGGCGGATCCCCGCGCGGCGATCCGCGCGCGGGGCCGGGGCCGTCCCGGGGCCGAGGCGCAGCAGGCAGGCCGCCGACCACAGGTAGCTGGCCGCGTCCACCAGCACCGCCGCCGGCGCGGCCACCGCCGCGAGCAGCAGCCCGCCGACGGTGCGGCCGCCGATCTGGGTGAGCGCGTCGGTGGTGACCAGGTGCGCGTTGGCCTCGGTGAGCCGGTCCCGTCCGACCAGCTCCGGCAGGTTGCTCAGCGAGGCGACGTCGAAGAAGACCGTGGCCACGCCGCTGACCAGCACGGCGGCGCACAGGTGGGCAAAGGTCAGCCGGCCCAGCGCCCAGGCCGCCGGCACCGAGCCGAGCGCGGCCGCGCGGACCAGATCGGCGGCGATCATCACCGGCCGCTTGGGCGAGCGGTCCACCCAGGCCCCGGCGGGCAGGCCGATCAGCAGGAAGGCGACCGTGCTCAACGTGGCCAGCAACCCGACCTGCGCCGCGTCGGCGTGCAGGGCGACGACGGCCACCAGCGGGATCGCCAGTGAACTGACCGCGGTGCCGAGCTTGCTGACCGCGGCGGCGGTGTAGAGGAGGCGGAACGGACGTTCGGTGAGCAGGCTGCGCGGCGCGGGCGCCGGAGGTTGTGCCAAGGTCTGCTGAGCTGTGGTCATGACGCAGACTCTCGGGGAGGTCGACGGGGCTGCTCCAGGAATTTAGAGTGTGCTGAATCCATCGCCGCCCGGCCGCCGGTACACCCTCTGAGGTTGCATGCTCGCGCTCTCGTTCACCGCCGCCGACCTCGCCAGGACCCGGTTCGCCGTGTCGCCGCTCTGGGAGGTGATGGCGAGCGCGCGCATGCTCAGGCAGCCCGGCGGGCCGGCGCTCTACCGGCCCTGGCTCGAACCGGCACGGGCCCGGTTGGCGGCCGCCCGGGTGGACTGGTCGCTGCTCGCCGCGTTGGTGCCGCTGCCGCCGGTCATGATGCCGGTGTTCATCGCTCCGCCGCCGTCGGTGCCCGAGCCCGACCTCGCCCTGGAGCTCGCGGTGCTCCGGGCCACCCCACCCGAACTGGTCCGCGAGGCGGTCGCCGCCCTCGACTCGGCCCGCCTGACCCCACGCGCCGAGGACTCGCTGACCCGACTCGCCGAAGACCCGCCGACCCCACGCGCCGAAGACCCGCTGACCCGACTCGCCGAGGACCCGGAACGCGGCCTGGCCGAACTCGCCGAGACCGTCGAGGCCTACTGGGAGCTGGTGCTCGCACCCTACTGGCCGCGGCTGCTCACCCTGCTCCGCGGCGACGTGCTCCACCGGGCCCGGCTGCTCGCCGAGGGCGGCGCCCAGCGGCTACTGGACAGCCTTGACCCAGGCGTGAGTTGGGAACACGACACGCTGCAGGTGCCGCACCGCTACTGCGCCGGCGAACAGGAACTCGGCGGCCGCGGCCTGCTGCTGGTGCCCACGGTCTTCGGCGGCTCCAAGGTCTACTCGATCACCAGCCCGCGCTGGCAGCCGACCCTGCGCTATCCGCCGCGCGGCGTCGCCACCCTCTGGGAGCAGGCACCGGCATCCGCGCCCGAGGCGCTCGCCGCGGTCGTCGGCCGGTCCCGCGCACTCCTGCTGGCCGAGTTGCACGCCCCCGCCTCCACCACCGACCTCGCCCGGCGCACCGGCATCACCCCCGGCGGCGTCTCCCAGCAGCTCACCACCCTGCGCGCCGCCGGCCTGGTCACCGCCCACCGCGTCGGCCGCTTCGTCCTCTACGCCCGCACCAGCGCCGCCGAGGCCCTGCTGACGGCGGCCACGGGGGCGTGAACCCGGTACCCGGCGGCGCGTCTGCGCCACGGTGTCAGTGCGAGGCGGTACGGATGGTGGCATCACACCTGCGTCCCGCACTCCGCTGGAGGTCCGCGATGACTGGTCAGTTCACCACCTGTCTCTGGTTCGACGGGCAGGCCGAGGAGGCCGCCAACCACTACCTGTCGATCTTCCCGAACTCCCGGATCGGCCACATCACCCGCTACGGCGAGGCCGGGCCGGGGCCGGCCGGGTCGGTGATGGTGGTCGAGTTCGAGCTCAACGGGCAGAAGTTCATCGGGTTGAACGGCGGCCCGGAGTTCACCTTCTCCGAGGCGATCTCGTTCCAGATCCACTGCGCCGACCAGGCCGAGGTCGACCACTACTGGGAGAAGCTGGGGGAGGGCGGCGAGCCGGGGCCGTGCGGCTGGCTGAAGGACAAGTTCGGCCTCTCCTGGCAGGTCGTTCCCACCGAACTCCCGGCGATGATCGGCGACCCCGATCCGGAGAAGGCCGCCCGCGCCACCCGCGCGATGATGGCCATGGGCAAGTTCGACATCGCCGCCCTCCGCAAGGCTCACGCGGGCGGCTAGCTCCGGTGGCCCGCGCCGCCGTGCTGCTGCGAGCTGCGGGCAGCCTCGACCAAGTGGTCGGCGAGGGTGCGGAAGACGAAGAAGTTGGGGATCCGGCTGACCGCCCTGGTGGTCATGTTCAGCCAGCGGCCCTGCTGCTTCACCGAGAGGAAGCCCCTCTCGGTCTTGATCGCCTGCACCTCCGACCAGGCCACCGACTTGTCGCCCGAGCTCAACCGCTCGGCGTTCAACGAGAAGGGGCCGAACTCCAGGCTGAGCCCGGCTCGGATGGTGGCGAGGGCCGGCGGCAGCTGCACTGCGGTCACCTGCTGCTGGATCTCCGCGCCCCAGGCCTCCGGACGCTCGAAGCCGTCGAGCGTCCCGCCCTTGACCCGGCTGGCCTCGGCGCCCGGCCCGGAGAGCGTGTACACGTAGGTGGTGCGGATGTACCTGCCGTTGCGGTAGTGCTTGGTGATCTCCTGCAGGACGGACATCTCCTCCCAGCGGTACGGCACCATGGTCGCGCCGCCGGTGCCGACCACCGCCACGCCCCGGTCGTAGAAGCGCAGTTCACGGCCGACGTTGGCGCGCGTCTGGCTCTTGAAGCCGAAGACGATCAAACCCAGGAACCCGAGGAAGGCCGCGAGCACGATCAGGCCCGTCACCGGGCTCGAGCTGCCGGCCGCGACGACGACCAGCACCAGGCCACCGACGAGGATCACCAGCCCGATCCTGTCCCGGAACCTCATCTCTTTCCACGTCGGCCGCCGCGCGGGCTGGAACGCCCCCCGGAACGCGCCCAGCCCGGCCTGCTCGGCCCGCGCGCCGAAGTCCCCCGCCATGCCGTCTCCCTCACCAATCGTCACCAGTCGACCGTCGCCCGACAGGACGCCGCCGACACACTGCCGGTTGCAGCCGCACGACTGCAATCCGTCGCGGCTTAATTCACTTTCGGCAACGTCGCCGCCTCCGGCACGATGGCCCGGTCCTGACCGCCCCTGACCAGCCTGAATGAGGCCCCCGCATGCGCAAGATCCCGACGCTTTTCGCGCGCGACCCAGAGGACCGGCGGTCCGTCACCGCCGAGGTCAACCCCGGCTGCGAGTGGGTGCTCGCCGGCGAGGGCACAGCAACGCGCAAGTACGACGGCACCTGCGTGATGCTCGACGAGCACGGCGACTGGTGGGCCCGCCGCGAGGTCCGGCCGGGCAGGGCCGCACCCGCCGGCTACCTGGCCGTGGACACCGACCCGGTCACCGGCAAGAGGCAGGGCTGGGAGCCGATGGCGCAGTCGTCCTTCGCGGCGTTCCACGCGGAGGCGCTGGCGGGCGGCGGCGACTGGCAGCCGGGCACCTACGAGCTGGTTGGCCCCAAGATCAACGGGAACCCGGAGCGGTGCGACTCCCACACCCTGCTGCGGCATGCGGCTGCCGAGGTGGTGCCCACCCCGGTGCGGGACTTCGACTCGCTGCGCCGGCTGGTGCTGGACCTCGCGGCCGCCTCCGGCGCGGAGGGCGTGGTGTTCCAGCATCAGGACGGACGGATGGCAAAGCTCAAGGCTCGGGACTTCCAGGCCAGTTGACGGGAAACCAGTTGTCGGCGGCCTGTCAGATCGCCGACACTGTGCCGATGTACTCAGAAGCGGACGCTGCCGCCCTCTACGATCTGTTGAACCCCTGGGACCCCGACTCCTACCCCTCAGACGCCTTCTACTACTCGCTGGTGATGGACGCGGAGTCGGTGCTGGACGTCGGGTGCGGCACGGGTGCGATGCTGCACCTGGCCCGGGACCGCGGGCACCGCGGCCGCTTGGCGGGCCTGGACCCGGACCGCGCCGCGCTGGACCGGGCCCGCCGCCGCACCGACATCGAGTGGATCGACGGCACGGCGGCGCAGGCGGAGCCCGGCAGCGGCTTCGAGCTGGCGACGATGATGGGCCACGCCTTCCAGTTCATCGTCGCCGACGACGAACTCCGCGCCTCGCTGGCCGGGATCCACGGCGCGCTGCGCCCGGGTGGCCGGCTGGTGTTCGAGACCCGGCATCCCCAGGCGCGGGCCTGGGAGGGGTGGCGGCACACCAACCCGGAGGATGTCGCCGATCTCGTCGACCACGCCGGGCGGGCGGTGCGGGTCTGGCACGATGTCGACTCCGTGGTCGACGACGTGGTCGCGTTCCACGGCACGGTGGCGGATCCGGACGGCACGGTGCTCCTGGTCGAGCACGCCAGGCTGCGGTTCCTCGACCTGGCGGCGCTCAACGGGTTCCTGGTGGCGGCGGGTTTCGAGATCGAGGCCCAGTACGGTGACTGGGACCGCTCACCGATCACCGCCGCCAGTCGCGAGATCATCACGGTCGCCCGCAAGAGCGGCCGGACCGACTGATCGTCAGCAGAACTCCAGGCGGTCGGCGAGCCCGGCCGCCGCGAACGCCGCCTCCAGCGCCTCGCGGCCCTCGGTGAAGTGGCCCCAGCTGTCGAAGTGCACCGGGACCACCCGGCGGGCGCCCAGGAGCGCGGCGGCCTCGGCGGTCTGGGGGCTGTCGAGGGTGAGCAGCGCGCCGTCGAAGAGGATCGTGCGGGCGGCGCCGGCGAACAGCATCGCCGTGTCGATCGGCCCGAACCGGTCGGCGATCTCCTTGACCACCGCGAGCGAGGCGTTGTCGCCGCTGACGTAGACGTTCGGCAGGTCGGCGGCGGTCAGCATGAAGCCGATCACCTCACCGGTCACCGGCTCGCAGCCGTCCGGCCCGTGCTGCGCGGGCACGGCGGTGACGGTGACCGTGCCGCCGTCCGGGCGGGGCAGCTCCACCGACTCCCAGGGCGCGAGGCCGCGTGCGGTGCCGCCCAGCCGGCCCGCGCCGCCGCGGGTGACCAGCACCAGGGGCGCGGTGGCCAGGAAGGCGCGGCCCGAGGTGTCCAGGTTGTCCGGGTGCTCGTCGTGGGAGAGCAGCACGGCGTCGACCGGGCCGAGCTCGGCAGGGGTGATGGCGGTCGGCGCGGTCTTGGTGAGCACGCGGTTGCCGCCGACCGGGTAGTGGCCGGGCTGGTCGAAGGTCGGGTCGGTGAGGAAGCGCAGGCCGCCGAACTCGATGAGCGCGGTCGGGCCGCCGAAGACGCGGATGTCAGCCATGGCTGGTGGTTCTCCTCACGGGAAAGTCCGAGGTTTGACGTGAGAGAAACTAGCCTGTCCTCACGGAGAAGCGCAAGGTTTAACATGAGAGCCATGAGAGACAGGGCAGCCACCGGATCCCCCGGAGCCACCAGCCAGACCGCGAACGGCCAGACCGCGACCGGCCAGACCGCGAACGGCCAGAGCGCGACCGGACCGGCAGTCACCAGACAGACCGGCACCGCTGACCCCGCCCCGCTACCGCCCGCGCCGGGCGCGGAGCAGCACGTCGCGCTCGACTTCGCCAACAGCGAGCTCACCTCGCGCGCCGGCCGCCTCGACCTGCTCGCCACGCCGGACGCGGCGACCCGCTGGCTGATCGAGCGCGAGCTGGCTCCCGACGACGCCGTGCTCTACGAGTATTGCGCCGGACGGCTGCGCGAACTCCGTGCCCAGCTAAGGGTGTTGCTCGCTGCCCGGATCGACGGCACGCCGCCCCCGTTCGAGGCGGTGCGCACGGTCAACACCGCGCTGACCACGGCGCCCGCGGCCTCGCTGCTGCACTGGGACGAGGCCCAGGGGCCCTATCGCGCCCCGGCCCACCCGGCCGACCGGGTCGCCGAACACGCCATGGCCGCGATCGCCGCCGACGCGGCCGAGCTGCTGACCGGCCCGGACGGCGAGCGCCTCGCCGCCTGCAGCGCCACCCCCTGCAACCGCTTCCTGGTGCGCACGCATGCTGCCCGGCACTGGTGCTCGGTGCGGTGCGGCGACCGGGTGCGCGCGGCCCGTGCGTACGCCCGCCGCACCCAGCAGGCCAAGACGGCGGGGGAGTGACAGGACGTCACCCGGGCGCTAGGTTCGGGCGCATGCGAAGCCTCCCGCAACCCGACGCCCACCCCACTCCGTTCGACGCATACGAGCGGCAGGCCTGGGCCGGCCGGGCCGAGGCCTTCGCCGGCAGCTTCGCGCCGCTGTGCGCGCACACCGTGCCGGCGCTGCTGGACGCGGCCCAAGTGGCCGCCGGGGACCGGGTGCTGGACGTGGGCACCGGGACCGGATCGGTGGCGGCCGCGGCGATCGAGCGCGGCGCGGCCGTCACAGCGGTGGACGCCGAGCCGAGCATGGTCGAGCTCGCCCGGGCGGCGGTTCCCGGACTGGCCGCCGCCGAGGTTGCCGTGCTGCCTGAACTGCCCTTCGCCGACGAGACGTTCGATGCGGTGGCGGGCAACTTCGTACTCAACCACGTCGGGCAGCCGCTTGCGGCGCTGGCCGAGCTGCGGCGCGTACTGCGGCCCGACGGTCGGCTCGCACTCACCATCTGGGCCGCGCCCGCGGCACCCGGGCAGGCACTGCTGGGCCGCGCCGTCGAGGCGGCTGGACTGACCCGGCCCGCCCATCTGCCGCCGGTCTCCGCCGAGTTCGACTTCCCTCGCACGGCCGACGGCCTCGCCGCCCTGCTGACCGCGGCCGGCCTGCGCGAGGCGGCGACCGACGTCCTGCACTGGACCCACCGGACCACCCCGCAGGGCTGGTGGGACGGCGCTGCCGGCGGCGTCGGCTTCATCGGACAGCTGCTGCTCGCCCAGCGCGAGCAGACCCGGGCCGAGGTCAGGCGGCACTTCGACCGCATCAGCCAGGAATTTACCGACTCTGAGGGCCTGTTGAGCCTCCCGCACACCGCGCTGCTGGTGCACGCGCACCGCTGAGCCAAGGATGATAGGTACGATGTGCCGGGCTTCGGGGGTGGCATGGTGTTCAGGCACAGGTCTGCCGTGGTCGGACTGGCCGTGCTGGCGTTGGCGGGCTGCGGCGGTGGCGGCACGGCCTCCGCCGCCCGGCGCCGACCTGCCGCACCGACTGCGGATGCAGGCCTGGCCGGTCTCCAATGGGACGTCTACCAGCGAACCTTGCCGTCCGGCCTCCGACCGATGCGCTAGGCACGGTTCGACCCCTACGCAAGTCGCCCGTGCTGGGCCACACTTGATGGCCCGGTGCGGTGGGAGGCGGGGTGGAGTCGTACTTCTTTCTCAGCTATGCGCGAGCGGACGACGACGGGGCGGTGATCGCGAGGTTCTACCAGGACCTGCGGGCCGAGCTGGCCCGGCGGGATCCGGAGGCGGGGCGGCAGCCGTCGTTCCGGGACGTGGAGGAGATCTTCCTCGGGGCGGACTGGGAGCGGAAGCTGAGCCAGGCGATCAGCGGCTGCCGCGCGCTGGTGGCGCTGTATTCGCCGGCCTACTTCGCCAGCGTCTACTGCGGCAAGGAGTGGACCGCGTTCCGGGCCAGGACCGCCGCCTACCAGCGGGAGACCGGATGGGATCCCGGCGCGCTGCTGCCGGTGCTCTGGGAACCCGTGCCCGGCGGGCCGCCCGAGCCGGTCGGCGAAGTGCAGTACCGGGAGCCCGCGATGGGCGAGCGCTATGCGGAGCTGGGGCTGCGCCGACTGCTCGCCGAGGAGCCCGAAGGGCCCGACTGCCGGCGCGTGATCGAGGTGCTGGCCGAGCGGGTCAGCCGCGCCGCCGGCCGGATCCGGCTGCCCAGCCTGTCCGGGCTCAACCTGCGCGAACTGCAGGGCGTCTTCCCCGTCGAGCCGTCCCCTCCGGCGCCCAGCGAACCGGTGGCGGACACACCGGCGCCCCCGAGCCACCTCTTCGTCAGCTACGCGCCCGCCGAACGGATGTGGGCGGAGTGGGCGGTAGCCGAGCTCACCGCGCTCGGCTACCGCAGCTCACTGCACAGCCTCAGCCGGAGCACTGACGGACCGTCAGAGGAGATCGACTGGACGTTGGCCGGCCAGGGCCGGGTGGTCGCCCTGCTCTCCGGCGACTACCTGCGCCACCCCCGCGCCGCCGAACTCTGGCGCGCCCTGGCCGGACACGAGGTGGCCCGCGGGGTGAGCGCCCTGGTGCCGCTGCGGGTCAGGGAGTTGGACGGCCCACTGCCCAGGCTGTTCGCCGAGCGCCCGGTCGGCGACCTGGTCGGCAGCACCGCCGCCGACTCCACCGCCCGCCTCGCCACCGCCGTCGGCCGGCTCCCGACTGCCGCACCACCGACCGGCGGTGAGCCCGCCCGGCACCCCGGCGCGCTACCGGAGGTGCTCGACGTCCCGGCCCGCAACACCGCGTTCACCGGCCGCGACGGCGAGTTGGAGGCGCTGCGCGAGGGCTTCACCGGCGGCGGCCGAACCGTCCAGGTGGTCACCGGCCTGGGCGGCGTCGGCAAGACCCAGACCGCCGCCGAATACGCCCACCGCTTCCGGGCCGGCTACGACCTGATCTGGTGGATCGCCGCCCAGCAGGTCGAATACCTCGCCCCGCAACTCGCCGCGCTGGCCCCCTGGCTGGGCCTGGAAACCGGCGACGACAGCGCCGACACCGCCGGCCGGGTGCTCGCCGCCCTGCACCGCGGCGAGCCCTACCGGCGCTGGCTGCTGGTGCTGGACAACGCCGGCCCGCCCGAGCAGCTCACCCGCTGGCTGCTCGACGGCCCGGTCGGCGGCCATGTGCTGATCACCTCCCGGGACCCCGGCTGGAACCGGCGCGCCGCCGTGCTCGAACTCGGCGTTTTCCGCCGCTCCGAGAGCCTGCGGCTGCTGCGCCGCCACAACCCCGGGCTCAGCGAGCAGTCGGCCGGCCAGGTCGCCGGCCAGCTCGGCGACCTCCCGCTGGCCATCGCCCAGGCCGCCGCCTGGCTGCAGGAGAGCGGCATGCCGGTGGCCGGCTACCTCGACCTGCTCTCCGTCACCCTCACCGAGATCCTGGACCGCACCCGGCTGCCCGAGGCCGAATACCCGCGGTCGGTCGCCGCCACCTGGCTGCTCTCCCTGGAGGAGCTGCGCCGCGGCAACGCCCGGGCCGCCGACCTGCTGGAGGTCTGCGCGCACTTCGGCCCGGAGCCGATCCCCACCGCCCTGCTGTTCAGCCCGCCGCTGCTGCACCGCCTGGGGCTCGGCCGCGACCCGCTCAGCGCCCGGCTGGAACTCGGCGAACTGGTCCGCACCATCCACCGCACCGGCCTGGCCAGGGCCGACGCGGGCCGCGAGTCACTGACCGTCCATCGACTCGTCCAGGCCGTGGTCCGCGACCAGGTGCCCGAGGAGCGCCGCGGCGAGCTGCGCCGCACCGCCCAACTTGCGCTCGCCGCCGTGGCCCCGCAGGACCCGGACGCCGCCGACACCTGGCAGGCCTTCGCCGAACTGCTGCCGCACCTGTGGCCGAGCGGCGCCGCCGACTCGGGCGAGGCCGAGGTGCGCCAACTGCTGGTCAACGCGGTGCGCCACCTGTGGAAGACCGGCCTCGGCGAGGAGGCCAGGGAGCTGGCCGAACGCACCCTGGAGGGCTGGTCCGAGGCCAGCCCGGACGGCGGACGGGTGCCGTCCGACGGCCTGTACGCCGGGATGCTGCGGGTGCAGCTCGCCAATGTGCTGCGCGACCAGGGCGAGTTCCAGGAGAGCTACGCCATCGACCGGGCTGCCCATGACCGGTTCCGCCGCGAGCTGGGCCCCCGGCATCTGCAGACCCTGATCGCGGCCAGCAACCTGGGCTGCGACCTGCGGATGCTCGGCCGGCTCCAGGAAGCCCGGGTGCTCGACCAGGAGAGCCTGGAGGCGGGCGAGCAGTCGCTCGGCCGGACCCATCCGCGGGTCGTGATGATGACGCACAACCTGGGCGTCTCCGAGGCGCTGGCCGGCAACTGGGGGCGGGCGCTGGACCTCTACCGGCGCGGCTACCTGGGCCAGCGCCGCCTGTTCGGGCCCACCGATCCGCGCGCCCTGGTCGACGCCACCACCTACGGCATGGCGCTGCAGAAGACCGGGCGGCTGCGCGAGGCACTGGAGCTGTTGGAAGTCATCGTGCAGACCTACCGGCGCACCGTCAGCAGGCGGTACACCGGCGGCCTGTTCGCCGGCGCCCGACTTGCCGCGGCCTACTACCGGTTCGCCCGGTACGAGGAGGCCGGTGAGCTCGCCTACGCGGCACACGAGGGCTTCCTGGAGATGATCGGCCGCAGCAGCTGGTACACCCTTTCGGCGGCCAACACCCTGGCAGCCGTCCGGCACGCCCAGGACGACGTGGCGGCGGCCGTGCGGACCGCTGCGCTCGCCCATCGGGCCGGCCAGGACCACTACGGCGGCGACCACCCGATCGCCCTCGGACTGGCCGCCAACCTCGCCGTTCACCTGCGCGGCGCCGGCAGCACCGGCGAAGCCAGGGCGCTGGCCGACGCGGCGGTGGCCGGGCTGACCCAAGCACTCGGCGCGGAGCACTGCTACCTGGGCCCGGCCCTGGTCAACCAGGCGACCGCACTGGCCGACCGGGGCGATCCGGACCGGGCGGTCACCCTGGGGCGGCGGGCCGCGCGCCTGCTCGTCACCGCGTTCGGGCCCTCGCACTACGACGTCCTCACGGCGCGCGCCAACCTCGCCCTCGACCTGGCCGCGCTGGGGCACCAGGACCAGGCCGCCGAGCTGACCGCCGCCTGCACCCGCGAGGCCACCGCCGCGCTGGGGGCCGGCCATCCGCTGACCCGGGCGGTGGCGGCGGGGGAGCGGCTGTCGGCACACCTGGACTTGTGCGACTTGTAGCGGGTCGGGCCGGCCGGTGCGTCGCTATGCTGTGCGGGCCATGACTGCCCCCGGGACCACAGCCGAGCCGGCGGCGCTGCGAACTGCCGCGCTGGACCTGCGCGTACTGCGGGCCGTCCCATTTGCGACGGTTTGCGTGCTGCTGGCGGCCGGCGGGCACCTGCTCGGCTCCGGCAGCGCGATTCCCTGGCCGGCGATGCTCTTCGGGTGGCTGCTGGCCTTGGCGGCCGCCATCCACGGCGCGCGCCGGGAGCGCGGTCTGCGGGCGATCACCGGCGGGCTGGCGGGCGGTCAGCTGGTGCTGCACCTGCTCTTCGCCCTCGCCCAGGCGGTACGGGACGCGCCAACTGCCCCCGCAATGCCGGGTATGCCCGGAATGCCTGGCATGTCCGATGGTGCGCCACTGAGTCACGCCGCATTCGGCATCACCCCGGGCATGCTGATCGGCCATCTGCTCGCGACCGCCGCGGCCGGCTGGTGGCTGCGCCGCGGCGAGGCGGTGCTCTGGCACCTGGCCGGCAGCGCCACCCGGGCGGCAGTCGAGGCGACCCGGCGGTGCGCGGCAGCGCTGGACACCGTGCTGGCGCTGCTCACCGCCGGGCGTGCCACCGGGACGCCCGGCGCGGTCAGGACTTCGGCCGTGGCGCGGCCGCCGCGCCGACCCGGGGCGGTGGCGCTGCGGCACGTGGTGGTCAGGCGTGGTCCACCGGTGGCGGCGGCTCGCTGAACGGCACCCGCCGTCACGAGCCGACCCGGCCGACCGACCACAGCCAGCCGAATCGGAGTACCCCCATGTCCAAAACCCGCCACACCCGCACCGTCCGCAGCACCGCCGCCCTCGCCCTGGCCGGCGCGACCGTGCTGCTCACCGCGCTGCCCGCGTCCGCGCACGTGACCGTGCAGCCGTCCACCGTCGCGGCGAACGCCACCGACCAGACCTTCGCCTTCCGGGTGCCCAACGAGCAGGACAACGCCAACACGGTGAAGGTGGAGATCGACTTCCCGACCGACCACCCGATCCCGTCCGCCCTGGTCGCCCCCGTGCCCGGCTGGACCGACCAGATCCAGACCACCAAGCTGGCCACCCCGATCCACACCGACGACGGCGACATCACCGACGTGGTGTCGCAGATCGTCTGGACCGGCGGGCAGATCACCCCGAACCACTACCAGGACTTCACCGTCGACTTCGGCGCGCTGCCGGACGGCACGGACCAGGTGGTGTTCAAGGCCCTGCAGACCTACAGCGACGGCAGCGTGGTGCGCTGGATCGACGAGCAGAAGGCCGGCCAGCCCGCGCCGGAGCATCCGGCGCCGGTGCTGCACCTCACCGCGGCGGGCGCCTCCGCCGGCCCGGCCGCCGCGCCGGTCTCCTCGGCCAAGCCGGCCGCGGCCTCGGCGAGTGACAGCGACTCCACCGCGCGGACCCTCGGCATCGTGGGCATCGTGGTGGGCGCGCTGGGCGTCGCCGCCGCCGTCCTGATGGGCCGACGCGGACGGACCGCGGACGGCAAGTGAGTCGACCGGCTGCCGGGGCCCCGGCCCCGGCAGCCGCCCCAACACCCGGTGACCCGGGCATCTGGCGCCCGGCACCTACACAGCCGTTGCTCCCGATGCCCGCTCGACGTGTACCAGCAGACGGTATCCAGCTACCTGGCACGTTCCCAGCGGCCGTCGATTGAGCTTCGGCCGGAGCCGCCCGGGCGACGATGTGACCCGCTAGGCCGCTCCTCCTCTTGGTCGCGCCTCGCGACGGCCACTGCGTCTTCATTTTGTCGGGGCAGTAGTGTGTGCGAGGCGTGAAGGAGGTTTGATGCTTGCTGGGCCTGGGTTCTGGGATGCGGAGATTACGGCTGCGGGGTGGTCGCGGGTGTTCTCGCCGGGGCTCGCGGAGTTTCCGGAATTGGCGGCGCGCGGCGCCGTGTGGGGGCGGAACGCGTATGTCCGGGGCGGCGACCGCCTGGTGATGGAGTGGTCGGACTCGGTCACGCTGGCCGTGGTCCTGGTGAACGGAGTGCCGCGACAGGTGAGGTCCGAGGAGGACTTGGTGACCCTGATCAAACCCTGATTTCGGGAGCCACACCCTGGATCCGGGAACCAGATCTCCCGGATATCGCGTTATCGGCGACACGGACCCGGCAGCGGCCGGGGAACGGGAGCATGCGGGATCATGACGGAGGAGTGTCCATGAGTGTGGCGCTGACGAAGGGCGGCAACGTCTCCCTGGGTCGGCAGGCGCCGGGCCTTGGCACGGTGCTGGTCGGGCTGGGGTGGACGGCCGATCCGGCGTACGAGCTCGACGCCAGCGCCCTGCTCTGCGACCGCGACGGGCGGGTCCTGTCCGACCGCCACTTCGTCTTCTTCAACAACCTGCGCAGCCCCGACGGCTCGGTCTGGCACCTGGGCGGCCCGGCCGCCGACGGCGATGCGAGTGACCGGCAGCGGATCGAGGTCGAGCTGACCGCCGTGCCGGCCGAGGTCGAGAGGATCGTCTTCGCGGTCGCGCTCTACGAGGCGGCGCAGCGCCGGCAGAGCTTCGCGCGGGTGCGGTCGGCGTACATCCGGATCACCGACCCAGGCAGTGGCCTGGAGATCGCCCGCTACCAGTTGGCGGACGAGGCCGGCACCGAGACCGCGATGGTGTTCGGCGAGCTCTACCGGCACAGCGGGGACTGGAAGTTCCGCGCGGTCGGCCAGGGCTACGCCAGCGGGCTCGCGGGGATCGCCGCCGACTACGGGGTGGTGGCGCTGCAGCCGGCCGCCGCAGCGCCCACCGACCAGGTGCCCGCCGCCGTGCCGGCAGCACCGGACCCGCCGGCCGCGGCCACCGCGGCGGCTCCTCCGGCCACCGCACCCGTGCCGCCGCCGGCGGCGGCCACCGAGCAAGCAATGACTGGGAGTTCACCCGTGACGTGTTTCTTCGACCCCTCGCACGGCGCCGGTGGAACGGCAGTGATCTGGACGCCGCAGTGGGGTGTGCCCCGGCAGATCCAGGCGTGTGCCGTCTGTGCCCAGCGGGTGCAGACCACGGTCCCGCCGTTCTACACCCCGCCGCAGCAGCAGGCCGGTTACCCGCAGCAGGCCCCGCAGGGCTACCCGCAGCACGCCGACCCCCGGCTGGCCGGCTACCAGCAGGGCTACCCGCAGCACGGCCAGGTGCCGCCGGACCAGCAACGCCGTTACGGAACCGGGGCGTTGATCGGCGCGGGCGTGGCCGGCGTGCTCGGCGGGGTGCTGCTGGACGAGGCGTTCAGCGACGACCGGCCGGAGGTCGTGGTCAACAACTACTACGAGGATGACGACGACGGCTTCTTCTGAGCGCGAAGTCTCGCGAGTCTTCGAGCAAGGAGCGGTGACCGGCCTGCCGGTTGCCGCTCCTTTGTCGTCGGACCCACCGCTGAACTGCTTCGGTGATCCACTGCTACCAACTCGCCGAACTCTCCGGCGGCGGCTGGCAGCGCGCGGCGGTCGCCCGGGCGTTCTACCGCTCGACGCTCAACCCCGGGCTGCTGATCCTGGACGAGCCGACCTCCGACCTCGACCCGCGCGCCGAGCACCGGATCCTGCACGCCCTGCGCGGCTTCGCACCCGGCCGGATCACCCTGCTGGTCACCCACAACATCGCCAACGCGGCGCTCGCGGACCGGGTGATCGTGCTGGACCAGGGGCGGATCGTGCAGAGCGGCAGTTGGCAGGAGCTGGCCGAGCAACCGACCGGGCTCTTCCGTGAGCTGCTCGACCTGCAGCGGGACCGTGCCATCCCGGGCCAGCGGCCGGCCGCCGCCTGATCCGACGGCGCGTCACCGGGCTCTGTCCCCACGGTGGAGCCCGGCGGTACGGCATGCTAGCTTTCTTCCTAGAGATCCTAGGAAGGGAAGCGCATGGCACGCGTAGGGCTCACCGCGGCCCGGCTCACCGAGGCGGCCGCGCAGCTGGCCGACGAGGTCGGCCTCGACCGGCTCACCGTCTCCGCCCTGGCCCGCCAGTTCGGCGTCAAGGACGCCAGCCTCTACTCCCACATCAAGAACCTGCGCGAGCTGCGGGTGCGGATCGCGCTGCTGGCGGCCGAGGAGATGAGCGAGAAGATCGCGCTCGCCGTGGCCGGCCGGGCCGGCAAGGACGCGCTGATCGCCTTCGCCGACGCCTACCGCGAGTTCGCGCTGGCCCACCCGGGCCGGTACGCCGCGACCCAGCTGCAGTTCGACCCGGAGGAGGTCGCCGACTCGGTCGGCGGGCGGCGCGGCGTCGAGCTGACCCTCGGTGTGCTGCGCGCCTACGGCCTCGCCGAGCCCGACCTCACCGACGCCGGCCGGCTGCTGCGCGCCGCCTTCCACGGCTACATCCAACTGGAGCTCAACCAGGGCTTCGCGCACAGCCGTCCCGTGCAGCAGTCCTGGTCCCGATCCCTCGACGCGCTCCATGTGGCGCTCTCCAACTGGCCGACCCGACCCACCGGGAGCACCGAATGACGACCACCGACCAGCTCAAGGTCCCCGGCGCCACCCTGCACCACGAGCACCGCGGCGCCGGCCCGGTGCTGCTGCTGATACCCGGCGGCGCGGGCGATGCCGGCCTCTACGCGGGCCTGGCCGAACGCCTCGCCGCACACTGGACGGTGGTCTGCTACGACCCGCGCGGGCTCTCCCGCAGCCCGCTCGACGGCCCGCTCACCGACCAGCGGGTGGAGGTGTGGAGTGACGACGCCCGTCGGCTCCTCGACCTGTACTCGCCCGACGAGCCCGCCACCGTCTTCGGCAGCAGCTCCGGCGCCATCGTGGCCCTCGACCTGCTGGCCCGCCACCCCGAGCGGGTGCGGCGCGTGGTGGCCCACGAGCCGCCGCTGCTGGAACTGCTCGCCGACCCCGCCCCGTTCCGGACGTTGTTCGCCGAGACCGCCGAACTCTCGCGCACCGCCGGGCCGGCCGCCGCCATGGCCCACCTCGGCGCCGGGCTGGGCGGCGAACAGCCCGACGACGCCGGGCAGGACGATCGGGCGGCCACCGAACTGCCGCCGGAGATCCAGGAGATGGCCCCGCGGATGGCCGCCAACATGCCGGTCTTCATGGAGCGGATGCTCCATCAGTTCGCCACCACCGCACTGGACTTGGACAAGCTGCACCCGGTCGCCGACCGGCTGGTGCTCGCAGCAGGCCGGGACTCGCGCGGGCTCCCCGCCTTCCATGGCCCTGCCGCCCGGCTCGCCGAACTGCTCGACGCCGCGCTGGTGGAGTTCCCCGGCGGCCACCTCGGCAGCGTCGAGCACCCTGCGGAGTTCGCCGAGTTGCTGCACCGGACGCTGCGCTGAGCCGGGCGGCCGCCGGGGGCCGGGGCTACGGCCGGGCGTAAGGCCGGGTCAGGATCTCCATGTTGTGGCCGTCGGGGTCGGTGAAGTAGGCCCCGTGGCCACCGAACCAGTCGTTGACCTTGCCGGGCTCGGTGTGGTGCGGGTCGGCGAAGTAGGTCACCCCGGCCGCCTCCAGCCGGGCGATCATCGCGTCGAACTGGTCGTCAGGCACCAGGAACGCGTAGTGCTGGCTCTGGACCGGCTGGTCGCGCATCTCGTAGAAGTCCAGGGTCACGCCGTTGCCGAGGTCGATGGGCAGGAACGGGCCGAACGGCGCGCTGATCTCCAGGCCGAGGATCCCGGCGAGGAACTCGGCCGAACGCTGACGGTCGGAGGCGAGGACCACGGTGTGGTTCAACTGGACGGTGCTGACGGGCACCTGCGGCTGCTGAGCAGTCATCACAGAATTCTCCAGGTCTGGGAGTGCTGTTGAAAGCGAAGAACAGAACCTGGAGGTGGCGGGGCCCTGGCCCGCCTCGCGCTCACGCCGAGGCCGGGAACCCAACTCGTGTGTGGCCCAAGGCCGACCCGGCAGTCACGAGCCCGACTCTACCCAGCGCCGCAGGTCGGGGCAACCGACGCGCCGCGACCTTGGCCGTCACCCGGACGAAGGCCGCCAACGCCGGGCAAGTGCTCCGCTCCGGCCAGGCCAGCACCACGGTGGCCGGCGGTGCGTCGCAGACTGGGACGCAGACCAGGCCGCTGCGCATGTGATTGCGCACCGAGTCCGGCACCACCGCCACCGCCTGGCCCAGCGTGATCAGCTGCATCAGCTGGGCGGCGTCCCGCACCTCGGGCCCATCGCCGTAGAGCGCGGGCCGGCCGCGCCAGCGGGCGACCGGTTCACCCACCAGGTCGGCCAGGTGGAGCTCCTGACGGTCCGCCAGCCGATGGCTGCTCGGCAGCAGTGCCAACAGTCGCTCCTCCAGCAGCGGTTCGACATCGAGACCGGTGAAGTCCTCGACCGGATGGTGCAGGAACGCCACATCCGCCGAGCCGTCCCGCAGCGCGGCCACCCGCTCGTCCTGGTCGCAGAGCTTGATCTCGACCGGAACGGCGGCCGGGTCCTCGGGATAGGCCGCCAGGATCTCGGGCAGCAGATCGGAGTCCCCGCCCGGCTTCAGCGCCACCACCAGCCGAGCGTCCCGCTCCGCCGCCCGCTTGGTGCGCCGCACCGCGGCCTCGGCCGCCTCCAGCACGCTGACCGCCTCCCGCGCCAGCACCGCGCCGGCCGAGGTGAGCCGCACCCCGCCGGAGTGCCGGACCAGCAGCTCGACACCGAGGCGGCGCTCCAGCTGCCGGACCGCCCGGGAGAGCGGCGGCTGGGCGATCCCCAGCCGGGCGGCCGCCCGCCCGATGTGCAGTTCCTCGGCCACCGCACGGAAGTAGGCCAGTTCCCGGGTTTCGACGCGTTCCACCCACCGATCCTCGCACGGCAACCGAGCAGCCGAAAGGCGCGGTGGTCGGCCAGGGTATCGAGCGATACCCGAGACGGTCTGGCCGATGCTGCCGCCCCGATGGTCCAGTTGAGCCATGAACGAGACCATTTCCCTGGTGACCGGTGCCAACCGAGGCATCGGTTACCAGATCGCCGCCCAACTCGCCGACCGCGGCTGCACCGTCCTGATGGGTGTCCGCACGCCACGCGCCGACTGGCAGCCGCCGGCCGGCCGGGTCCACCAACTCCGCCTGGACGTCACCGATCCGGGCGATCGGGAGGCCGCGGCCGCCTGGATCACCGAACGGTTCGGCCGACTCGACGTGTTGGTCAACAATGCCGGGATCTCCGGCCCTCGGGACGGCCAACTGCCCAGCGCCACCGACCCGGCTGTGCTGCGCGAGGTCTTCGAGACCAATGTGGTCGCCGTGCTCGCCGTTACCAACGCGCTGCTGCCGCTGCTGCGCCGCTCCTCGGCGGGCCGGATCGTCAACGTCTCCAGTGGACTCGGCTCGCTGACCTGTCTGAGCGACCAGGCGACGGCCGCCGGCGGCCGACCGCCGTTCGTGGCCTACGCGCCCTCGAAGACCGCGCTCAACGCACTGACCGTGCAGTACGCCAAGGAGTTGCGGGCGGACGCCATCCTGGTCAACGCGGTGGCCCCGGGCGCCTGCGCCACCGACTTCGTCCAGGGACTGTCGTTCGCCCACACCATCACCCGCACCGCCGCCGAAGGCGCGGCGATCGCCGTGGAGTTGGCCACCCTGCCGCCCGGGGCCGACGGCCCGACCGGCGGCTTCTTCGACGACGACGGCCCGGTGCCCTGGTGACGGTCCGTCAGTCCAGCGTCACCACCAGCTTGCCGGTGGTGTGCCGCCGGGCGAAGTCGGTGCAGGCGGCCACCGCTTCGGCGAACGGGTAGCTGCGGCCCACGGTGGCGCGCAGCCGGCCCGCGGCGGCCTCCTCGGCGACATCGCGCATGGTGGCGAGCCGGCCCGCCATGTCGAGGACCAGGGTCACGGTGACGTCCGGTCGGCCCGCCGCGTCCTCGCCGGGCGGCGGGAAGGTGATGGTGAGCAGCCGGCCGCCGGCGCGCAGGGTGCTGCCGAGCCCGGTGAGCCGGTCGCTGGGCAGCACCAGGTTGAGCACGGCGTCCACGCCGTCGGGATGGCTCGCGCGCACCACCGCCGGAACGTCCGCGTGCCGGTAGTCGATGACCTCCGTAGCGCCCAGCCGGCGCAGCAGCGCGGTCTCCTCGGCGGTGCCGGTCGCGATGACGTGCGCCCCGGCGGCGGCCAGCGGCGGCAGCAGGGTGGTGCCGACCCCGCCGCCGGCGCCCACCACCAGGATCCGTTCGCCGGGTAGCACCTCGGCCTGGGCGAGCAGCGCCAGCGCGGTGAGGCCGGCGGTGGCGAGCGCGGCCGCCTGGGTGGTGGACACGGCGCTCGGACGGTGCGCGATGAGCGGCGTGTCCGCCTCGACCACCGCGTACCGCGCGAGCATTCCGGTGCCCAGGCTCGGGCGCGCCGGGTCCGCCATCGGGCGCAGCACCCGGGGGAGTGCCAGCCCGAACACCTCGTCGCCCACCGCGTACCCGGTGACGCCCAGCCCCACCTCGGTGACGGTTCCGGCGAAGTTGTTGCCCGGGACGTGCGGGAAGGGCAGCTCCAGCGTGTCGCGGAAGTCCCCGCCGGGCAGCACCAGGTCCGCCGGGTTGAGCGAGGCCGCGGCCACCCGCACCTGGAGCTGCCCGGGCCCCGGGTGCGGTATCGGCAGTTCGGCAAGGGCGAACTGCTCGGGCGGGCCGTAGTCGCGCGCGATCACGGCCGTCATCACATCGTTCACGTGGGATCCCCCAAGAACCTGCCAACCGGACCACCCGGTCAGGTTGCTGACGCTACGACAACCGGACCGGGTGGTCAACTTAGCCGGGGGTCAGCTCTCGGTCAGCCGGGCCAGCACCGCCGCCATCGCCCGCCGCACGCCCTCGCGGGCCTCCTCGGTGTGGTCCGTGGTCTCGAAGCCGTGGCGGGTGCCGGGCAGGTCCACCAACTCGACGTCCGCGCCGCACTGTTCGGCGGCGGCCAGGAACTCCCCGACGGTGGCCGCGAACGCCGGGTCCTCCAGGCCCACCCGGGTGAGGACCAGCGGCAGCCGGCCCGCCTTCACCACCGCCTGCACCGGACGGAACCGGGAGTCGACGGCTCCCCAGCTCGGCGGCGGCGCCAACACCGGATAGGAGGCGGCCAGGCAGCGCAGCCACGGCGGGGGAGCGGCCAGCCAGTCCGCCGTGAGCAGTCCGCCGCCGGAGAAGGCCCAGAGCGCGATCCGGTCCGGATCGACCCGGGGGTCCGCCCGGACCAGCTCCACCGCCTCGGCGACGTCCTGCGCGGCCCGCCCGAAATCGGCCGGCTCGTGCAGCCGGTGGTCCAGGGTCACCCCGACCACGCCGAGGCTCGCCGCGTAGCTGCCGTAGCCGATGAAGGTCGGCCAGTCCCTCGGTGTCGGCCGCATGCTCTCGGGAACCGGCCCGCCGTGCACGAAGACCACCGCCGGGTGGGGCTCCGCTGACGCGCCGTCGGGCGGATACAGGTCGACCCGGCCGATCCGCTCCCGGGGCCGCTCGGGCACCGGCAGCAGGAACTCCGCGGGCCGGTCGGGCTCGGCGGGCAGGGTCAGCCGATGGCCCTCGTCGGCCGCCGCCCGACGGAGCGTGTCCGCCAGCTCCCCAGGGCAGGACAGCATCGGCCAGTGGCCGGTGTCCAACTCGAAGAAGGTCACCCGGGGATCGACCAGAGCCCGCAACTGCGGGTCGCCGAAGCCCAGTCGGGTCTCCAGCATGGCAATGGTCGAACCGTTGGCACTGCACAGGACGCCGGTGGTCGCCGGGATCCGCTGATCCGGGGCGCCGAGCCGCAGCGGCTGGGTGAGGGTGCGCACGGGCTGCGGGGCGGCCAGCCGGGTGAGCCGCTCCAGGGCCGGCAGCGGCACCCCGGCGGTGCTGCCCCAGCGCGACCACTGGTCCAGGGCCGGCGCTGGGATCGGGCCGGCCTGCGGATCCTCGCGCAGCCGGTCGTGCAGGGTGTGGTCGGGCACCAGAGCCAGCGCGGGCGCGCCGTCGCGCGGCAGCCCGACATCCAGGTAGACGACCCGGGCGATCCGCTCGCGACGCCGGTCGGCCGCGCCCACCGCCGGGTGGATGCCGTAGCCGTGGCCGACCAGCACCACCTGCTCCTCCGGCAGATGGTCGATCAGCTGCACCACGTCCTCGACGTGAGTGGCCAGATCCGTGTCCGGACCGGCGAGATGGCGGCGGTGGCCGAGTCCGGTGAGCGTCACCGGATGGGCGCCGAAGCCGGCCGCCCGCAGCCGGTCCGCCGTCTCGCGCCAGATCCAGCCGCCGGTGTGGGCCTCGGACACCAGGACAAAAGCGATCATCATGCTCCTCCTTGCTCGGCGGGAGCATAGGAACTCCCCGTGCGGGAGGTTCAGCCATGACGGTGGTACGAACTGCCGCTACTCGAACGCCCCGTGCCGCCCGCTACTCGAACGCCCCGTGCCGCCCGCTGCCCTGGGCGAAGCGGCTGGCGCCCGCCACCGTGTCGGCGGCCAGCGAGACCTCGCCGCGCCGCCACTCGTTGGCGAGCGCCTGCCCCAGCGGCAGGCCGTGCTGCTCGTAGAGCGACAACCGGTCCTGGCGCAGGCAGGTCTGCGGAAAGCCGGCCAACTGCTCGGCCAGCGCGACCGCCTCCGACAGCGCCGCACCGGGGGCGCTGAGCCGGTTGGCCAGGCCGATCCGCAGCGCCTCCTCGGCCCCGACCGGCCGCCCGGTGAGGATCATGTCGAGAGCGTGGGATTCGCCGATCAGGCGCGGCAGCCGGACCGTGCCGCCGTCGATCAGCGGCACACCCCAGCGGCGGCAGAACACCCCGAACACCGCGTCCGGCGCGGCCACCCGCAGATCCGCCCAGATCGCCAGCTCCAGGCCGCCGGCGACCGCGTGGCCCTCCACGGCCGCGATCACCGGCTTGCCCAGCCGCAGCCGGGTGGGCCCCATCCCGGCGGGTCCCTCGCCGGGTGCGCCCACCACCACCTCGCCGCGCGCCACCGCCTTGAGGTCGGCGCCGGCGCAGAAGGTCCCGCCGCGGCCGTGCAGCACGGCGACGGCCGCCCGCGGATCGGCGTCGAAGGACCGGAACGCCTCGGTGAGCAGCGCGGCGTGCTCGGCGTCGACCGCGTTGCGCACCTCGGGTCGATCGAGGCTGATCACCGTGACCGGTCCGCGCCGTTCGAGCTGCACTGCCATCAACTGCCTCCTGGAAGTCAGGTACCGGGCCTCCCGAGGCTACCGGCGGTCAGCAGCAGCCCTGGCCGACGCCGCCGCCCTGCGGCGTCGTGCTGACGACCGCGGCGGGCGCGGACGACGCGATCCAGGCAGTGCCGCCCAGCGCGAGGACGAGCCCGCAGGCGGTGCCGATCAGCAAGGCGAGAACCTTCTTCATGGTGACCCCCGTGACTGTTGCAAGAAGAGTGAAGTCACCAGTGAATGAGGTGACTTGTGGTGCCCAGGTGATCCAATCGTGCTCTCGGGCGTCATGCAAGGGATCGGGACGGCGCTCCTCGAACGCTGTTCCCGGTTCCGCGTTTCCGGTGTCCCGGTAAGGCGCTTCGATCGGTTGCCGTCTCGCCGCCAAGCACCCCGCGATACGGTCGCCGCATGGCAGAGACCCGCTTGACCACGCCCTCCTACCTCGTGCTCGGCATCATCGACAGCCTGGGCGAGGCCAGCCCGTACGACGTCAAGGTGGAGGCGGCGCGCACCGTGGCGCCGTTCTGGTCGGTCCCGCACGCGCAGGTGTACGTACAGTGCGAGCGGCTGACCGATGCGGGACTGGTCTGCCAGGTGCGGCAGGAGGGCGGACGCAACCGGCGGGTGCTGGCTCTGACCGACGCCGGGCGCGAAGCGCTGGCGAAATGGCTGGCCGACCCGGAGTTCGTGCCCGTGGAGGCCCGCGAACGCGGCATCCTCAAGCTCTGGTTCGGCGGCCGGCCCAAGGTGCTGGCGCCCACTCAGATGGTCGAGCACCAAGCCACCCTGGCCGAGTACGAGGGCCTGGCCGAGAGCGTCGGCGACCAGCTGACCCGGGGGCAGCGCGAGGCGCTGGAGTTCGGCATCCGCTACGAGCGGATGATGGTCGACTTCTGGCAGTGGGTCGAGCGGCGCGAACCCTGACGGCCCTCCACTCGGACAGCCGGACAGCCGGACAGCCGGACAGCCGGACAGCCGGACAGCCGGACAGCCGGACAGCCGGACAGCCGGACAGCCGGACAGCCGGACAACTGAACAGCCGAACACCCGGCGGCCCGCGACCCGTTGAGCCCGGCCGGGCCCGGCGCTACCTTCCTCGATAGTCCAGACAGGACTATTGAAGGGGTGCTGTCGTGAACCGGCTCCGGACCATCGCCTGGCCTCGGGTGGCTCTGCTCGCCCTGGTGCTGCTCTGCCTCGGCTACGCGCCGATCGCCGCCACCGAACTGTGGCCCTACGCGCATCCCGGCGCACCCGCGATCGGACAGCGGCTGCTCGCCCACACCGTCTCCCAGCGGTACGTCTCCGCCGCCTTCGCCGACCGGATCGGGCCCTACCGCCAAAGCCTGACCGCGATGGTCGTCCACTCGGTGCTCGGCGGCCTGCTGATGGTGCTCGGCCCGGCCCAACTGCTCAGCGCGGTACGGCGCCGGATCCGGCTGCACCGCGCCATGGGCGTGCTGTTCACCGCCACCGTCTACGCCTCGATGGCCGGCGCCGCCGACTACCTGCTGCGCACCCGGCCGGCCGGCGCCTTCAGCGGCCCGACCTTCTGGATCGTGCTCGCCACCATCCTGGTCGGAACCGTGCTCAGCGCCACCATGGGCGTCATCGCCGCCCTCACTCGCCGGCCCGACCTGCACCACCGCTGGATGCTGCTCTGCTACGGCTACTTGATGACCGCGCCGCTGCTCCGGCTGGAGTGGATGGTGCTGCCCTTCGTCTTCCCCGGGCTGTCGGTGGCGGAGATCAACCGGATCGCCGTCATGCACCTGGGCTCGGTGGTGGTCTTCGGGGCCCTGGTCGCCTCCCGGTTCCTGGATCGGCGATCCAACCTACCGGGCTTGACCGGCAGTTGGGCGCCCGTCCCGGTGCTGGTGGCCGCCCAACTGGTGGGTGCGGCCGGGCTCGGCTGGATCAGCTCGCAGTACCTCGGCTGGTGCTGTTCAGTCTCGGCTGGGTCGGCGTGCTCGCCCTGCTGGCCCTCGGCGCGGTGATCTGCCTGCTGCTGCAGTACCTCACGCCCGGCACCCCCGTGCGCGAGCGGACCGTGCCGATACCGGGCTGGGCCAAGCCGTTCCTGGCCCTGCTCGGCTCCTCCTGGTTCGGGATCGGCGCGGGCCTGCTGGCCGTGCCCGGCTTCTGGGGAGCCCTGCTGCCCTGGCGGGTCGACCGCGCGGACGCCCAGGCCCTCGGAGTCTGGGCGCTCGCGCTGGGAGTCGGCGTGCTCGGCGGACTGGTCGAGGACGATCTGGCCAGGCTGCGCCCGGCGCTGCTCTCGCTGCCCGGGGTGGCGGTGGTGGCGGGCGTGCTGCTCGGCAGCCGGGCCGGCGAGGTGCACTGGGCGTCCGGGCCCGGCGTCTCGCTGATCGTGATGCTGGCCGGCCTGCTGGCGTCGGGCGGAATCGGGTACCGGCTGCTGGCCCAGCGGACGACCGGCCCCAACGGCCAGGCGGGCGTGGCCAGTCCTAGCGGCCCGGTCGAGCCGGCTCACCCCGACGGCTCGGTTGAGTCGGCCCGCTCCAACGGCCCGGTCGGGCCTGCCCGCCCCGACGGCCCGGTCGGGGCGCCAGGGGGGAACGGCTAGGGTGAGGGGATGACCACGTCCGCCCCGCGCCCGTTGCGCGCCGACGCCGCCCGCAACCGCGACCTGCTGCTCGCCGCGGCGGCCGCCGAGTTCGCCGAGCACGGCATCGACGCCTCGATCGCCGACATAGCGCGGCGCGCGGGCGTGGGCAAGGGCACGGTCTTCCGGCACTTCGCCACCAAGGACCACCTGCTCGCCGCGATCGTCCGCAGCCGCCTCGACGTCCTGGCGACCCTCGGCGAGTCGCTGGCCGGTGCGGACGACCCGGAGCAGGCGCTGCTCGAGTTCCTCGGCGTGGCCATCGAGCAGCAGCAGGAGCGCGACCTCTCCTTCCTGTTCGCGGCGGCGCAGACCGCGCTCGCCGAGCCCGAGGTCACCCGTGCCCGGGAGCGGATGTTCCAGGCCGCCTACGCCCTGGTCGACCGGGCCCGCGCGGCCGGGGTCCTGCGGGCGGACGTGACCGGGCCGGACGTGGTGCTGCTGATGTGCGCTCCGGGGCACGTCGCCGAGCCGCTGCGGGCCGGTAGCCCCGAGTTGTGGCGCCGCTACCTCGGGATCATCTTCGACGGGCTGCGCCCCGAGGGCGCCCACCCACTGCCGCAGCCGCCGCCGACGGCGCCGCTGCCATCCTGACGTTTCGTCAACTGTGCTGCTGGCGACCGAGGGTGACTCCCTTCCTGGTGGATCGTCAACTGCGCTGCCGACGGCCGAGGGTGGCGGCGAAGGTGGCTGACCCGGTGAGCAGTGCGGCGCCGAGGAGCAGTCCGGCCAGCTCGCCGAGCGTGTCGATCGGGCCGACCACCCGCTGCAGCGGGTCCCGCAGGCCGGTGGCGACCGGCACGGCGAGTGCCGCCGCGACGGCGGCCCGGCGGATCGCCGCCCGCCACCGATGACCTGACCTCCTGGGCGCCGCGATCCGCAGCACGCTGTTGCAGAACATGCAGAAGGCGAAGAAGCCGCCCGAGGCGATGCCCACCTCGATGACGAACAGCAGCGGCCCGGGCGAGCCTTCGCCGAGTGCCTGGCCGACGGCCGGCCCGAGCCCGGCGTCAGACTGGCGCTCGCGGCGAAGGCGGTGATGTGGTCGCGGGCGAACGCGGCCGGCGCGCCGGGTGCGAGCCGCGAGGCCGGGCGGTCGCGGGGCTGGGCGCCGGCGTAGTGGTCGCCCCCGGGGTGCTGCGGCTGCGGCTGGGCATCGGCAGTCCGACGGCGGCCGGCGTGCTCACCGGATCGGTGGCGCTGGCCGTCGGGCTGGCCCATCCGCAGACCGACGGCCTGGCCGTCGCCGCCGGCGGTGCGCTGGTGCTGCTCGCCTGGGCGCTGGCCGCCACGCTGCGGGAGCTGCGGGAGACGGCCGTCGACTGATGCCCGGGGCGGCAATTGACTGACCGTCAGTCCTCGCCGCCCTCAAGGGTGGCCAATGTCCGCTCCAGCCAGGCCAGTTCGGTCTGGCTGGTGGCCCGGGCGATCAACAGCAGGCCCTGCCGGAATGGATCCGTGATGTCCTCGGCGCCCAGCGGCCGGTCACCCTCGTAGAAGAAGCTGCTCGGCTCCCGCAGGAAGGCGAGCCGGCGTCGCAGCACCTCGGCCTGCTCGGCCGGCGCGTCCAGCAGGCGCAGGAAGGCGAGCACCGTGAACCAGTGGTTCTCGTCGCTGATCTCCACGCCGTCGGCCTCGCGCAGCCGTCGGGTCAGTTCCGCCCGCCCCTCGGTCGTGAGGGTGAGCACATGCCGCGGCGCGGCCCGGGTGCCCGGCTCCGTCTGCCGGGTGAGCCAATCGGCCTTCTCCAGCCGCTTGATCGCCGGATAGAGCGTGCCGTCGGCGATCGGCCGGACATGCCCGGTCAGCTGCGCGACCCGCCGTTTCAGCTCATAGCCGTGCAGCGGCTGCTCGTACAGGAACCCCAGGATCGCCAACTCCAACACGACCGCCATTATGCCTCACTGTCGCTATACATCGGTGCCGATGTATAGTCCCGGCGATGCTTGAAGCCGGCCGATGCCCGTCCGGCCGACCCGTGAGCCGGCGCCTGTCCGGCCGACCCTTGAGGAGGAGCAATGCGCGACGCCCAGGTGACCCAGTCCGGAGCCCGGATCCGCTGGATCGAGCTGCCGGGCAGCGAGCCGACCCGGGTCTATCTGCACGGACTCGGCGCCAGCAGCGGGCCCTACTTCACCGCCTCGGCCGTCCACCCCGAGCTCGCCGGTCACCGCTCGCTGCTGCTCGACCTGCTCGGCTTCGGCATCAGCGATCGACCCACCGACTTCGGCTACACCCTCGAGGAGCACGCCGACGCCGTCGCGGCCGCACTGGACGCGGCCGGCGTCGAAGCCGCCGACGTGATCGCCCACAGCATGGGCGGCGCGGTGGCGATCGTGCTGGCGGCCCGCCACCCGCGGCTGGTCGCCAAGCTGGTGCTGGTGGACGCCAACCTCGACCCCCAACCGGCCGCCCGCACCGCCCAGGCGGGGTCCAGCGGGATCGCCTCCTACTCGGAGCAGGAGTTCCTGGCGGGTGGCCGGCAGCAGGTGCGCGACCGGGTCGGCCCGCACTGGTGGTCCACCATGCGCCTGGCCGGCCGCGAGGCCCTGCACCGCTCCGCCGTCCACCTCGCCGCCGGCAGCACCCCCACCATGCGCGAACTGCTGCTGGAGCTGCCGATCCCGCGCACCTACCTGCGCCCCGCGGCCGACCCGGCCCTGCCGGGCGCCGAGCGGCTCGCCGCGCACGGGGTGTCGGTGGTGTCCATCCCGGACTGCGGGCACAACATCATGCTGGACAACCCGCTGGCGTTCGCCCGGGCCACCGCGCACGCCCTGCGCGGCGCCCGCTGAGCTCGGCCCGTCTCGCCGACCGCGGCCGCTGACCCGCCGACCGGCGCCCGCCGAGTTCGGCCCGACCCGCCGCCCCGCCGACCGGCGCCCGCCGAGTTCGGCCCGACCCGCCGCCCCGCCGACCGGCGCCCGCTGAGTTCGGCCCGTCTCGCCGACCGCGGCCACTGACCCGCCGGCCCGCGCCCACCGAGCTCAGGCCGCCCCGCCGACCGGCGCCCCGCTCCGCCCGGCCGGGATCCCGTTGGCCAGGTCCTCCGTCAGCAGCCGCTTGGCGATGCTGTCCGCCGCCGCCCGCAGCTCGGCGCTGCGGGGGCGGCCGGCGTCCGCCTCCAACTGGGCGTTGAGCCAGTCGGCCCAGGCCCGGTCGAGCACCTCGGCCTCGGCCCGTCCCGCCTCGGTGTGGTCGAGGAAGTCCTGTTGCCGAGTCAGGTACCCCTCGTCGACCATCCGGATGAAGACCGGCTCAAGCACCTCCGGCGGTACCCGCCTGCGCGCGGCGATCAGCCCGAGCCGGGCATGCCCCACCACCCGGATGAGTTGCTCGACCTCCATCACCGCCCAGGCCCCCGCCAGATCCAGCCTGGTCCCGGATCCGGCGATGACTCCGCGCGCCGTGTCCAGATCCGCCTGGCGGATGATCCGGCACACGGAGTACTCCAGGTGCTGCAGCGCATCGCTGCCGATCGGCTGCGCGAACCCCTCGCCCATGTCGGTCGACCCGGCCCGCGCGCTGTCGCGCAGCTTCACCTGCTTCAGGAAGAGCGCCACCACGAAGCCCAGCCCCGCCACCGGCACGGTCCACAGGAACACCGTGTGCAGGCTGTCCGCGTAGGCCGAGATGATCGGTGCCGCCTCGGCCTTCGGCAGCGCGTGCAGGCCCGCCGGACTGCCCGCCGCCGTGGCCAGGTGGGCGGGGTCGGCGCCGGTCAGCTGCGCGGAACGGCGCACGCCGTCGGCCAGGTTGGTCTTGAGGGTGTTGGCGTAGATGGTCCCGAACACCGCGGTGCCGAAGGAGCTGCCGATGGTGCGGAAGAACGTCACCCCGGAGGTCGCGGTGCCGAGGTCGGCGTAGTCCACGGTGTTCTGCACGGCGATGGTGAGCACCTGCATGCTGAGCCCGATGCCGGTGCCCAGCACGAACATGTAGAGCGAGGCCAACCCGGTGCCCGTGCTCGGCTTCAGCAGCGACAGCAGGTACAGCCCGACGGCCATCACCGCCGCGCCGACGATCGGGAAGAGCCGGTACTGCCCGGTCTTGCTGACCACGTTCCCGCTGAAGACGGAGGCCAGCAGCAGACCGGCCACCATCGGCAGCGTGCGCACCCCGGAGACCGTCGCCGAGTCGCCGTCCACATACTGCAGATAGGTCGGCAGGAAGGTCATCGCGCCGAGCATCGCGAAGCCGACGATGAAGGAGAGCACCGAGCAGACCGCGAACACGGGAGTGCTGAACAGCCGCATCGGCAGCATCGGTTGCTCGGCCCGGGTCTCCGCCCAGCAGAACCCGGCCAGCGCCGCCACGCCCACCGCGAACAGCCCGATGATCGCCGGCGAGCTCCAGGCGAACCGGTTGCCGCCCAGGCTGGTGGCCAGGATCAGCGCGCTCGCCCCGACGGTGACCAGTCCGATCCCCAGGTAGTCGATCACCGGCCGCGTCGCCGACCGCACCGCCGGCAGCGTCCGCGCCGCCGAGGCCACCACCACGACGGCGATCGGCACATTGACGTAGAATGCCCAGCGCCACGAGAGGTGATCGGTGAACAGCCCGCCGAGCAGCGGCCCGATCACCGTGGCCACCCCGAACACCGCGCCGATCGCGCCCTGGTACTTGCCGCGCTCGCGCAGCGGGATCACATCGGCGATCAACGCCATCGACGTGACCATCAGACCGCCGGCCCCCAGGCCCTGCAACGCCCGCCAGGTGATCAGCAGCGACATGTCGGTCGCCAGCCCGCAGAGGAACGAACCGGTGATGAAGACGATCGTCGAGACCTGGAACACCAGCTTGCGGCCGTACAGGTCGCCGAACTTGCCGACCAGCGCGGTGGCCACGGTCTCGGCCAGCAGATAGGAGGTCACCACCCAGGACATGTGCGCGGCGCCGCCCAGGTCGGCCACGATGGTCGGCAGCGCCGTCCCGACGATGGTCTGGTCGAGTGCGGCCAGCAGCATTCCGAGCACGATGGTGCCGAAGACGATGTTGCGCTGGCGAACGTCAAGAACGGGCGGCGCGGCCTGCGAACCCTGCGGACTCTCGTCGAGCGTCGTCATAGCGGCAAGGCTCGTGCCGACAACGATCTGCCGCGAGCGGAGCGACCGGCCGCCCCGGCATTATTGCTCCGAACGGGCGATGCACGCTGCGTACACGATTGGCCACCCGAGCGCCGGGTACGGCACCAGGACCGCAGCCCACCCCTCCCGGAGAGGAACGTCCGCACGCCCATGAGCGACCTCCACACGATCCCCGAACGTGCGCGCCTCGCGACCACCGCCCGCGCCTGGGCCCACGCCCTCGCCGAGCATGCCGACCCGCACGAGGACCTGGTGGTCTACGGCGGACCGGACAGCTACCTGATCGGCGTCGGCAGCAGCGCCCGGCTGGCCCTCGACGGCACCGAGACCGACCCCTGGCCCGCCATCACCGAGTTCCTCGAACACGCCGCCGGCGCACCCGTGCTCGGCCACCTCGGCTCCGACCTGCTGCGCGGCCTCGAACCCCGCCTCGCCCGCGCCGACTACCCGGCCAGCTGGCTCAGCCTGCCCCGACTGCTCTTCCAGGTCGACGCGACCGGCCCGACCGTGCTGCGCGGCCGCCCCTCGGACGCCTGGGAGACGCTTCGCCCGCGCCTTGCCCACACCGTCAGATCCGTGCCGCTGACGGACCCGAGTGAGCAGGGGCGCGCCGCCTACGAGGACGCCGTCAGGCGCGCCCTGGAATGGATCGGCGACAGCACCGACCACCGCTGCACCCTCGCCCGCCGGGTCGACGTGAGCACCCGGTTCCCGCTCACCCGCCAGCTGCTCACCGGCCCGCCGCCGACGCAGACCAGCCGGCTCTTCTACGTCCGCCACGACGGCTTCGAGATGGCCGGCAACAGCCCCGAGCTGCTGGTCCACGGCAACCTCGCCGCCTTCCGCTCCTACAAGCTGGCCGGCACCTACCCCCGCCAGCCCGGCGCCACCGACCACGACCTCGCCGCCGCCTTCGTCAGCGACGGCAAGATCCTCGCCGAGCACGCCTCGGCACTCAGCGCCTGGCGCCGCTCGCTGCGCCGCCTCGGCGCGGTGGTCGGCGCCGGCACCTCCGTGCTGGACCGCGCCCGGCTGCGGCACCTGATGACCGTCCTCACCGTCCAGTCGGAGCACGCCACCCTCACCGACCTGCTGCGCGCCGCCCTCCCCACCCCCTGCAACCCGTCTGCCGGCCTCTCCCTCCTCGCCGACCTCGAACCCTTCCCCCGCGGCGCCTACCACGGCCTCGTCGGCCGCTTCCAACCCGGGCGCCTCTCCCTGTCCCAGACCCTGCGCACCGTCTTCCGCACCGGCGGCGACACCTTCACCTACGTCGGGGCCGCGGTCACCCGCGACTCCACCCCGGCCGGCGAATGGGCGGACACCTGCCACAAGTTGGCGGACATCGAGATCCCGATGGAGAGTTGACGCTCCGTCAGACCCCTTGTGGGCGCAGCACCAGGAGCCCGTCCACCGGCGCGGCGGCCATCGCGAACGGATAGCGGTCGGCCTGGAGGCAGAGCGGGACGTCGTCGGGGTGGACGCCGCGGTAGCCGCGACGCAGGCCCTCGGCGAGGTCGGCGGCCGCGGGGGAGCGGGCGGCGCGCCGCAGATAGGGGGCGGGGTCGGCGGCGGGATCGGCGGTCCGGCGGGCGATGTACTCGGCGCAGGCGCGGTCCTCCGGGGCCGTGCCGTCGTCGCCGGTGATCACGAAGGTCACCGGCGACGACGGCCGCTCACGCAGCAGGCGGGCCGTCGCGTCGGCGACCGCGAAGCTCGCGCAGAGCACCAGGCCCGCGTCGCGGACGGCCAGCGCGCCGACCGTGCCGGCCGTCGTCTTCTGCACCACCGTGCGCCCGGCCAGCGGTATCGAGCGCAGCAGGCCGGGGGAGTTGACCGCGTCGAACCCGGGTGCGGGCGCACCGTCCTTCAGCGCCACCCAGTCGGGGTGACGCTCCCTCAGCGCCAGCGCCTGGTCCAGCGACTCGGCCAGCACGATCCGCTCGGCTCCCTGCGCGAAGGCCTGCGCCGCCACGGTGAAGGCGCGCAGCACATCGATGACGACGGCGACCGCGGGCGGCTCGGCCGCGTCGGCCAACTCGGCGATTCCGGCGTAGTGTAAGGTCATCTGCTGCCTCACGCAGGCAAGTTGAACAGTCGGTCAAGGTGCTGGTCGATCGCGGCGAGCACATCCTGCGGCTCGATCACATGCAGTTCGAGCAGCGTGGTGAAGCCGGTGAGGGCGAGCAGCAGGTTGGTCTCGACCACCGGGTCGCGGTCCGCGCCGATCTGCCCGTCGGCGATCGCCTGGCGGACCAGCTGCTCCACCACCGAGCGGCCGTGCGAGATCCCCTCGCGGGCCCGCTCGCGGATGTCCGGATTGTGCAGCGCCTCCAGGACGTAGGCGGCGCTCATCCGGCTGGTCGCCCGGGCGTCGGGGTGCAGTGGAAGCAGCTCCACCAGCATCAGGCGCAGCACATCACGCGGGTGCGGCCGGTCGCCGAGCCGGGCGAGGCCCTCGCCGACCCGGAGCGTGCTCTGCTCCGCCGAGAAGTCCATGGCGAAGGAGAGCATCGCCTCCCGGGAGGCGAAGTAGTGCTGCAACTGCCCTAGCGAGATGCCCGCCTCCTGGGCGACCACGCGCATCGTGAGATGCGGCACGCCGCGCTGCTCCACCACGCGCCACAGGGCACGGGCAATGGTCTCCCGGCGTTCCTGGTGATCCACCTGTCTCGGCATCAGGTGCTGCTCCCCGCAAGGCTCTTGTTTTCAATACGGTTGACATAATACACCTGACCTAACAACCTGGATACTGCCTTGAGGGAGGAATCGACATGCCTGAGCGCAACATGTCCGAACGCGGCACGCCTGGACGTGAGATGCCTGGACGTGAGATGCCTGAACGCGGCAAGGCCGCACAGCCGACGGTGCGAACCGCCGAGGGCGTGCTGGCCGGCCGCCGGCGCGACGGGCACGCGGTGTTCCGCGGTATCCCCTACGCCCAGCCGCCGGTCGGCGCGTTCCGTTTCACCGCCCCCGCCCCGCCGCTGCACTGGGACGGGACCAGGCAGGCCGTGGAGTTCGGGCCCAGCGCGCCGCAGTCCGGTCCGGCGGGAACGGACTCGGCGATCGCGGACCCGGCGGGCGCGGGCCGTGCGGCGGACGGCAATTGGCTGACGCTCAACGTCAGCACACCGGATCCGGGGGCGGCCGGACTGCCGGTGCTGGTGTGGATCCACGGCGGTGCCTACTTCGGCGGGGCCTCCAGCGACCCGATGTACGACCCGGCGGCGCTGACGGCAGCGGGAATCGTGGTGGTGAGCGTCAACTACCGTGTCAGCGCCGAGGGTTTCGCACTCCTCGACGGAGCCCCGCCGAACCGCGGCATCCTCGACCAGATCGCGGCCCTGGAGTGGGTGCGGCGCAACATCGCCGCGTTCGGAGGCGACCCGGGCCAGGTCACGGTGGCCGGTCAGTCCGCCGGCGCGGGCTCCATCGCCGCCCTGCTGACCATGACGCAGGCGCGCGGCCTGTTCCGGCGGGCCATCACCCACTCGGTGCCCGCCTACCACTGCACGCCCGCCCTCGCCGCCGAGGTGACCGCCGAACTCGCCGCCCGCCTCGGTACCTTGCCCACCGCCGCGGCCTTCGCCGAGATCGAGCCGCAGCGCCTGGCCGACGCGGTGACCGCGCTCAGCGGCGACCTCCCCGGCTACCGCGAGCGCTGGGGCCGCCTCGCCCAGGCCGGCATCGCCGTCTGCCCGGTCGTCGACGGCTCGGTGCTCCCCGAGACCCCGTGGCCCGCGCTGACCGGCGGGCGCGCCGACGGGATCGAGCTGCTGGTCGGCCACACCCGGGACGAGTTCCGGCTGTTCAGCGTGATGACCGGCCGGCTCGGCAGCTTCACGGACGAGGACTCCCGAACCGCCCTCGACCTGTTCGCCCCGGGTGCCGTCGGCCCGCAGGCCTACCGCGCCTCCTTCCCGGAGGCCACGGCGGAGGAGATGCTGGAGACCGTCTACTCCGACGCCCTGTTCCGGATCCCGTCGCAGCAACTCGCGCACGCCAACGCCGTGGCCGGCGGCACCTCGTACGTGTTCGAGCTGGCGCTGCCCGCCCCGGTGCTGGGCGGCGTCCTGGGGGCCTGCCACAGCCTCGACGTGCCGCTGGCGTTCGGCACCTTGAGCAGCCCCGTCGGCGCTCAGCTCTTCGGCCCCGAGCCGCCCCCGGAGGCCGTCGCGGTCTCCCGCGAGCTCCAGCGGGCCTGGATCGACTTCGCCGTCAAGGGCGACCCGGGTTGGGCACCGTACCGGCCCAGCCGGCACCTCACCCGAGTGCTGGCCGCCCGGTCGACCACCGTCCCCTACCCGGAGGACGCCTCCCGCCGGATCTGGGAGGGGCACGTCCCGGAGCCGTTCGACCTTCCTTGACCGGCTCGCGGGGCGGCTCTCCTACGTGGCGGCCCGCTCGTCGGAGCGGGCCGCCACCCAAGCGCGTCAGGCGCCGGCGATCGCCGGGTCGCTGGTGCTCGGCGCGCCGGTCTCGATGTGGCCGGCCAGGCGCCGGCGGTAGCCCGGGTCCCGGTCCGAGGTGACCGTCAGGTCGTACCAGCCGTTGCTGCGGTGCGGGTGGGCGACATGGGTCACCCGGGCGCCCGGGCGCAGCTGGTAGGCGGCCTCGTGCTCGTTGCCGTAGCCGTCCGTGATGGTCAGCCGCACCGGGGTGCTGCCCTCGTTGGTCAGCTCAAGCTGGAGCTGACCGCTGTTGCCGTGGTGACGGGCCGTGAGCTCGGGGCCGGCCGCGCCCGCGGTGCCCTTGAACTCGCGCAGGAAGCCGTTGGGGCCGTACACCGCGAGGGCGTAGCCGCCGGTGGCAAGCTGCCACTCACCGGAGAGTGACCGGCCCGCCTCGACGGTGTAGTTCCACGGGCCGCCGGCCTGGGTCGACGAGGTGACCAGGAAGTGCGCGCCGGCCGCGCCGTGGCTGGCGAAGTCGATCCGCAGCCGGCCGTCCGCCCCGGCCCGGCCGTCGGCGGCCAGGTCGTAGGGGAGCGGACGGGCGGTGCGCAGGCCCGGCTCCTGCTTGGGCAGCTCGGGGTCGGCCGGCGGGTTCGGCACATAGCTGGGGTGGCGGTTCTGGTCCGGCGGCAGGTATCCGTCGGTGTCCGGCAGGTCCGGCACCTCGGCGTCGCCGTGGCTGAAGTCGAAGGCAGCGGTCAGATCACCGCAGACCGCCCGCCGCCACGGCGAGATGTTGGGCTCGTGCACACCGAAGCGCTGCTCGATGAACTGGATGATCGAGGTGTGGTCGAAGGTCTGCGAGCAGACCGCGCCGCCTTTGCTCCACGGCGAGACCACGAACATCGGCACCCGCTGGCCGAGGCCGTACGGTCCTGCCGCGGAGGAGTTGCCCGCCGCCGGGGCGAAGTGCTCGCCCGTGGTGTCCACGGTGGAGCCGCCCTCGGCCGCCGAGGCCGCCGGGTAGGGCGGGAGCACGTGGTCGAAGAAGCCGTCGTTCTCGTCGTAGGTGATCAGCAGCGCGGTGCGGCTCCACACCTCAGGGTCGGCGGTCAGCGCGTCCAGCACCTGCGAGATGTACCAGGCACCGTAGTTGACCGGCCAGTTGGGGTGCTCGGTGAAGGCCTCGGGCGCCACGACCCAGGAGACCTGGGGCAGCTTGCCGCCCAGCACGTCGGCCTTCAGGTGGTCGAAGAAGCCCTCGCCGGCCTTGGCGTTGGTCCCGGTGCGGGCCTTGTCGTAGAGCGGGTCGCCCGGCTTGGCGTTGCGGTACTGGTTGAAGTACAGCAGCGAGTTGTCGCCGTAGTTGCCCCGGTAGGCGTCCTCTATCCAACCCCAGCCGTGGTCGCCGTCCAAGCCGTCGCCGATGTCCTGGTAGATCTTCCAGGAGACGCCGGCCTGCTCCAGGCGCTCCGGGTAGGTGGTCCAGGAGTAGCCGGCCTCGGCGTTGCTGATCACCGGGCCGCCGCCCTTGCCGTCGTTGCCGACGTAACCGGTCCACATGTAGTACCGGTTCGGGTCGGTGGGGCCGAGCAGCGAGCAGTGGTAGGCGTCGCAGATGGTGAAGGCGTCGGCCAGCGCGTAGTGGAACGGGATGTCGTTCCGGGTCAGGTAGGCCATGGTGGTGGCCGACTTGGCGGGCACCCACTGGTCGTACTTGCCGTGGTTCAGGGCCTGGTGGGTGCTGTTCCAGTCGTGCGGCAGGTCCTCCAGGAACTGCAGGCCCAGGTTGTCCGCGGTCGGGTGGAACGGCAGCACGTCCTTGGTGCCGCTCGACTGGTACCAGACCGGCTTGCCGTTCGGCAGCGCCACCGGGTGCGGGTCGCCGAAGCCGCGAACCCCGCGCAGGGTGCCGAAGTAGTGGTCGAAGGAACGGTTCTCCTGCATCAGCACGACGATGTGCTCGACGTCCTTCAGGCTTCCGGTCCGGCGGTTGGCCGGGATCTCCGCGGCGCGCGCGATGCTGCTCGACAGCGCGGAGAAGGCGGCGGCCCCGCCCGCCAGCTGGATGAATCGACGGCGATTGAGGGTGCTCATGGCAGGCAGGTCTCCTGTGGCTCTCCGGGAGTGTGCGGAGACAGTCTGCTCAGTCCGCCGAGAACGCGATGGCGGAATGAGTGGAAATACCGGGCGAACACTGTGCCAATCTATGGTGCTTCACACCCCGTCGACGGTCGGCGCGCGGTATGACGCCGCGTCAACCGCCGGTTGGGTGACGCGGCGCCGGCGCGAGCACGGGCGGCCCGACACTCACCCGTGCCCGCTCACCCGCGCACCGGGAGCCCGCCGGTGCATCCGCAGGGCGACGGCCGCCACGGCGAGCAGTGCCGCCTCGACGGCGAGGCTGGCCAGGCCAAGCGGTTCGGTCCAGTTGCCCCGGTCGTCGCCGTAGTCCGGCAGCCCCGGTCCACGGGAGAGCAGGTAGCCGATCAGCGGACCGGCCGCGATGCCGCCCGCCAGCAGCCAGGGGAGCGCCGACCGGGCCAGCGGGCGCACCGCGTAGGCGATGAGTACCGCCGCGGTCAGCACTCCGCCCGCCTCTACCAGGTAGTAGCCGATCCCGACGTAGCGCGGGCTCTTGCTGCCGGGGAAGCCGCCCTGGTCCTGGACGTGGATCCAGGCCACGACCAGGCACAGCAGGGCGGCGGGCAGCGCGATCAGCGGATGGGGGCGGGGGAGTACGAGGGATTGCTCGCGGCGAACGATGAGGACGGAAGGCATGGCAGTGCCTCCTGAGGGGGTGGGGGTACGCAGGGTGCCGGGAGGTGGCAGCTCGTCCAGCGGGCCGGTGGGGCGTCTGCTGAGTCAGTCGTTGCCAGGCGTCTTCTGGATCGTCTGCCATCGGGTACGCGGCGCGGCCCCGACGGGTTCAATGCCGGTTTCCTCATCCTTGCTCCGGCGCCCCGCGACCGCCCCCGGCGCGGACAAGCCGGTGGCCCGGGCGCCCGGGGGGGGGGGGCGGGGCCCCCCGGGGGGGGGGGGGGGGGCGCCGCGGGGGATGACGGGGGGGGGCCGCCTGTTTTGGGGGGCGGGGGGGGCCGCGGGGGGGGTGGGCGGGGGCGGC